>JAWKKM010000006.1:0-233612 GCA_041393255.1 Bacteroidales bacterium | reverse complement strand
TGATAATGATCATGGATCAAAGGTGAGAGAAGGAGTTTATTTCTATAAATTAATTTCTGGAAATAATTTGATAGTAAAAAAAGCGATCATAGTTAAATAAACAGAATTATAAATCAACGGTCAAACCACCGATTCAAAGAAAATGACAATAATTAATTAACGTCCTCAAATAACAAACCCCGCCTTCTCCTTTGGAAGTCCATTTCCACAAAGGTGGGGTTTAATGAACACTCCCATCATTTCCCCTCCCTGTTGTTGGTGTTGTCACCAACGACGGCCACGCCGCATTAATTTCCAATCTCCGATTGTTGTCCTGCTCCAACCACCTGGCCCGTCATTGCGAGGATGTACGACGAAGCAATCCCTGGCACCCCTCCCGCATGTAGCTGCAACCCCCTGCCGGCGCAAGTCTGCAGCCTCTCCCTTCTGCCCGGGTTCGTTATCCCGGTCAAAGAGCGAGCCATAGTGTTAAAACCAATACAACCCATAAAATAATACCTCTAACCGGAAATCAAAACAATTAAACAGTATATTTGATACGTATAAAACGAGTTAGCAACAAGGCGAAGGCCGGCGCAAATTTAAGCACATTTAGTTTTTGCTGAAGCGCAGGCAAGAAAATGAAAAACTAAAAGAGCTTAAATTGAGTCAATCCCGCATTAAAAATTTAATAAATGAAATAAATTAGTAAATCTATATCGTATAAATAAAACAATAAAAATGAAGTATAAAGGCTCTATTCTACTATTTACCTTATTATTCTTGACTTTAATAAAAACCCAAACAATTGCACAAATTACTCGCGGCGCCCAACCCGGCGAACTCTACCTCACCACCGACTGGTACATGGACAACTACGGCCATATCCATTACGGCATTTTCCGCTCCGTTGACAACGGCGCAACCATTACCCTGCAATACGAAAGCAGTACTGCCTCTCCTCCCAGTGAAATGGGGGTTGGTAAAGTGCTTGGTGATGCTACACCCGGGGCTTTATATAACTATGGGGGAGGTGAATTATGGGTAAGTTTTGATTTAGGGGAAAGCTGGCAATATGTTGAGAATTATACATCAACAGGGTTTTATACAAGCGGAAGTGTTGAAGGTGAAATTTACAAAAATGGAACTGATGTAGAAGGAACCCTGTTTTATAGTGATAGTTATGGTTCTTCTTTTAATATAAATAATTTGGATATCAAATTTTATTTAGAAGTGGGTACTGAACCTGGAGAGCTATATGGAAAAAGTGGATTTGCTGGCATTGGTTTCAATTTGAAATATAGCTTTGATTATGGTCAAAATTTTATTACAATTCCAATTGATAGCGTAGTAGCATTTTGGTCAGTAAGTGGTAATCAACCTCGAATTAGCAGAGGTACACAAGCAGGTGAAATGTATTTAATCTCTTGGTGGTTAGATTCAAATTATAAGATATTTCATAGCACTGATACAGGTTATTCCTGGACACAGAAATACGAATCAGAATATATTGATTTATATTTCTGGAGGGTTTTTTATACTGCCGGCAGGGAACCCGGTTCATTTTATGTTATGCGAAGCAGGATAAATGATGCAGGAGATCATGTGTGGCTTTATATTGATTACAGCAGTGATTACGGGGAAACTTTTACCACTTATTTCCATGACCTGGACTCAACAATAACAGATGTTAATACTCCTGAAATTGATGATAATAAATTGTCTAATTATCCAAATCCGTTTATAAACCAAACTACCTTTACCTTCAAATTACCTAAAAATTGTACTAAACCCGTATTGAGTATTTATAATGTACGAGGTGACCTGATCAGGCAGTATAACGTATCCGGTAAAAGTTCACTACAATGGGATGGTACTGATAGTTATGGAAACACGGTTTGTACAGGAATATATTTTTACAAAATAAGATGCAAAGAATTTTCTTCTGAAATCAATAAATTATTAATCATTCGCTAAAATCTTATCATTATGAAAAAGTCAATTTTAATAGCGGTTTTATACTGCTTGTTTGGTAGTATTGTTTATACACAGGAATGGGTAACCTTTACAAAAACAACCCCTGAACCTCCTATTATCAATCTTGTTACCTCTAACAATCAGCAGGTGGCATTCAACGTGGAAGTATGCGGTATGTATAAAACAGATATTACCGAAGAGGGTGAGCCGTTTCAAAGGATATATGTTCCGGGTGCAGGTAAAACCACTGAAACCGGCAGCCCTGAAATACCCTACATCATCTTGATATAAGCATCCATTTCTCAACATAAAGGTTCCTTTCCACACCTCAAGGTTTCATTTCCTTATCCAAAGATACCATTGTCTCACTTAAAGATGCTATATAGTCACTCAAAGATACTAAAATGTCACATAAAGATACTATAAAGTCACCTAAAGATACTGAATAGTCACATTAAGATACCAATATGTCACTCAAAGATACTGATGTGTCACTCGAAGATACCAAAGTGTCACTCAAAGGCATCATTCCCCAACTTAATGAGGTCATCCTGAGCCTGTCGAAGGACATCCCCCTACATTAAGATGTCAACCTAAGTCTGTCACATCAAATCTGATAATTTGTATATCTGAACAGCATAATAATCAACCAAAATAATAGAAAAAATGAGCCACCTGCCACAGCTAAGTACGAAATGATAATAAAAATTGAAAGGTCGGCTTTGATGGGTTTTTCAATTTACTATATTTGCCATCGGATATTTAAAAACAATTAAATGAAAAATTTTCTTGCCTTAATAATCACAGTTATTTTATTGCAAATTAATGCTCGTTCAGATGAAGGGATGTGGATACCTTTGTATTTAAATGAATTGAATGAAGCCGAAATGCAGGCAATGGGCATGCGAATTACAGCGGAAGATATTTACAGCATGAATCATTCAAGCCTGAAAGATGCCATCGTTATTTTCGGGCGGGGTTGTACTGCCGAATTAATCTCTGATGAAGGCTTAATTTTAACAAATCACCATTGTGGCTATGGGCGGATTCAAAATCATTCAACCCTCGAAAACGATTATTTGACCGATGGCTTCTGGGCGATGGATCGATCGGAAGAATTATCAAATCCGGGCTTAACCGTTACCTTTCTGATCCGGATGGAGGAGGTTACGGAACAGGTGCTGAACGGTGTTACATCCGAAATGAGTGAATTTGATCGATTTAAGGTAATTGGTGCAAATATCGACAGCTTAAAAAAGGACGTAGTCAATGACACGCATTATGATGCGGTAATCAAGCCATTTTTCCAGGGCAACCGTTATTTCTTGTTTATCAACGAAGTTTTTAAAGATGTTCGGCTTGTGGGTGCTCCGCCTTCCAATATTGGAAAATTTGGTGGTGATACCGATAACTGGATGTGGCCACGACATACAGGTGACTTCTCGCTTTTCCGGATATATGCCGATAAGGACAATAAACCTGCCGAGTACTCCGAAGATAATGTTCCTTACAAGCCACAACGGCATTTTAAAATTTCCACAAAAGGGGTAGAGAAAGGTGATTTTACATTTGTGTTTGGTTATCCGGGTTCAACCCAGGAATATATCCCTTCCTATGGTGTTGATATGCAGGTAAACGTTATTAATCCCGTCCGGATCAAACTGAGAGGAAAACGCCTGGAAATTTTCGAAAGGGCCATGAACGAAAGCAAGGAAGTAAGGATCCAATATTCTGCCAAACAGGCAGGTATTGCCAATGGCTGGAAAAAATCAATCGGTGAGAGCCGGGGGATTAATCGTTTGAAAACCATCGAACAAAAGAAGGCTTTTGAAGAGGAGTTTACCAGTTGGGTGAATTCATCCGATGAGTTGAAAAGCAAATATGGTTCGTTACTCGATGGATTTAAAGAAACCTACTCGAACCTGGAGTCATTGAATTATCAAACAACCTACATTAATGAAGGAGTTTTGGGTGTTGAAGCAATTCGGTTTGCCAGGTCATTCTCCAACCTTGTTGAATTAAGCATGATGAAGGAAAGCAGTGATCAGGAGATTTCAGAATTGGTTGAGAAGCGCTTAAAGTCGGCTATCTCGTTTTACGCTGAATATCAACCAGGGATAGACCGGGATGTATTTGTCGCTTTGATTTCAGATTTCTATTTGAATAATGACGACGGAAGGCCGGATGTGATTACTGAGATGTATACAAAGTATGGGGGTGATATTAATAAAATGGCTGATGAAATTTTTGAGAAGTCAATATTTGTCAATGAATCAAAACTGCTTTCCATCTTAAATTCATATAAAAAGTCAGCTGCCAAAAAGATAATGAAGGATCCCATATATCATATTGCGGATGGTACCTACCAGTATTACAATCATCAACTTAGGTCACAGACTAAAAAGCAACACGTTGCTATTGATAGTTTGATGCGGATTTATATGGCCGCCCAGATGGAAATGCAACCCATGAGAAAGTTTTATCCCGATGCCAATTTTACCCTTCGGGTAGCTTATGGAAATGTGGATGGTTATCAGCCTGACGATGCTATTTCCTTCAATTATTTTACCACCCTTGATGGAATTTTGGAAAAAGAAGACCCCGAAATTTATGATTATGTAGTGGAGGACAAGCTCAAGGCGTTATATAAAAACAAGGATTACGGCCGTTATGCCGATAAAGATGGTACCATGCATGTTTGCTTTACTGCTACCAATCATACTACCGGTGGAAATTCAGGCAGCCCTTTGTTGGATGCTGATGGAAACCTGGTAGGTGTGAATTTTGACCGCTGCTGGGAAGGCACCATGAGCGATATCGTATACAATAAAAGCCAATGCCGGAATATTTCCCTCGATATCCGCTACTGCCTGTTTATCATTGATAAATTTGCCGGTGCCGGGCATCTTGTAGAAGAAATGACGTTAATAGAATAGCGGTTGGGACCATTTTGAAATTGAAATTTATTCCTAAACTGATATAAAAAATCTAAATTATGATTAAAATTTACCATAATCCCAGATGCAAAAAATCCCGTGCGGGTTTATCCTACCTCGAAGGAAAGGGCGTTGAATTTGAAGTTGTTGAGTATTTGAAAAATCCCTTAACCGAAGAGGAATTAAAGGATATACTGATCAAAATGAATGTTCCTCCTACGGAAGTGATCCGTGAACAGGAAGAGATATTCAAAAAGCAATTCAAAGGGAAAAACTTCACCGATGAAGAATGGATCAAGATCATGGTTGAAAATCCCAAGCTGATTAAGCGCCCGATTGTATTAAAAGGATATAAAGCTGTTTGGGCTGATCCACCGGAAAATATGGATAAATTGTTTAAAAGTAAATAGTACTAATAATAAGAGGTCAATTAATAACAAAAGATTATGGAATACAGAATAGAAAAAGACACCATGGGAACGGTTGAAGTTCCTGCCGATAAGTATTGGGGTGCACAAACACAACGGTCGAAGTTAAATTTCCCAATTGGCGACCCGGCTTCCATGCCAACTGAAATTATCCGTGCATTTGCTTATTTGAAAAAAGCAGCCGCGATGACCAATTTTGAGTTGGGCGTTTTGCCTGAAGGTAAAATGAAGTTAATCGCCCAGGCATGCGATGAAGTTTTGGAAGGGAAACTGGATGATAATTTCCCATTGGTCATCTGGCAAACAGGCTCCGGGACACAGTCGAATATGAATATGAATGAGGTGGTGGCTAACCGGGCCCATGTGATCAACGGAGGGAAACTGGGTGATGGAAAAAGGACCATCCATCCCAACGATGATGTGAATAAATCGCAATCGTCCAATGATACTTTTCCAACTGCTATGCACATTGCTGCATATAAAATGATGGTGGAAACAACCATTCCTGGAGTTGAGATGTTGCGCAATACGCTGGCAAAAAAAGCTGAAGATTTTAAAAGTATTGTAAAAACCGGACGTACCCACCTGATGGATGCTACACCACTCACTTTGGGACAGGAGTTTTCCGGATACGTATCCCAGCTGGATCATGGATTGAAGGCATTAAAAAACACTCTTGATCATTTGTTGGAACTGGCCTTAGGTGGAACAGCGGTAGGCACAGGTATCAATACACCGGAAGGATATTCTGAAAAAGTTGCTGAGATCATTGCTCAACTAACGGGTTATCCGTTCCGGACAGCCGAAAATAAATTTGAATCCTTATCTGCCCACGATGCGATGGTTGAAACCTCCGGAGCATTAAAAACATTGGCTGTTAGCCTGATGCATATTGCCAACAATACGCGTATGCTGGCATCTGGCCCCCGTTGCGGTATCGGTGAAATCCAACTTCCGGCCAATGAACCCGGATCGTCCATTATGCCCGGAAAGGTAAATCCTACTCAAAACGAAGCCTTGAGCATGGTTTGTGCCCAGGTTATCGGAAACGATGCAGCCATCACGGCTGGTGGAATGCAAGGCCATTTTCAATTGAATGTTTTTAAGCCGGTCATGATTTATAATCTATTACAGGCTGGCCGTTTATTGGGTGATGCTTGTGTTGCATTCAACAATAATTGTGCTGTGGGCATTGAACCCAATCTTCCGTTTATACAGAAAAACCTGGAAAATTCACTCATGCTTGTTACCGCTTTGAATACCCATATTGGCTATGAGAAAGCCGCAGAAATTGCCAAGAAAGCTCATAAAGAAGGATTGACTCTTAGAGAATCTGCTTTAAGCCTGGGTTATCTGACAGAAGAGGAATTCAATGAATGGGTGGACCCCCGGAAAATGATTTAACTCACTGGCCTGGCTTAATGAAAAGGATCAATCGAAGTCTACCAGTTCGATGTCGAAAATAAGAACGGAATTGGCTGGTATGCTTCCTTTTTGCTGATCCCCATATCCCAAACCGGAGGATAAAGAATTGTCCGGAACCTCCATGCTTTAGCAAGGGAATTCCGATTTGCCATCCTTGAATCAGGGCACTTAATGGGAAAGTAGCGGTTGAATTGCCTGTGGTTTCATCGAAGACTTCACCGCTAATAAAATAACCTTTATACCTGATGGTGATGTTTGAATTGATATCAGGGCTTGAGCCACCACCAGGTTCCGTAATTCTATAGTACAATCCGGATGAATGCTTTTCACTTTCAAGATTGTTATCGGATAGATATTGTTTTATAATGTTTTCATCAATTTCTGCCTGGTCATCGTCTGTGCTACACCCCACAAACAATACAGCGAAAGCAATAATTGAAAATATATATTTCATGTTTGATATGTTTTGACCGCAAAGTTAATTCATTTAACTAAAACATAGTTTAATTACATCTCGGATACATTGATGGGTTTTTGGGATTAAAGTAAGTTGTGGGATTATGGCTATTCACTTAATCCAATTAACACAAGAGTGTGAATAAGTTTCATTGGCTCTACTCCCTGTATCGTATACAATATACGAACTTTGCATTTCGTTGGGAATTATCACTTTCAAAATGAAAAGCAAAGCATATCATATCTTTATAATAGTTATCTGTTCGTGGGTGTTTTTTACTGAATTTGTGGTTGCCCAGTTACCATCCCATAAGATAAGCAGGGAGGAGTACATTGAATTGTATAAGGATATTGCCATTGAAGAGATGAATACTTTTGGGATTCCGGCCAGCATTACACTGGCACAGGGAATCCTTGAATCGGGCCATGGGAACAGTTCGCTTGCCCGAAATGCCAATAACCACTTTGGGATAAAATGCCATAAGGGATGGACCGGAAAAACCTACCACATGGATGATGATGCTAAAGATGAGTGTTTCAGGAAGTATAAAGATCCCTATGATTCTTATAAAGACCACTCGGAGTTTTTAACAACCCGCGACCGCTATGCCTTTTTGTTTGAGCTTGAAATTGAAGATTATAAAGGCTGGGCAAGGGGCTTGAAAAAGGCTGGTTATGCAACCAATCCGCGCTATCCCGAATTGTTGATAAAGATCATTGAAGACCATGAATTGTATAAGTACGATAAAAACTACAACGATAAAAAGGCAAACCGCCACAGGCCAAAGGTGGAAAAGGAAGTTGTTGAGAGAGAAATACCTGACTACGGAGAGGGCTTCACGCCTGTAGCATTGGGGACAGTTGCCGGTCGTCAGCTGTTTTCCAACAACAATGTGAAATTTATTTATGCCCGGAAAGGGGACACCTTTTACGCGATTGCACAAGACTTCAAAATCTATACCCATCAGGTTTATAAATACAATGAACTGAAAAAAAAGGATGTAATAAAAGAGGGGCAGATCATCTATCTGGAAGCCAAAAAGAAAAGTTCAAAGAAGGAATTTCATGTTGTTAAGCCAGGAGAGAATCTGTATGATGTATCTCAATTAACAGGAGTGAAGCTATCGAAGTTGTGTAAATACAATACCCTAAGTAAAAATGCAACCCTTTATCCTGATCAGAAGATCAGGCTCAGAAAATAAAACTCTATCTTATGGCCGGAAATGGACCTTTTAAGCGAATATTTTTTTACTTCATGCTGGCCTTTTTTCTGGTTGCAGTTTTGCAAAGCCGGATTTTTCAATTAAAACCGAAAGCAGGGATCAACCCTGAACAGAAACGGGAGGTAATTAATCTTGCTGCACGATCCCTTGGATCGTTGGATGTACCGGTTGGAGCTATCGTTACTTATGAGGGTTCGATCATTGGCCGTGGATACAATACGGTACAATCGGATTCGAATGTGGCCGGCCATGCCGAAATCAATGCCATTAATAATGCTGTAAGGAAATTAGGCTTAAGGACATTTGCAAACCTTGACCGTGATAAATTGATACTGTATTCTACCTTTGAACCCTGCGAAATGTGTAAAGGGGCGATATTGCACTACAACATCGAAAGGGTTCGTTTTATGAAAGATAAATCACCCATGTATTGGAACAAAGTGCAGCTTAAATCATTTGATTATGAATTGCACAAGCGGCGCATTTCTGGTGAAAAATCGCAGGATTCATTGTTTAACCTTCATCCGGAATTTCCGGGAAGAAAATAAATCGCATCATGAAAAAGCTGTTTCCGGTTTTTGTTTTGATTCCCATTTTCCTTTTTGCTTGCATGTCTCAAAAGGAAAAAATTTCTTCAGAAGAAGGTGCAAGCCGCTACGATGAAACCCTTCATCTTCTGGGGGTTGATTTTGCAGACCATCCCCAAAAAAGTATTGAAAAGGTTATTTGGTATTCAGGGATCAGGAAAAGCGGTTATGGAATACTTTTAAATGTGCACAATGCATTTGCTGAACCAGAAATTGATACCCTTAAAATGAAGTTTCAAAAGGAGGATATAAATGCGATTCATAGATTTGATATAAATCTTTCGGACACCTTAAAGAATCGTGTTTTTGTAGCCATGCAAGGTGCCCGTTTTATTTGGGTATTAAAGAATGGTGAATTGAATTTGTTATACTCACAAATTGAACATTCCCTGAAAAAGGCAGATGGAGAAAAGAAGTTAATTGTTACCGACATTTCTCAATATGAAGAAATGAAAAGCCTTTTGCAAAAAGATTAATCAATTGTGCTTTCCAAGTATTGTTTGATTTGCAAAACTTCTTCGTTACTGGTTTTCGGGTCGCATGAAAGGATTACCTGATAAGCTTTCTCATAATTCTTTTCAACAATGTATGTTTTTGCAAGATTGATCAGCCCTATTTCGTAATGTGGAAAAATCTCCAGCGTTTTTTCCTGAAAGATCTTTGTAGAATCAAGTATACCGAGCTGCCATAGGCGGAACCCAGATTGTTCATCACGGCAATACTGGTGGATGTTGCCGGTAACTATCGAGGAAGAAGTTAAGAGCAGATTTATAATTCTTCTTTTCATACTCGGCTATTCTATAGTAAATCGCAATGGGAAATGAAAACCTTGGCTCGATAGGGGCAAAGCGAAAATATCCCTTTTTTGCATATCGTTCCATAAAATCAACTTCATTCTTGTTTCTCAGTGATTGCACCTTCGATATATAATATTCACTTTTTACACAGTAATACCCAAAAATACTGATTAGCAGAACACTTAAGAAAGGCGGGATAAATGCCCATTTTGGCATAATTCGAGCATTTTGATCACCAGCTGAAGATTGATAATAATTGGAAATAATTATTGAAGCAATGATGGAAAAAAATATCAAATGATTTATTCTTTCGTTGGGGAAAGAGAAAAAGGAAATAGTCATGTAACCGGAAATCCCAAAAAGGAAAAATGCATTGACGAGTGCTGTTTTTTTGCCGGATGCTCTGAGGATGCTTTTAATTCCATAAAAGATAAGAAATATAAATATAGTTAAAAAGCCGGCCAGGCCTAAAAATCCTTTTCGGAAAGAATGCCCAGGTAATCGTTGTGGGGATTGCGCCAGTGCTTGAAAACCGAAGGCAAGTACCTGCCGTAATAGGGGTAGATGGAAATCTTCCAGTTTCCACCTCCCACACCAACTACCGGGTTGTCTTTTGCCAGCCTGAAGGTTGCATCCCAGATTTCAATTCGCCACTGATTGCTGGTAAATTCCGGGTCGAAAATAGTGCTAACCCTTGATGTGACTTTCTTTACAGGATTATAATCAGGGAATAGGAAACTGATCGAAACGATGAATAGAATAATATTAACTATTGCCGCACCAAATCTGACAATCCATTTCCGTTGAAGCTTGAAAAGCGAATTTTTTTTGTGGCTAATCCAAAGGGTGAATCCAACCAGGAAGGTTGACAAACCCATCGCAATCCAAACAGCACGGGTTTGCAGTAAACTTATCATAATAAGCACAATAAAGGTTGCAACGATTCCTGCATTTCTCCATACACCATTGAGGAGAATAATTGAACTGGCAAGAAAGGGCAAAACAAGGAGCAATGAAAAAGAGTATTGGTTTTTATGTCCCATTAGGCCCTTGACTTCATAAATAGCATTTGGATCAGGATTGTCTAATGTTTTAGTAAAGTATTCATAAATCCCAACCAGTGAAATCAGAAAAGCGAATAGGATCATCCCTTTTATAAGAATATTCAATGCATTTTTATCCAGGAAAAGGATTTGCAAAACAATCGCTGAAAAAATCCATACCAATATCCATTTCATTAAGTCGGTTAATCCTTCAATCGGGTTGTATGCCAAAACCAGCGATAGAATGGATACTAAAATGAATGCTCCCAGTGAAATGAAATATCCGTTATAAAACCCGTTTAACTGGAAATGAATTTTTGATCTTGACACCCAAAAAGAAAGAAGTAAAATCAGGCATAGTATGCTCCATCCCAAAAATCTGGGATACAATACAGGGTCGATGGTTGTTTGAAAGTGAAGCACAGGAATAACAATGCCTACTGCACCCGCCAGAAAATAGGCCATCATGCTATTTGACCGGTTATTTGCTTTCCTGCTATTCTTTGCTTGTGCCATTGCTTCTGAAGGGTTATTCCTTTGTGATTTTTATCCAGGGAAAAGGGATGTCATGAAATTGGAAAAACTTTCTGATAAAATTGTTCTTACCTGGAGAATAAAGAATTTCGTAATTCCACTCTTTAAGTTCATTAAAACTATGATGATGATAAAAACCGATCATTTCTTCCTGTCCCGATTGCCGGTAATAATTAACTGTTCTTTCTTTTGCGGCCTCAATCGCAGATAAAGTATAAAACGGGCTGTCAACAATATGGATTTCTCCCTTATCGGCAAGCAGTTTCATCAATCGGTTTATAAGCACGTTCAAGTCTTTAAAATATTGAATGGATGCAACCAGGGTAATGTATTGAAAACTATCTTTTTCAAAAGGCAATGAGAATAAATCGCCAAAAACAAAATCCAGGTTATTTTTTTGAAAAATCCTCGAAGCCTGTTGCAATTCAATTGCATTCATATCAAGTCCGATAACCCTGATATTGGGGTTTTGTGCAATCCCTGAAGTAAACCATCCATTTCCGCATCCCACATCCAGAAGGTTAGCGTTCTTGATTTTTGAAAAATAATCAAAAACACGTTTAGCCGATTTAGCCCTTAATCCCCACTCTTTCTGATGTGGTCCATTTTTTAAATGGGGCAATGCTTTAACCATCTCATCCGATAGTAACCGTTTTTCATTTTTCCTTGAATTAATGTAAGCATCTTCGAAAGGAACGGTTTTAATTTTATCCCCGGCAAAATAGACTCCATTTTCCTTGCTTAATCGAGTAAGAAAATCAGTTATTTTTTGAAAGGGTTGTTGATTCATAATTATTTGTATATAATCATCCCAATAGATGCTGTGGCTGATTTTAGTTTACATTTCAAAGCTAAAACATTTTTTTTATTCAATTTGTATTTGTGATAGTTAACTTCATTGTATACTTTGCGTATGGCATAATCATAATATTTTCGGTTGTAGGTTCTTTTGAAATCAACATTCCTGTCAATGGTTTCAAAGTCGGCTTCTACTGGCACAATCTTTTCTTTTACATCTTCAAACAATTTTGTTCCCCTAATCGGGTAGGCAATGTTGATCGTGAAAATATCAGGATTGCTTTCTTTCAGGTGGTAGATAGTTTCCTGAATGTCTTTTGAGGTTTCGCCCGGATATCCGAGCATGATAAATGTTCCGGTTTTGATTCCCTGATTTTTCGAACGTTTGATCATCTCCCTGACCACCTTAATATCAACCCTTCTGTCCATCAAATCAATTACTTTCTGTGAGCCGCTTTCAGCGCCTATCCAAAGCATTTCGCAACCGGTATTTTTTAAGGTTTTAATTATTTTCTCATTTAATCGGTCGGCTCTTGTAATACATTCATACTTGATTTTTAAATGATTGGCTTGTAATTCCTGCTGAAAGTCCATTAACCATTTTTCACTCATGGTGAAAACATCATCCACAAACCAAAATGAATCGGGGTTGTATTCAACAATAAGTTCTTTAATCTCTGCAATAACTGATTTGACCGGTCTGCGCCGGTATGTGTCGCCATACACTGCGTGGCTGCACCAATTGCAGGTGAAAGGACAGCCCCGCTGGGTGTTTATGGTTATCGAATTTTGATTGTGCTTTTCTTTCCAAATCTTTAAATAGGCATGAATATTTATTTTTTTCGATTCGGAAAGGGCAGGGTTTGGAGGTCGGGAAGATGGGTTCTTTCGCTGGTAAATACCAATTGGCTTTCATCATCCAAATAGGCAATCCCCTGAATGTTTTTTACTTCTTTCTTTATTTGCAAACCTTCAATCAATTCAGAAAAAGTCAACTCTCCTTCTCCAACTACAAGATAATCGGCTCCCCGCTTTAAATACTCATCCATGTTATGCCTTACATCCGGCCCTCCGAGGATGATTTTAATGCTCTTCAGGCTTGCCTCCTTTTTTATGAAGTTGATTGTTTTAAGGATGTTGATCCTTGTCAGGAAGTTGACATAAATACCAATGAAATCAGGCTTATGGGTTTGAATGTATTGGCATAGCATTTCAAATTCAGAGAATGTGGAATCAAATACTTCATGTTCTATTCTTTTTTGTTCAAGAAAAGCTGAAATATATAACAACCCCAAAGGAGGATAAGGCCGCATCACCTTTTGTTCGATTGCGTCTTCACCGATAAAATATCCGTGAGTGAGAAGCACTTTCATGATCGTGGCCTCATTTTCATGTCCATTAAAAAATGATCGGATATATATGCCAGGGAAGGAATTTTAAAAACCTTTTTATCAAGGGAAAATAAATTGCTAAGCAGCGCCGGCTTGTTGACGAAAAATGGATCGAGATAGGAGGGAGGAAGAAAAAAACCTATGGGCCGCATGTTGATTTTTTCAAAATATTTACCAAATATCAAATCCCAGTTGGCCGGGGAATAGTACCAGGTGTTAACTATATTGTTTCCTAATTTCACTTCAAGGGATTTTGAAGTATTTCTTCGGAATGCATTGGCAAAATTAATTTTAGCCAGAAAATACAAACTTTCCCAGAGACAAAACCTGGTCATGACAACAGCAATAAACCTGGCATTTGGATTCAATATCCTGTTTAAGTCGGAAGAGAGGTTTTTAAGATCATGGGTGTCAACACAATTCAACCCTCCAAAATTGGAAAAAACCAAATCGTATTTTTCAGGATGTTCAATATCCAGGATATTTCTGAAATCACAGGTTCTCGCTCTAATCATGGAATCAAATTCAGAATTTTTAATCTTTTCATTAAATACCTCAATCATTTGTTCCGAAAGATCCGTGGCGGTTACTCTATGCCCCATCTTTGCAAAATAAATGGCATCCTCCCCTGTTCCGCAATTCAATTCCAGGATGTTAAGTGCAGTGTTTTGTGGCAGGATCTCATAAAAATATTCCCACACCATTTCCCGAAGCATTTTTCCAACCCGCGTTGAGGTAAAGGTTTCATCATATGTTTTGGCAATTTCATCAAACATAGAACCCTTGTTTAGTTCATCTCCTTTTTTAGTTTTGATTTGTAAAAAAGCGATGCAGGAATATAATAGATGACTGCGATGGTTGTCCGCAACAAACCCAACCTGAATTTGAAAGGATTCTTCAGTGATTCCTTTATTTTTTCAATCCCTTGTTTCTTTCTGAATTTTTTATGGATGTAACGATGCAAGGTTTTGTAAAACTGCGGGGAATAGGTGTTTTTAAACATAAGGTCCAGATCATCAGAGTCGGTCCAATTGGCTTTTTGGATTAAATCATCTTTTACTTTCTCATGAAATTTGGTTCCGGGCAAAGGGTAAGAAACCGAAATTCCCATATCATCAGGCATCAAATCGAAAAGCATTTTTTCGGTTAAAAGGATGTCTTCATAAGTTTCGCCTAAATATCCGAATTGCAGGAAAAAGGCTACTTTCACATTATGCTCCTTAAGTTTTTTACGAGCTTCATAAATTTGTGCGATGGTGATGTTCTTTTCCATGGCATCCAGAATTTTCTGAGAGCCCGATTCAGCACCTACCCATACAATGTCGAGTCCTGACTCTGCCATTGCCTGTATGGTATCATCCTGCAACATTACATCAACTCTTGATTGCATCATGTACTTAAAGGATAGCTTTTTCTCAAGTACCTTATCCCTGAATTCCTGAATCCAGCCAGGCTTCAGGCCAAATATATCGTCACAAATCCAGAAATAGGATGCACCATAGTTTTTCATCAGGTATTCAATTTCATGGATTACTTTCACGGGTGACCTTGAATTGTATTTTTTGCCGAAAATGGGTTTTGCACACCAATTGCATGAGTAAGGACAGCCCCGCGTAGTTGCCAGGTTCAATGCAAAATGGCCATGGTGTTTTAACCAAATGTTTTTGTAACGTTGTATGTCCACCAAGTCCCAGGCTGCCATCGGCAATTCATCAAGTTCATCAATTACCTGCCTTCGTCCGGTATTAATTGTTTTCCCGTTATCGCTGTAGCAAAGCCCTTGTATCCCGGTGAAATTAGTATTTTCTTTTTCAATTGAAACAAGTAATTCGCTGAGTGAAATTTCCCCCTCGCCAAGCAATATGAAGTCTGCTCCCTTATTTAGGTAATCCTCATAGTGGTCAGTGGAATCGGAGCTTGAAACAATCACTTTGCAATTGTGAGCTTTTCCAATTTTAATAAGTTCAAAAGCAGCATCCCGCATATGTGTAAGGCACATTTTTGTCAGGTAGTTGAAACCATCATCGTAAATAACCAGGAAATCAGGTTGGATGGATGAAATGGACGGAATGATTTCTTCAGGCCCATCGGTTAAATTGGTGTCAAAAAGGCTTACTTCATATCCCTCTTCCCTTATTGCAGCAGCAGCGGTAATGGTTCCTAAAGGAGGAAAGGGTTGTTTGTTCTTCCATTGTTTGTGGTCGAATTTGTAAAAATAGGAATGTGTAAATAAAACTTTACTCATCAAGGCGTATCTTAAGTTGACAATGATTTGTTGTAATTCTCCAGCACAGGTTTATGGGCTTTTTCAAGGGTTTCCATCTTGTTTTTGAATTTTTCCAAAACGACATTCTGGAAGTTTCGGGGATGGTGTTTCGAGATGCTTTTCCCTGATTTAAACAGCAGCTTGAACTCTTCTTCAGTATATTTGTGTTTGAATTTTTTTGCCCAATGCTTAATGGTAATCTTCATGCAATAATTATCCAGAAAATCGCCCAATTTGTTATTGAACAAGGCTTCCGCTGATTTTTTTATTAATCCCGAAGGCCTGTGGATTAGCTCATCTTGCTGTTGTGTTAAATAATTTGGATAGTAATCTTGCACCCACTTGTTGGACTCAAAAAACCTTTGCTTGACAGATTTACCATAAACCGGTATCAAGGTTGACAGCTCAGTAGCCGTAAAAAGGTTTTTTCTTCAATTTCAAGATTGTTGGTGTCAATAAAATAGTTAACACAAAAATATTTGCAGGAATTGAAAAGGAAGATTTTCTTAAATGCAATCAGCATTGTACAGGAGAGCCAAAGCCTGTTTTCTTTAGTAATGATAAAATAATCTATATCCGGGTCATCACCAATGTAGCCTTTTGATAAGGATCCTGAAAGTGAAATTCCTCTTACGTATGGAAAGTTGGAGATGAAGGTTGAAAAACGTTTTGCTTTCAGCATCCACTTTTAGCCAGATCGTTTCCTTTTATTCTGTTTGAATTTTTACGGGATTGTTGAGAGGGAATAGAATCCTGAAATTTTATAGATTACATTGTTCTCAACAAGGTACTTCAGAGCCCGGGAACATTTTTCGTCATCCAGTCCATTGGAACAACTTTGCTTAACGATTTCTCTTTTTGATAACGGATAATCAAAAATATCATAGTAAACCAATGTTCTTAATATGCTGAATACTTCATCGTTTTGATTTGCCGTCATGGAATTAAAACCGGTTCATGTTTTTTTAATTTGCTTCGAAGGTAGTAAATATATTTAAGTATGGGATTGCCTATATGCTTGTAAAAGGCATAAAAAAAGGATGATCCTTTTGGGAGCATCCTTTTTAATGGTTCTTATATTTATTTGATAAAAACTTTTTCAGAATACAGGCTTGTGCCGGTTTGAACTTTAACAATGAAATATCCTGGATCTGTAATTAGATTGATCTTGTTGATTTGAACATTTTGTAACCTCTCTCTATAAATCTCCTGGCCCATTATATTGTATACAACTACATCGCCGTCTAACTCAAGGCCGCTGAAATTGTTGATATAAATGGTATGCTCATTCGAATAGATTGAAATTTCTTTTTGTTGCTCAAGAACAGGAAAGTCTTTTTCAAAACCAAGAACAGAGAAGTGGATTAAGAAACGGTTGGCATCGTCAGATGGGCTGGCAATAAAAGAATAAGCTGTTTCTTTGTTCAGATTAATAATTACATTTTCCTGCAAATCTTCGAGGTAAACTTCTACGTTGCTTCCCAACGTGTTTATCCCGGATGCATAAATGGTATATTCATTTTTAGCACCAACTTCCAGTCCCATTTGCAGGGTTAAGTCGGAAGAAACTTTTGGAATGGAATTAACCCGCAATATTTGATTGTCCATAAAGGTGTATAACTGCGGGGCTTCTTCAATGCCATAAAGTTTATATCCATCAAATTGTTGATCAAAAGCAGTGGTTGCCTCCTCATTGATTTCAACAAATGTTTTGTCAGAATACCCATTGCCGGTAACCATAAATTCTATTGAAGGTATTATTACTTCATTTTTATACGGATCAACACCGTGAGTACGTGTTGTATTTGATACGATTAAACCCGGATTGCTACCGGTTGCCTCAACAAAGAATCCCTGCTGGGCTGGAATTATTCCGTCGGTCAGATCACCGGTTGAACCATTCCAGGTAATATATTGCACACCATCCCATACATATACTGTTCCACTTATATCGCTCTTGATCCATCCAATATTGTCCCAGTCAACTGCTGAGGGGTAGGGGTTTCCAACGAAATTCCAGCCATTCCCGATATTGGTGAGTGCAGGGCTGATATTTCCACTGTTCAGAACCCCGCCTTCATAAGTTACGGAGGTTGTACCGGTGAATGGATAGATTGTACTGCTTGACCAAATTTTATATCCTTGCCCTGTATTTAGCAAAACAGTAGTATCAACAATGTTATTCCAAATGTCAGTTGCTTCATCATAATCGTAGAGGTAAATTCCATTAAAAACATTTGATACCTGATTGCTCATAGGGGGAGAAACGTAGTGCCATCTGTCTTCCGTAACGTAAAACTCAACTGCTGTGTTTCCACTAACCGAAAAGTTTCCGTTTTCAACCAGTGATGAGGTTCCTGCTGCATTGGCTTCCATCAAAAAATCACCATTTACATCCAATTGGCTGCCTGAGAAGATGGTAAGTTGTGATCCGGCCTCCATGGTTAAATCGTTACAGCTTTCATCCGAAAAAACTACCGGTTGATTGGGCAGGTCAGGAATTGTGACATCAATCATAAAACAAGGTACGTTTTCATCCCAGTTTCCATCTTCATTCCAGGATGTGTTAACCGCTCCTGTCCAGGTAGTGGCAAAAGAAGGCAATCCATGGCCCATATTCAACCAGGGTACATAATCAACAATTCCAAGATTGGCCTGGTCTTCTTTATCATAAATAAAATCACCCAGGTCGTTGCAATCCTCAGATCCCCAATAGATGTATTTTGCATTTATGTTATTCGTTCCATTCAGTAATTCATAGCTGCCATTGTTATGAATTTCATTCCACTCGGATTCGTTGCTCCCAAATACAGGAGTATTCGCCCCTGTGATCTTTATTCCTTCGGAAGTATTTTCTGTAATGGTATTATTAATGAGTATTGGATTGGAACCATTTCGCACGTTTATACCGCTTGTGGCACTATACATAATGGTTGAATTGTAGATGTCAACATTTGATCCGGTAGCTCTTAAATCAATGGCGCCCAGGTTTGATCCTCCATACATTATGTCACAATAATTTAATAGCGTACCGGCATCAGCACTGTAGAAATATAGCCTTTCCCAATCTCCTGCAGCTGGAACAGTTTCATTGGATGTAAAAACAATATGTTCGGTTTCTGTACCATTTGCTATTAATCTCCCATTTGTCTGAAATCTTGTACCCGGTTGAAATTTAAATTCCAGGCCAGGATTTAATGTAACAGTATAAGTGTCGTTTATCGTGACATCACCCCAAATAATATAGGGCACACTATGGTTGTACCAGGTCCAGTTATTTGTTATCGCTTGTCCGTCAACACGTATAGCATCAGGGTTGTTTCCATACATTGACGAAACAATAGCACCTACACGGCCAACACTGTTTGCACCGGTTCGAATGGGATAATCACCACAATCATGAATCGTACATCCTGTAATTTTGGCATTTGAATTGGGCCTGTTGTAAAAGCCATAAGTAAGGCTGTTACTAATTTCGGTAAATTGAATTGTAATAAACCAACCAAAATTGTTGTTAGTATAAATGGCTCCATTCTGAGAACCAGCATATTCAATTTTACAATGGTCCATTTGGCAGAACCAGTCAACGGCATTGTAATAAATATTTTCCCAATCACCGGGTGCCGGGACAGCAGCATTCGAAGTAAATACGATCGGATTTGCTAACGTTCCTACAGCATTCATCGCACCCAAAACCCTGAATTGCCTGTTGCCGTCTATCTTCATTACTACTCCTGCAGAAATATCAAGGGTTTGTCCATCCAGAACCGTGAAATCCTTTGTCCCTAAAATATAGGGTACATTGTGATTTAACCATTGGCCGGTATAAATGCTTCCGCCATTCACCCATATCGCATCAGGGGCGTTACCCGAAAAGGTCATCATTCCTGTTATGTTGTTTACATTGTTTGCTTGCGTATAAATGGGATAACTGTCACAATCAGAGATGTTGCAATCAGCAATTATTGGATTTGCTGCGGCATTGGATACATATATGCCATAGGTTGCACTATTACTTAAATTACAGTTTGTTATGGTAACATTACTGGCTGAGTTCACTACCCGCACCAGGCCTGCTGTTGATCCACCATATTCTACATTACAATAATTAAGAATGCTTCCGGCATCGGCATCTGTAAAATAAATATTGTTCCAGTCTCCTTTGGCAGGAATGGCCGAATTGGATGTAAAGGTAATGTTGTTCGCAGCGGAGCCATTAGCGATCAATGCTCCTCTAACTCGTATTCGCCTGCCGGCATCAACATAAACAGTATTTCCTTCTTCAATGGTCAGGGTGATCCCATCGGCAACCGTAATATTGCCGGTAATGGTGTGAGGGCCGTCAGCTAACAACCATGTTTCATTTGATGAAATGGTTCCGCTGTGATTCGTTTGTGCAACAATTAATGAACTCATCAATATTGCAATCAGGGAAAGAATGTAAAGCTTTTTCATTGTTGTTTGATTTAATTGTTTTTGATTCAAATTATCTTGCGAACCCAACAAATTTAAATAATTAATGTGCGATTTGCAAACAAATCCATAATTAATATTGCATTTGATATAATTTGCATCACTTTATAAATTGATTTAAATTTAAAACTTAGTTGGTCTCTTTTTGTTTATAACTTAATGATCATGTAAAATATTTTAACAGATATAACATTTTATCGTGAAAATGGTTCATCATCATCAGCACCCTCATAATGCAATTACAGATCATCAGGATTTTAAGGGCAGAAACCTGATTGTTTCAATTGCTTTAAATCTGTTTATAACCATTTTGCAGGTTATTGGAGGATTGGTGTCAGGAAGCCTCTCTCTTCTGTCCGATGCCTTGCATAATTTTAGTGATGTAATTGCCCTTGTAATTTCCTATATTGCTTCTGTACTTTCGGGCAAAAAGCAAACTGTAAAACGAACTTTCGGTTATAAACGCGCTGAAATGCTTGCTGCATTCATCAATGCTTCTACTTTAATAGTGGTTGCCGTTTTATTAGGTGTTGAAGCCGTTAAACGTTTTCGGGAACCTCAGGTCATTGATTCGGGTTGGGTGATAGGCCTTGCCGGATTGAGTATTTTAGTAAATGGATTTAGTGTTCTTCTTTTAAGAAAGGATTCCGGAAATAATTTGAACATCAAATCGGCTTATATCCATCTGTTTTCTGATATGTTGACATCCGTAGCTATACTGATTGGTGGTGTGCTCATGTACTATTTTCAATTTTATTGGATTGATGGTGCTCTTACCTTATTGATTTCTTTTTATTTGGTTTACGTTTCCTGGGGCCTATTGATTGAAAGCCTGAAGGTCCTCATGCTTTTTACCCCTTCATCCATTGTGATTGAGGACATAAGCAATAGGATTATTTGTTTGGAGGAGGTGAAAAACATTCATCATGTCCATGTTTGGCAATTGGATGACCAGCAAATCCATTTTGAGGCACATGTTGATTTTGTTAATGATCTGCCGCTAAAAAGGGTCAATGTGATTTTGGAAGAAATTAAGCAATTGCTGAACACTGAATTCAATATTGAACATGTTACATTACAGCCAGAGTATAATTCTTGTAATGAAAAGGACCTGGTGGCAGATTAAAAATTGTTTTTTTCCTTTTACATCCTTTCGGGCACTTCCATTCCCAAAAGGCCAATTGCTTTCCTAATAATATTTCCAACCAGCCAACTCAGGGAAACTCTGAAACTGGCAGTTTTATAGTCAATTCTTTTTAGAATCGGATATTCCCTAGTAGTAACGGTTATAGGTTTTAACCAGTTCGTAACAGTAATTGGCAACAATGGCCGGGCTGAAATTTTCACCCGCTTGTTTAACGATATCCGGATAATCATAAATTTGCATGATAATTTCCTTCTCGATATCAAGCAACCCGACTTTTGACAAATCCAGCATCCTGATAAAGTCATCGGGCCCTTTTTCCGCTTTCCTGAAAATGGATTGAATGCGGGCGTATGTATATTGTATGAATGGGCCCGTATTTCCATTGAAATCGATGGATTCTTCCGGATTGAACATCATGTTCTTTTTAGGGTCCACTTTAAGGATGAAATACTTAAGCGCACCAAGGCTGACAACATGAAACAGTCTTTTTTTTTCTTCTTCCGAAAAATCTTGTGTCTTACCTAATTCTTCAGTTGTTTTTTGAGCTGTTTCAAACATTTCATCCATAAGGTCGTCGGCATCTACTACAGTCCCCTCTCTCGACTTCATCCGGCCTTCGGGAAGTTCAACCATACCGTATGAAAGGTGTTGAATAATATCCCACCAATCCCGGTCTGATTTTTTCAAAACTTTCTTTAATACATCAAAATGATATATCTGCTCATTGCCAACAACATAAAGTAAGTTCCGGGGATTGTATTCATCGTAACGGCGCTGGGCTGTTCCAAGGTCTTGTGTAATGTAAACGGAAGTGCCATCACTCCTCAGTAATAATTTTTCATCAAGGCCTTCGTCCTTCAAATCAACCCAAACGGATCCATCTTCCCTTTTTTGAAAAACTCCTTTTTCCACTCCCTCTTCCACAATTTGCTTTCCCTGTAAATAAGTTACCGACTCATAATTCGTTTTATCGAAACTTACGCCCAGTCTTTTATAGGTAATATCAAATCCCTCATATGCCCAGCCATTCATCATGCGCCAGATCAGCAAAGTGTCCTCATCGGCCTCTTCCCATAAACGAAGCATTTCCTGTGCCTCTTTCATCAGCGGGGCCTGGTCGAAAGCATCATCATCCGTATAACCTCTGTGAACAAGTTCCTCAATTTGTTCTTTATGCTTTTTGTCAAAAAGAACATAGTATTTCCCGATCAAGTGGTCACCTTTCATCCCAGTCGATTCAGGGGTTTCTCCCTCGCCCCATTTTTGCCAGGCAAGCATGGATTTACAAATGTGGATTCCTCTGTCGTTAACCAGGTTTATTTTTACTACGTTTATTCCGTTGGCTTTTAGAATGTTTGCTATGGAAGAGCCCAGAAGGTTGTTTCTGATGTGGCCGAGATGCAAAGGTTTGTTTGTATTGGGTGAGGAGTACTCCAGCACGATTGGTTTTTTATTGTCTTGCGGAAAAACCCCGTACTCATGGTTTTCAATGTTTTCCATCAAAAAGTCAATCCAAACGCTTTTGGCAATTGTTAAATTCAGGAATCCCTGAATCACATCAAAGCATTCAACTTCATTTAGTTTTTTCATAAGGTAACTACCCAGCTCTTTTGCTGTTTCCGGGGGTGACTTTTTGGAATGCTTTAACAAGGGAAAAACAACTAAAGTGTAATCGCCGGTAAATTCCGGTTTTGTTTTTTCGATATGAATAATGCCGGGATCAATGTTTTGATTATATAATTCCTGAACTCCTTTAATTGCTTTTGTTGTTATAACTTCCCTGATGTTCATTGCTGCATGTTTTGTGCAAAGTTAAAGGAAATTCTGAAAAGCAAGATGGATAATGCCTTTGTTAGGTATGATAAAATCTATGCAAAAGGATTTTTATAGGTATTGAATTTTTGTTTAAGAATGAGAGTGAAAAATGGGAAGTCCTCAATGATGTATCTTTTCCACAATCGCCTGGGCTCCTTCATCAGGCGGTAAAGCCATTCCATGGCAAATTTTTGATAGATTTTCGGAGCCCTTTTGATGTTGCCTGCTTCGAAGTCAATAGTAGCTCCAATGGCTAAGTGGATTTTAATATTTTTCAATTGCTCCTTATATTTAAATATCCATTTCTCCTGCTTGGGTGCACCCACACCTACAACAAGAACATTTGCTGGGGAAGCATTGATGATCTCAATTATTTTTTCGCATTCAGCTTCATTTTTTTCGAATCCAAAACTGGGAGAGTGTGCACCAACGATAATTTCCCTGCCAATTTTCTTATTGATGATTTGCATGGCTTTTTCGGCAACTCCTTCAGCTGCTCCAAACAGAAAGACTTTAATGGTGGGATTGTCCTTATGATAATTATAAAACGATGGGAAAAAGTCGGAACCGGTGATCACCTCTTTTACAGGGGTACCTAAAAATCTAAGTGCATGTTTCACAATCTGGCTATCCACCGTTATGAAATCAGCTTTTTGATACAAATCGTAAAACTCCTTGTCTTTTTGCAACTTCATCAGGTGATCAACATTGGGCGTTATCAGAACACCCGATTCGAATTTTTCAAGCAAATCTTTTTTATAAATGTTATCAACCTTAATGTTCAGTATGCTAATCCGTTCGTCCATCGAAAATTATTTGATTATAAGACATGGTTTACAAGTGCAAAACTAACACACTTATTATTAAAAATTAACAATGTCGTAATGTTTTATATTTAATTTCTAATTTTGTTTCAAATTTTCAAACTTATTTTATCGAACAAATTCATGGCGCTACTACATTCTTTTGAGAAAAGCGGAAACACATTGTTCAAATACCGTGGGCAAATTCCTGTTATCCTTTTTGTTTTGGTTGTCCCCGTAATGTATTTTACGGATTATTCGATTTTTAGCCGGAATGATCAGATGTTTCTTACTGTTATATCCATTTTGTTGAGTGTCTTTGGATTTATTATTCGGGCAATTTCGATTGGCACCACCCCTTCTGGTACCTCTGGTAGAAACACTCAGGAGCAGGTAGCCGACTCCTTAAACCGGACTGGCATTTATTCCATTATCAGGCATCCGTTGTATTTGGGCAACTATTTGATGTGGATCGGAATTGTAGCTTTTACTTTCAATATCTATTTCGTGCTTTTGGTTTCACTCGCTTTTTGGCTTTATTACGAGCGGATCATGTTTGCAGAAGAACGGTTTCTCGAAAGAAAGTTTGGAAATGAGTATATGGATTGGTCAAAGAGAGTGCCTGCATTTATTCCCTCTTTTAAAATCTATGTCAGTGGGAAAATACCCTTTTCAATGAAAACCGTATTTCGTCGTGAATACTCTGGTGTTTTGGCTACTGTGCTTAGTTTTGCTTTTGTAGATCACTTGAGGTATTATTTTATTTCAGGTACAATTGACCCCTGGCGTTTGTCAACGTATATGCTGATCGCAACATTGCTAATTACAATCATATTGCGTAGTTTGAAGCACTATACTAAAGTCCTGAATGAAGAAGGCCGTTCGTAATTTGTTATAATTTTAAGTGAAACAGGGGATGCAGGGCAAAAAAATGTACGTTTATATTCTGGCCATTCTTTCCATGCTTTTCTGGGGAATGTCGTTTGTTTGGTCTTCCATTGTGTTTCAGTATTATCCACCCGTTACAACTGTTTTCCTCCGACTTGTTATTTCAGCAGCACTTTTATTTGCCGGCATTAAATTGTTTGGCAGGATGGAAGGGATAGTCCGAAAGGATTATAAATTGTTTTTCCTGTCAGCACTCTTTAATCCCTTCTTATATTTTCTGGGTGAAAGTTATGGATTGAAATATTCCTCACCTACCATAAGTGCTGTTGTGATTGCAACAATTCCGTTGTTTACTCCGGTGGCGGCTTATTACATACTGGGTGAAAAACTCCGTATAATGAATATTATAGGGATTGTAATTTCGTTTGCCGGGATCATTGTTATGCTTGCCAATAAGGATTTTATTATCAGCGCATCGCCATCGGGAATTGCTTTTTTATTGTTTGCCGTGGGTTCTGCTATCGCCTATTCTGTTTACCTGAAGAGACTCAGTAAGAAATATTCTGCTGTATTTATCATTGCTGTGCAAAATTTGCTGGGTGCTATTTATTTCTTTCCTGTGTTTCTCCTCCTCGATTTTAATGAGTTTATTTCGGTACCCTTAAATTTTAGGCTAGTGAGTTCCCTATTGGCACTGGCAATATTTTGTTCATCCCTGGCATACGTGTTTTTTACCATTTCTACCCGTGAAATAGGAATTAGTAAAACCAATATATTTGCAAACTTAATACCCGTATTTACTGCAGTGTTTTCTTATTTTATATTGGCTGAATATTTCAATGCTCAAAAAATTGCGGGAATGGCAATCGTTCTGTTGGGGCTTTATTTGTCACAGATTAACAAACGGCCCCGGCCGGTTCAGTATACCGGTTAAACTGTTGTTTCCTGTTTCAAACAAAAAAAAATAAAAAATTAATATGAAAATAATTGTACTTGGAAGCGGGCTGGTTGGTGGCCCGATGGCATTGGACTTAGCCAAAGATAATGAATTTGAAGTTACCGTTGCTGATTTGAATTCTTCCCGGCTTGATGAAATTTCTTTCGGAAATAACATCAGGACTGTTATTGAAGATCTTTCAAATCCTCAAACCGTAAAAACCCTCATCGGGGATTTTGATATGGTATTGAACGCTGTTCCTGGTTTTATGGGATTTAATACCTTGAAAGCCATTATCGAATCGGGGAAGAATGTTGTGGATATTGCCTTCTTCCCGGAAGATATGTTTGCTTTGGATAGCCTTGCCAGGAAGAACAATGTCATTGCCATTTCTGATATTGGTGTTGCCCGGGTATGAGCAATATTCTGATAGGATATGCCGACTCGCTTTTGGATAAAACAACAAAGCCATTACTATGTGGGTGGTTTGCCAAAAATTCGCCAATGGCCCTATGAGTATAAAGCCGTATTCTCGCCGGTAGATGTCATAGAAGAATACACCAGGCCTGCACGCTATATTGAGAACGGAAGGGAAATAGTCAAACCTGCACTTTCCGACCCTGAGTTAATGGATTTTGAAGGAATTGGAACTTTGGAGGCATTTAATAGTGATGGCCTCAGAAGCCTGGCGAAAACTATAAATGCACCATATATGATTGAAAAAACCTTGCGCTATCCCGGCCATATTGAAATTATGAGGGTGTTGCGTGAAACCGGTTTTTTTGATAAAGAAGAGATCGATGTGAAAGGCGTTAAGATAAGCCCCCTTGAGTTTACTTCAAAATTGCTATTCCCAAAATGGAAATTGCAAAAGAGAGAAGAGGATGTTACCATAATGAAGGTTATTGTAGAGGGAATAAAAGACAGCAAAACAGTTACTTATACTTACGATTTGTTGGATGAGTTTGATAAGGCTACCCAGGTTCATTCCATGGCAAGGACTACAGGGTATACAGCTACCATGGCCGTTCGAATGATTGCAAAGGGTTTGTACAAACAAACGGGAGTTTCTGCTCCTGAATTTGTAGGCCGGGATTCCAATTGTGTAAATTTTATTCTGGAGGGATTGAAAGAGAGGGGTATACATTATAAGGAAACCATTGAAATTGCAGGTGTAAATTAGCATCTCTAATAGTTAAATTTCTTTTATTTGGGATTTCTTCATGAGCAATTACCGTTAACTGGGTAATTATTGCCGTTTCCTGATTTGTCCTTGACAACCCCAGATATATTAACTAATTTTGTTTCCTGTATATGAATGCTAATGATTTACGACTTAAGAAATTCTTTTAATGATGAAAAAACAAACGATTATAAGTATACAATCCCGGCTGATTCTGTTTTTCCTGTTTGTAATTTTGTTCGCGGGATTAAATCCGGTGCAGGCTAAAAAGCTTAACGCATTTTTATCGTATTCCACATTTTATTCTCCGGATTCCGGGCCCTATATAGAGACCTATTTAATGGCCGATGGAAACAGTGTGAGTTTTGTTAAAAATGAAAATGGTAAGTATCAGGCAAGCATACAGGTAATTATGCTGTTTCGAAAGGGTGATGAAATTGCTAACTATGATAAATATGAACTGTTAAGTCCTGAGGCGATGACACACTTTCAGTAAATTTTAATTTTATTGATCAACAACGTTATTTACTGGAAAATGCGAATTACGAATTTGAAATTCAGATTTGGGACAGTAATGCTGAAACCAAACCGTTTATCAGCCTTCAGCCTTTAACGATTAATTACGTAGAGAGTGAGGTTGTTATTAGTGGAATTCAATTGGTTGAATCTTACACGAAAACAGTTGAACATAGCATCATATCAAAGAATGGATATGATATGATCCCTTTATTTCTAATTTTTATCCTGATAATGTCAACAAAATTACTTTTTATACAGAAGTTTATAACACTGACAAAGTGATGGATGAAGGACAAAAATATGGTTACCCTATTACCTCCAGACACTTGATAATAGCAATCCCATGCCCAATTATACTTTTTATAAGAAAGCAATAAGTTCAAAGGTAAGTGTTGTTTTCAATGAAATTGAAATTAGCAGTTTGCCATCCGAAATTATCCTTAGTTGTTGAAGCACGCGATCAAAGCAATAAGCTATTGGGATTGAATAAGGTTTTTATACAACGAAGCAATTCGAAAATACAATTAAATGTTGATGATTTTGCCAGCCTTAATATTAGCAATTCTTTTGCTTCCAAAATTACCAACATTGATACCTTGCGAGAGTATGTTCGTTATTTACAGCCCATTTCCAATGAACAGGAAAACTTTTTACAATGGCCCATTTGAAAACAAAGTTGACCTTGAAACCCTTCAAAAGTACTTTTACCACTTCTGGTACGATCGTGAAAAGACTTGAGCCTCAAAAAAGCCTGGGAGACTTATCTGGAAAAGGTTAACCTTGTTAATCTTGCCTATTCAACACAAATACAAAAAGGTTATGATACCGACAGGGGCAGGACATATTTGAAATATGGCGAGCCAAATGCCATTTCAGAAAGTTATAATGAGCCGGCAACTTACCCTTACGAAATTTGGCATTATTATGATTTAGGTAACGGACAGCGTAACAAAAAGTTTGTTTTTTACACGCGTGATATGGAGTACCAACGATTTTTCACTTCTGCATTCAGATGTTACAGGAGAAATCTCGAATTACCGATGGCAATATGTTTTATACGAGCGCGTCAATCCTGATTTTAATGTAGACTAGGGTGAGGTGCAGGATGGTTCCTGGGGTTCAAATTCCAGGAAATATTTTGATTTGCCAAGGTAGATTCCATTTTTCTTTTTTCCTTCTTTGAATTTTGCAAGCTTAATATTGGTGTTTTTTGTAGGCAGATTTTATGATATTTGCCAGATATTTTATTTTTACTTGAAATATAAAGGTCCGAAATTATTTTCATGATTATTTTAAGCCCAATTACTTACAAAAATTCTAATTTAGCGCCTTAATTTGATCATGAGTGGTTTTTAGCAGTATCATATTTATCTTGTTTTTTTTCCCGCTATTTCTGGTTGTATATTTTACAATAGGCAGGAAATATAAAAATTTGGTTTTCCTTTTGTTCAGTATTGTTTTTTATGCCTTAAGGGGAGCACTCGAATTTATCTTTTACTTATTGGGTTCCACACTGATTAATTTTTATATTGTTCAGGGTATTTATACTGCCAAAACCAGACGTATAAGGAGGTTGCTTGGGGCGACATCCATTTTTATCAATATGGGTTTGCTTGCATATTTTAAGTATGCCAATTTTTTTGTGGATAATCTTGATTTCCTGATTGAATCATTTGGTGGGAAAGCCCTGCCATGGACAGAAGTACTATTGCCTATCGGTATTTCCTTTTTTACCTTTCAATCACTCACTTATACAATTGATGTTTATCGAAAAGTTAGCCCTCCACTAAAAAATCCAATGCACTATGTATTGTATATTATCATGTTTCCACAATTGATTGCCGGGCCCATTGTCAGGTTCCAGACCATTGCGGAGCAGTTGGTAGACCGGCGCGAAACCTATGATGACCGGTTGATTGGATTTTATCGCTTTGTTATCGGCCTGGCCAAAAAGGTACTGATTGCAGATGTACTGGGAATGCGTGTTGACCAGATCATGAATGCAGAATTTTACATGGTGGATACACCAACAGCCTGGGTTGGTATCGTGGCATACTCATTTCAAATCTATTTCGATTTTTCAGGATATTCTGACATGGCCATTGGAATGGGGCGAATGTTGGGCTTCCGGTTTCCGGAGAACTTTGATAATCCCTATGTTTCAGGCAGTATAACGGAGTTTTGGCGGAGATGGCACATGACCTTTACCACATTTATGCGCTATTATCTTTATTACCCATTAGGCGGGAATCGCGTTAATAGTGCCGGAAGATTGTATTTCAACCTGATGTTTGTTTTCCTTGTTTCGGGATTGTGGCATGGCGCTTCCTGGAATTTTGTTATTTGGGGAGCTGTTCATGGGCTGTTCCTGATATTGGAAAGATTGTTCCTGTTGAAAATACTTCAAAAAATTGGACGGTTTCCATCCATGTTGTATACATTCATTGTTGTTATGTTCGCATGGATACCATTTAGGGTTGAAGGCTTGCACGAAGCAGTCATGTATTTCAATCGGTTGTTTGAATTCAAACCCGGGGATTTTATGTTTGAATCGAGGCAGCACTTTTATTTTATCCTGGTTGTAGCCATCGGTATTTCTTACATAACATCCTTTAAACTTGGTTTAAAAACTCAAGATGCACTGTATAAGACAGATCAGAGCCCAAAACAGCATATTGCATATTTTTCTGTAGCTGTTCTAACTTTGATTTTAGTCATTGCTTCTTTATCAGGATCGGGTTTTAGCCCTTTTATTTATTTCAGGTTTTAAAATGAGAAACGTTACTAAAATATTGTTTTCCATCCTTTTGATTTTGCTGTTGCTGCCGGCATTTCAGCAGTTTACCACTATTTTCAAATTAGAGCCTTTGCATGGAGTTATCGTTGAGCAGGAGTTGCCTGCGCTGACTAAGACAGATTGGTTTGAAGGCGGATTCCAACAAAAAATGAATACCTTTATTGATCAGAACTATGGTTTCAGGCCGTTTTTTATTCGTCTGTTCAATCAGATTGATTATTCATTTTTCAATAAAGCACACGGAGCCGGAATTGTTATAGGAAAAAATAAATATCTTTTTGAATCATGGTATATATGGGCCTACCATGGTGACCGGTTCATTGGTGAACAAAAAATCAGGGATAATGTCAGAAAATTGTCAGCCATCAGGAAAAAATTAAAAGAGTCGGGTACAGAGTTGTTCATTGTGCTTGCACCCGGAAAGGGTCATTATTATCCCGAATACATTCCCGATTACATGAAAAAGCCTGTTAAAGAAACCAATAACGAGTATTATGAGAAAATACTTGCTGAGTTTGATTTGCCTGTATTTGATGCTAATTTATGGTTCTTAAGTTTGAAGGATACCATACAATATCCCCTGTTTCCAAAAACGGGTACCCATTGGAGCGATTATGCTGCTGTGCTCGCTTCTGATTCTTTATTGAACTTTATAGAAAAACAACTGGATATCATATCCTGCATTTTATTTGGGAGGGCAATGAACTGACCTTTGAGCCCAGAAATGATGACGACGACCTTGGAGGAATCAATGAACTTGTTTTCGAAGATACCGCAAATTGAGCATGCCTATCCGATTGTCAGGAAAGATGAAGATACTGCAAATACAACTAAACCTACAGTTATTACCATTGCAGATAGCTTTTTTTGGCAGTTTTTCAATGGGCCGTTTGCATGGTCATTTACCGATATGAAGTATTGGTATTATTTTAGTTCCATATATCCCGACTCTTATCAAAATCCAATTACTACCAAAGAGATTGACTTGGTTGAGGAATTAACAACCGGGATGTTGTCATTGTTTTGGCTTCAACAGCAAACCTGACCGACTTGGGATATGGATTTATTGATGCAGCCTATAATGCGTTTCATCCTGATCAGGAGGATGCCATGTCAGCAAGCATTCAGAAATTTATTAAAATAATCAAAAATAGCGAAGGAATGATGGATCTGGTAAGGGAAAAGGCCCAAACTAAAAATATATCGGTTGACTCAATGATCGTTCTCGATGCTACTTACCTTGCCAGAAAAGAATTCGAAAAAGCAGCAGATACTATTTCTCGATCGCAGGATTAAATAAATTGAATATTGCTCCTTTTTGTTGTCTTCTCACAAAAATGACATTGTAGTACCAGATCCTCCTTATTGATCACAAAAAAACGTGTAGGAATGATTTCGTGGTTTGTAATGCAATTGGGATTAATGCATTTTACAACTTTATTGATGTGGTCCGGGATCTCAACTTTGGCTTTATAAACAACTGTGTAGTCTTTAATAACAATTAGGGTTGCCGATGGGGCAACAAGCGCTATTTTATTTATTTCTTCTTTTTCAAAGTATTTATTACTGACTTTGATAATTCCTTTTTTTCCAAACTTCTTGCTTTCCAGGTTGGTTCCCACCATAATTTGGTGATGCACGTTATCGAGGTTTAATATTTTTATTACCTGGAAAACATATTGTGGAGGAATATGGTCAATAACAGTGCCGTTCTCGATAGCCGATACACTTAGTTCCTTCCTTTCTTTACCGACAAGGTTATTGCTTTTTTTTGGCTGGGGTGTATTTTGTTTTGCCATGAATGTTAGGTTTAAAAGTTAATAAATTCACTATTTAACTCCAAGTATAGCTGCCAGTAAAGCCTGACGGACATAAACGCCATTTCTTGCCTGGTCGAAGTAATAGGCTTTGGGATTATCGTCAACATCCTGGGTGATTTCGTTCACGCGGGGTAAGGGATGCAAGATCTTCATATTACTTTTGGCATCGTTTAGCATTTTGTTTTTCAAAATGTAGGATTTCTTCACCCTTTCATATTCCAGCGGATCGGCAAATCTTTCCTGTTGAATGCGAGTCATATAAAGAATATCCACTTTGGGGATGACCGGCTCTAATTCGGTATACTGAATATATTCCAGGTTTTTTTCCTTGATATACCTTTTTACTGAACTAGGAAGTTTTAACTCTTCAGGAGATACGAGATGGAAGGTCGTTTTATAATGGGTCAGGGCCTCAACCAATGAATGAACTGTTCGGCCATATTTAAGGTCACCAATGAAAGCAATGTTAAGGTTATCAAGGGTTTTTTGGGTTTTCCGTATCGAATACAAATCAAGCAAACATTGTGTTGGATGCTGATTGGCACCATCACCGGCATTGATCACCGGAACCGGTGAAACTTCGCTTGCATAGCGGGCACTGCCTTCTTTTGGATGACGCATTACGATAACATCGGAATAATTGCTTACTGTTAATATAGTATCTTTAAGGGTTTCCCCTTTTTTTACACTGGATGTTGCTGCATCCGTAAAGCCGATCACTTTTGCTCCCAGGCGTGAAGCCGCACTCTCAAAACTTAATCGTGTTCTGGTTGAGGGCTCGAAAAATAAAGTTGCAACCACATAATCCTGAAGTATAGTTTGTGTGGGTTTGATCTCAAACTTTTCAGCGAGATCCAGAATCTCTTCGTATTTTTCCTTGGTAATATCATGGATCGAAACCAGGCTTTTGTTTTTCATAATAAAAAAGTACTATTGAATGATGTGGCAAAATTATTTAAAAAATAGAGTGTTAAAACAATTGTTGATTTCTTGTTAAAAAAAGAGGCGACTTAAAAGCCGCCTCCAAAAACCAATTATTTTTTCAAATTGTGTTTGTCTACAAAGTCATCAATGATGCCTTCGAGATTTGGGAAACCAATTTCCTGCAGATCATAATAAACCCTGGTGTTGGGTTTGTTAATTTTACAAATCCTGTTCAGGTCCATGGGTGTACCAATTACTACAGCATCACATTCTGTATTGTTAATCGTTGTTTCCAGGTCTTTTAATTGCTGGTCGCTATAACCCATTGCGGGAAGCAACACACCAATCTCTGGATAAATTTCAAACGTTTCTGAAAGTTTTCCAACAGTAAAAGGACGAGGGTCAACGAGTTCAGCAGCTCCAAATTTCTGAGCAGCAACTGTACCGGCACCAATCTTCATTTTACCATGCGTCAGCGTAGGCCCGTCTTCTACAACCAATACTTTCTTTCCTTTAATTACCGAAGGATCGTCAACACGAATCGGAGAAGCTCCGTCAACAACAATTGCTTTGGGGGCTACTTTTGCAATGTTTTCCCTGACTTTTTGAATCCCTTCAGGTGAGGCGGTATCCATTTTAGCTATGATAGCAACATCAGCTAAACGGAGTGTTACTTCACCCGGATAATAGTTCAATTCATTGCCAGGTCTGTGTGGGTCAACAAGTGTGATATTTAAATCAGGTTTGTAAAATGGAAAATCATTATTTCCACCATCCCATAAAACTACATCACAACCATCAGGGTCTTGCTCAGCAGCTCTCAAAATCGCTTCATAATCAACGCCTGCATAAATAACATTTCCACGTACAACATGTGGTTCGTATTCTTCCATCTCTTCGATGGTGCATTTGTGTTTGTGAAGGTCTTCAATCGTGGCAAAACGCTGAACTTTTTGTTCGTTCAGGTCGCCATAAGGCATCGGATGCCTTACTGCTACTACTTTAAGTCCTTTTGCCATTAAGTACTCAATTACTTTTCTTGATGTTTGGCTTTTGCCAACACCTGTTCGAACAGCACCAACAGCAATTAATGGTTTTGTGCTCTTTACCATGGTATCATTGGGGCCCAACAAAACAAAGTTAGCACCATTGGCATTAACGATTGCACTCATTTCCATTACTTTGTGATATGTAACATCACTGTATGAAAATACACAATCATTAACCTTCATTTCATTGATTAACCTTGGTAATTCTTCTTCTGCAAAAATCGGGATACCATCCGGGTATAAATCACCAGCCAGTTCGGTTGGGTATTTTCTTCCGTCGATATCAGGAATCTGGGCAGCTGTAAAAGCTACCACATTGTAACTTTCATTTCCACGATAATACGTATTAAAATTGTGGAAATCCCTTCCTGCAGCACCGATAATAATTACATTTTTCTTCATAATTATTACCTTTTTTTAATTAAACAAAATGTTTCGTTTTTTTATATTTACGAAAACTGTTGCAAAATTATAGGTTTAAAAATACCAGTCAAGTTTTAAGCAATGAATTTTAATAAATTAACAAATTCCCTATCCTTTTGGCAAGCATTTAAGGAGATGAATTCTGAATTTTGTTGACGTGGTACATTGTTTTTAAATTGGATGAAAGTAGCCAGGATTTAACTGAAATAATTGTTTAGATCCATATTGAAAAACATCTCTGATCTAAATATTTTTCTTTAATCCCTTACAGCCGTAACAATTCTGGTCCCTTCAACGGATTCTTTTTTTGGGTTTTAGCAGTGTTCAACCGGAACAATTGGTATTGTTTGCCCGATGTTTTGATCTGGCTCATTAGTATTTTCTTGAAAAAGTTAATTGTATCTGATCCTATTAATTTAGAATTGTTCTTAACAATACTAATTATAAATTTGTGGAGTATAACATCAACATGTTCCATGTTGTTGGGCCAGGTTTGATCAGTATCTATTTTGAAGTTCAACAATAAATAATAAATATCATGAAGAAAGTCAATTACATTTTATTGTCAGTTGTTTTTGCAGCAATCAGCTATATGGCAACTGCAGAAAAGGTTGCTTTAACGCAAGGCGGCCAGTCAAAACTTTCATTTACACAAAACGATTACTCCCGGCTGGGGTTTAAGAGTTCTGTAACAAGTTTTGATCATTTTACAGTTAAAACAAAAGACGGTGATTTTGTCCAGATTACTATTCCCGGTTATGGTCAAAGTCTGGTTGAGGGATATCCTCAGCTTCCAGTGATGAACCGTCTTATTGAAGTTCCGGTGGGTGCAGGAGTTTCCATAAAAATTCTGAATGAGATCTACCAGGAATATAACTTGTCGGAATTTGGGATTGAAAACCCGATCATGCCAGCTCAACCTCCCATTTCAAAAAGTATCGACAATCCTGAAGATCTTCCTTTTGTTTTGAATCAGGAAATATATCAAACTGAAGGATATATTGAAAATGATCTTGCAGTTGTAACCTATTTGGGTGAAATGCGAGGTGTGCAACTTGCCAGGCTTGAAGTTACCCCCATTCATTACGATCCTGTTTTGAATAAGATAAAGGTTTATACCGAATTGATTGTGGAAGTGAATTTCGTTGGTGGCAATACAGTTCAGACCATTCAAAATAAGAAGAACTTATTTTCTCCGTATTTCGAGAGCATATATAAAATGGTGTCGAACTATAAGGACGAAATTTCTGACGAGTTGATCATGGATGAACCGGCTACTTATATTATTGTATCTGATCCGATGTTCGAAACTGCCTTACAACCTTTCATTCAATGGAAAACCAAAAAGGGGTTTAAGGTTGTCGAGGCTTATACCAATGATCCTGGCGTGGGAACAACCACTGCAACCATTAAATCATATTTGCAGAATTTTTATAACAATCCGCCTCCGGGATACAATGTACAGAGTTTTGTGTTAATTGTTGGCGATGTTGCTCAAATACCCACTTACAGTGGTACTGCCGGATCTCATGTTTCTGATTTGTATTATTTTGAATATACAGGTGACCTCTTTCCTGAGTGTTATTATGGCAGGTTCTCCGCTAATAATTTAACAGAGCTTCAACCTCAGATAGACAAAACCCTGGAATATGAGCAATACCTCATGCCCGATCCATCATACCTGGATGAGGTTGTGATGGTTGCCGGTGCTGATGGGGGGTATCAGACCCATTCGAACGGCCAGATCAATTATGGTACAAATCATTATTTTAATGCCGCCCATGGTTTATATTCCCATACCTATTTGCAACCTGAACCTACGGGAGGGAATTATTCAGCTAACATCAAGCAAAATGTTAGTGATGGAGTAAGTTACGCAAACTATACAGCACATTGTAGCTCCAATGGCTGGGCAGATCCAAGTTTTTTGATCAGCGATGTTACAAATATGACCAATGCTCACCAATACCCTCTAATGGTTGGAAACTGTTGTTTGTCCAATACATTCAATACCAATTGTTTTGGAGAAGCATTATTGCGCGCCGAGAATAAAGGTGCTGTAGGTTATATAGGCGGATCGAACAGTACATACTGGGATGAAGATTATTGGTGGGGTGTTGGTTTTGAAACCGTCACTTTAAATGCTCCTTATAATGCTGCACATTTAGGTGCCTATGACAGGACTTTTCACGATCATGGAGAAGCCATTAATGAATGGTTTGTTGCCCAGGGTCAAATGACTGCAGCTGCTAACCTTACAGTTACCCAATCAGGGAGTAGCAGGAAACTTATTATTGGGCCCACCATCTGATGGGTGACCCATCTGTAATGACTATTATTCTCAGCCTCCTGTAACAACGGCATCGTATAGCGGCTTAATGCCTACAGGCAGTGTCCTTTTCTGTAAATACACAACCTTATGCCTATGTGGCAATTTCCAAGGATGGTGTGTTGCATGGAGCCTGCTATCGCTGATGCTACGGGATTGGCAGAAGTGACCCTGGATCCAATTTTTGTTCCATAAGACTGCTGATGTTGTTGTTACTCGTCAAATGGCCAACCTTATATTGGGACTCGTTACTGTCGCTTCACCTTCTGGGCCCCTACGTGTTTTATTTGATGACTACACTATTGATGATTGCCGCCAGCAATAATAATGGAGAGGCAGACTATAATGAACTCATTGATCTCGATGTTGCATTAGAGAATCTTGGAAGTACAAATAAGCCACGAATGTGTCTGCGGTATTAACTTCTTCTGATACGTATATTACGATAACAGATAATTCAGGAACATTGGCTCCGATATCCTGAGCAGTGCAACCTCAACTGTATTAGGTGCTTTTTCAATTCAAGTTGCTGATGATGTACCGATCAGCATAATGCTTCATTTGATATAGAAATTACGGATGGTAGTGAAATCTGGAACTCTGGTTTTAGCATTACCCTCAATGCGCCATCCCTTGCTTTTGGCACTCTATCCATAAACGATGATTTGGGTGGGGATGGAAATGGCCGCCTTGACCCGGGCGAAACAGCAGATATTACAATTCCTGTGTTGAACAATGGTAATAGCAATTCTCCTTCTGCTTTAGCAGCTTTAACCTCAACAAGTAGCTGGATAACTGTTAATACAGGTTCAGCTTTATTGGGAGTTATTAATTCTGGTAGCGGTAGTGATGCTGTGTTCAATATCAGTTGTGATCCTTTAACACCTATCGGCACTGCGATTGATCTTGCTGTTGATGTGACTGCTGGTAATTATGGAATTAATAACACGTTCTACCAACCTGTTGGCTTGGTTCTTGAAGATTGGGATCAAGCATTTCAGTAGCTTCCCGTGGACATTTTCAGGAAATGCGAATTGGACAATCTCTACCGTTGACCCCTATGAAGGTGTGTATTCAGCTAAATCAGGAACCATTACGCATAACCAAACTTCTGAACTGGTTGTTGATTCTTATAACCACACTGGATGATATTTTTACCGTAAAGTATCTTTCTGAAAGCAATTATGACTACCTCAGGTTTTATATTGATGGCGTGCAACAAGAACAATGGTCAGGTAGTGTAGCCTGGGGTCAGGTAAGTTATCCTGTTAGTGAAGGAGCACACTTTCAAATGGATTTATTACAAAGATGGTTCGGTCAATACCGGGTCAGATTGTGCATGGATTGATTATATCATTTTCTCACCCATTGTTCCTCCACCAGACCCAGCAGAAATTACTTTAAGCCCACTCAGTTTCGAAGTAACTTTAGCTCCTATGCAAGTACCCTTGAGCAATTGAATATAGCAAATATAGGCGAAGTGGACCTTTAATTATACACTCTTTAAACAATATTTATCAAAAGAGTCCAAAGCCTTATTGTACCTCTGTTGGTGGCGGTGGTGATGAGTTTATTCAAAATGTTACCGTAGGAAACAATAAACAATACAACTGTTCAGTCGTATTATGCTGATTATACTTCCATGTCGACAGTAGTGAATGTTGGTGAGTCATATCCAATCACCATTACCAATGGTGATCCCATCTGGAGCCTCTGATCAATGTGGTATTTGGGTTGGACCAACCAAAATGAAGACTTTACGGACGATGCGCCGGTCACCGTTTCAGAAATTGCCTGTGGGTGTAGGTCCATATACGGCCAATATAGTGCCTCCTATTGATGCTTTGGGCGGCCCGACCCGTATGAGGGTTCAAATAATTTATGCTCAATCACCCAATCCTTGTCTGGCTTCTTTCTCGTATGGTGAAGTAGAGATTACACATTGGTAGTGAGCAGTAACTTTGTTGACTGCTTACGCTGGGATCCTATGGCCGGAACGGTTGCCGGGCCTGACAATGCGAATATTGACCTTATATTTAACGCTATCGATTTGGATTTGGGAGATTATTTGCCAATGTCATTATTAACAGCAAATGATCCTGTTAATTCACAATTGGTAGTTCCATGGCCTTTACATGTGGCTGAAGGAATTCTTTAAATGTAAAAGCTATCCTAGAAGGGCCATTTGCAGGAACTGAGATGAATACAAACCTGACAAGCCTTGAATCATTCCACTGGAGCAACTTATCATGTTGCACCATGGAATTATGAAGGAACAGAAAGTATTGTATCATCTATACCACCAGCAATATTGTTGACTGGGTACTGATAGAGTTGCGCGAAACTTCAGGGGATGTCACAGCAGCCACACCAGCCACGATGATCAGCCGCAAAGCAGGTTTTGTTTTGAAGGATGGAACCATCGTTTCAATAGATGGAGTATCACCCATTAATTTTGATGTTTCTGTGACCCAGAATATTTATACTGTTAAGTTTATCACAGGAATCATCTTGCTATTATCTCTGCAATGCCTTGTTCCTATGGTTGGTGATTCATACACATATGATTTTTCATCAGGTATGGATAAGGTGTATGGGGGTATTCTCGGCCATAAGGAAATGTCTGGAATTTGGGGTATGCCACGCTGGTGACGGACTTTGTGATGATGAAGTGGACAATAAGGAGCAACCATATCTGAAAATTCAGAATGGTGCACAAGATGGAGGTCTGGGCGATCTGAATATGGATGGCTTTAGGATTCAATTGATAAAACCAACTACTGAAGTTCAACTAGGCAAATGTTCTCATGTGTTATAAAGTAGAATCAGACGAAACTATATTTTAAAAGCCAATCCAATATGGGTTGGCTTTTTGTTTTAATTGCCGATGGATTAAAAGAGAAAAAGTAGGGTGTCCTGTGATGTCCAAGAAGGTATATTAACCCTTGAATTTCTTGCTGATCAGGAGAAGTGGGGAGCGATTTACATAAAATGTAAAAGCCATTAATATCATTCAAGAATGATTTTCCCGGTATACACATTATCATCATTCATCAACTGGTAAAAATAAATAACCCGGATGTTAAATTCTTAATTTCCAGTTCAACTTGTGTAGGCCTATGTCAAAATGCCCAAGCTCTGTTGGTAATAAACTTCACTTCCAGAAATATTGATTACCTTGATGATTAGCTCACATTCTTCTTGCATTGGAAATTAGTATGTGTTTTTTCTTTAAAAGGATTTTGGGAAAACTTCACTGCTAAATTCACTTTCTGACGATTGGAATAGATATCTTCCCGTCCAGTCAATAATGGAATATCGATTGGCATATAAACCATGCTGTTTGTATGGGCTGAGTGTTCATTGGTCCAAACATGCAATCCGGGGTTATGTCAGTTTGAAAAAAGAAATGAACTTTGTTGTCAATAAAAGCAGGCGACATAGGAGAGTAAATACATTCAGCCACGTTATAGACAAGTTCCGTATTGAAATCCTTAATTCCATTCCATAGAGAGCCTGCCATCATTGCTTGAGTTTCCAAATATGTGCCTGAAGTTTTTAACCCCGTTGTCGTACCCGGCAGTAACCCCAGAATAAATAACAAAAATCCGGTCCTGTTCATCAATGTTGATTTGCGGATAGGAGGTAAGCGAAACATAATAGTTTCCCCATCCCATCAGGGTTGAATCTCCATTATGAGGGGTGATCCATCCAATAAGATTTCCTTTGGAGATGAGGTTGTCAAGTGTATAGGAACTTATCGAAGTTGAGTCAAGGGCATCCATGTCCTCATTCCAGTAAACAATGCCTTCAGTTGCCGGAAGATAATATTGTACACTTTGGTTGTTGTAATAGTAACGAAGCCGCCCAAAGGTCACATGGGCTTTCCCCTGGCTGTCAAGCGCTACTGAACTGGTAAAGTCACCCGCACCAAAAGTAGGGGTTGCACCTCCTGGATAGGGCGAATAGGGACTATGATAAACCTCGATTTTTTCCCAGCTGTCGCCGTTATTATAAGATTTCATAACATAGCCGTCTTCCGAAGTAAACCCGACCGAAAAGGCCAGTGTATCCCCGCGCGGGGCTGCCCATGAATAGGTGTCACCAAATACGAGTGTCAGGTGATCTGGTCCGAGTTCTTCAAAATAGTGGTGTAAAATATCCCATGTTTGTCCCCCATCCTGAGAGCGGTAATAAAGCAGTGCTCCCGGTTGGCCCATATAATCTCCACCTCTGGTAATGGCCAGCAAGTGGATGGTCGAATTGTTTTCACCATTGGTGATCACGGCAGGGAAGGCCAACCCATAGGTTTCCGGGCCATTTAAATAGGACTCTTCCCAGAGCCCTTCTCCTTTCTGTTCTCTTTTATTCAAAACCAGTTCCCAAAATGAATTATCATAATGGAATGAAACAATAAGTTCACCTGACTCTCCCAGGGGGGCATAACATGGCCAACCTGAAAAGATGCTTTCAACCCTGCTTGTTGGAGAATAACCCCATTCCTGTCCGTCATAATAATTGTAGCCCGTTCCTCTATCTTCCCAACTCCCTGTTTCAAAACCCATCATCCAGACCATACCAATGGTTCCGTCAGGATATGTGTATATCCTTTGTTGAAGTGAATTGTATCCCTGCAGATCGTAAATGGTTTCACCTACTATGGCTTCCTCAAACTTTTGTCCGATTATTCCTTCAGCAGTGCCGTACCCATCCGGATTCTCGGATTTTATGATCATTGGTATGGATTGACTAATAAGGTGATTGGGGACTTTAACTTCTTTGAACTGCCCAAATGAGCAGAGTGATATACCCAAAAGCATTAGTACTGTTATTAACCTATTCATGTTCTTGTTTTTGTTAATGTCAGGCTAAAATACTAAACATGTGTTTTATAGTCATGTAAAATCGTCAACTTTTTTATTTAAATGAATTTCTTAAATATTCGACTTTGCAGTTTCGTTTGTTGGATTGTCAATGCTGAACTTCTATATTTGAAGTATGATAAATTATTTAAGTTGCTGATAATAAGGAAAATATTCTTAAACTTTTTTGGATAAATTAAAATTGTTCTATATCAATAATGAACAAGGCTTTGAAAAGAATTCAAATCAGATAGTTATAAAACAATCCACGCAAGATTTGTAAAGTATCGAGTTCATTTTTGAAATTATAGTGGGGGATAATATTTATGAACACTTAGTCAATTGATTACCGTTTTTAGCATTCGCTTGATAAGAAATCTGGGATATCCATATTTTATTTCTAAAAAAAAATCCCATAGCAAACTCATTGACCAAAGCTCAGGGTGTGATTGAAATATAGATGGATTCATATTCGTGCTTTTTTATTAGTTCAAAAAGATCTGATAAGTGAGTTATGATTTTATAATTATCGGGTTGTTGAGATGGGAAGTCCATTAGATTGCGCCGGTCCTATATTCCATGACCGCCCCGTGTCACTATAATAGGGAAGGTTTAGAAATTAATTGAGCACATTGCATCACCTGTCAAATTATAGGTGTTTAGCTTGATAAATTGCAGTATGTTTTTATTGTCAAAATTACTAGTCGCACTTCCATGGGCAGATATTGTCCTTACATTGCATACCAAGTTCAAATAGTTCAATTGTTGTTCAAAGATTTCAATTGCCTTGTGAATATTTCCCTTACCCGCTGCCAATGAGTCATAGTGCAGCCCAATTTCGGAAACCATCCCCATTAATACCTTTATTTTTTCAATCGTTGTTTTCTTGTTCAGCCTCAAATAGTAGGTAGCATTGATTTGGTAATCCAATTCAATTTTAGCAATTTTTATGGCTGCATCAACATCATAATCTACATCATGGCGTATAATAATGTAATTGCTTGTCGGGCGATCTTCGAAAAATTTTTGAAGTGTAAATGTTTTGTAATCGGAAAGGGAGATTACCTTGCACAATTTAAGGTAATCACTGGTATTAAACCCCAATAGTGAAAGACCATTTTTATTTTTGTGATTTTTTCTCTGCATTAGACAATATCATAAACCGGGAAACTTCCGTTAAGTTCGGGAATGTATCTGATCAATAATGAGTCGATATAATTGGTCATCACTTGTTGTAGAAAGCAGCCCTTGCAGTCGCCTCCCAATTTGAAATACAAAAATCCATTTTCAATTCTAACAAATTCAATGGTGCCACCATCTCTTTTTACTTCCGGTTTAAGATATTGTAAGAGCCGTTTTAGTTTTTCTCTGGTGTTACCGTTCAAGTCTTTCAATGGCTCAAGGACCCTGACATCATTCACTTTTTGAACATAATCCAACCTGCGGCCTTTTGCATTTTCAAGTTCATTAAGCGATACATCAATTCTTCTCAATACTGATTCAGTTTCTATAGGTAAAGCACCTGTTTCTTGTTTAGTAAGAATCTCATATGCTTTGTCTTTTTCAATCTGGCCATCTCTAATTAATGCAGCATATTTAATGTTGAGTCGTCCATAACCATTATTTTTAACTTTATAATAATTCGAAATGTTAAAAATGTCACAATCTGCTTTGTTCGATCCGTGTGTGGCTTCCTCCCATTCATATTCATTCTTCAGGGTATTTAAAATCTCTGTTTCATCATAGGGGATGTAGTTGAACAGATACAGGCTCACAAAATCATTTCTCCTTTTATAATAATCATAGGATATTTCATCCGCATAGCTATTCGCAGGACAGTCAATAATAGCTTTCCTGTACATTTTCTCGCGGCAATATCTTTTACCTTCAAAAATTGGTGTGTTCTCATGAATGGAAGAATAACCCCAAATGATCAGGGGTGTCTTTTCGGAATCGGCAATTTTATAAATTGCATGAGAAACACCCATATTGCATGTGCCGCAAATGTCGCCTCCGCTTTTTAAAGTATAATCTTTGTAGAGTTGCTGAAGTTTTTCCCAGGGTAGCCTGTAAGAAATATAAGCAGAACCGGTTTTTTCTATAGCCTTTTTTAAGTTCAAATAGGCTTGTTGGGTTTGGAATCCATTGTCATAATTAACTGCCAGGGTGTTTAGCTTCATTACCCTTTTGAGGTAATGAAGAACGTAAGTGCTATCCTTGCCTCCACTAATCGGGACTATGCAATCGTATTTGTTTTTTTTTGTTTGGTAGAATTCTATGATCTTGACCAATTCCTTATAGGCTTTTTTGAAATCATAATTTCTCCACTTTTTTTCGTACCGGAAACATATTTCACATACAGAACCACCTGTATGGGATGTTTCTTCATGTTTTAATGGAAGTCCACATTGAGAACATTTCTTCATGTTAACTCTTTTTTACTTTTTTCAAATTTATAGCTATACAGGATGTATAATTGCTGTTTATCTTGTCGTATAATTGGAATTCACTTTCTTTGATTACCCTTTTAAGTGATTCCATTTCAATGTGTGATTTGTTAAACCCTAATATCAAAGACCCGTCTTTTTCCAGAAAATCCCCTGCGCCTCTTATTATTTCTGAAATGACTTTTATCCCATCATCACCGCCATCCGAAGCGTAGTATAACATTTTTTCTTGGCTAAATCTGTGGTACTTCATGTGGCCTTCAGGATTTATCATTACTGACTTAACGTAAGGTGGGTTAGAGAAAATAATATCGAATTTTTTTCCTTTCCTAATTCCATCATAAAGGTCGCTTTTGAAAAAGTTGATGTTTGGATGTCTCTTGGAATTTTTGGCTGAGTTGATAATGAATTCATCACAAATGTCAACAGCCGTAATATCAACCTCTCTAATATTGGCTAAAAAATAACTCAATAACCCAACATCCCCGGTACCTATTTCCAAAATCCGTTCTGAATTTTTTACCCATTTGGCCAATGCCTCTTTCATAACAAGTGAAGTGCTATCCCATAATGTTGTCCGGTTTTTGGGATGCGGGTAAAAAAGAAATACCAGGTAGCAAATCAGCCGTGAACTCCGAACTCGTTTATTTTGAATCAATGATGTGAGGGCCTTTTTTAGCATCTGAAAGTTATTTGTAAATCAGGTAATTATCCATCACAAGGTAGTCCATTTCGGTTTTTAGAAATGTTTCAATTGCGTCATCAGGGGAACACACAATTGGTTCACCCCTGACATTAAAGGACGTGTTTAAAAGCACAGGCACATTGGTTATTTTCCTAAATTCATTGATGAGATCCCAATATTTTCTATTCGATTTTTTTGACACAGATTGTATTCTCGCTGTATGATCAATATGAACAACGGATGGAATTTCAGAAATCTTTGCAGGCTTAACTTTAAAGGCAATGATCATATAAGGATGATAAAATGAATTTTCAATATACTCATCCTGGTATTCTTCAAGGATGGAAGGACAGAATGGTCGCCAGGGTTCCCTGAATTTGACTTTTTTATTAATAATATCTTTCATGTCTTTATTTCTTGGATCACTTTAAGGATAACTTCTGTTTCCAGTGCCCTGTGACAACTCCATTTTGCCTTGAAACCAACCCTACTTTTGCCTGGCTAAGTAACTGTGCGCTATTTTCTCAATTTTATTGTGGTATTGGTATTTCAATTTGTTTTTTTAAACAAGATTCAATCTCCATTTTGCCGAATTCTGGCCCCAAATGAGTATTATCCATGAAATTATCAGCTATTGGAAAACCCTTATCAATTGATAATGCCAGAGATAGGCCGAACGTTGTGCCTATATCGTTGCTCATAGGCTGTACATAGAGATTCTCAACCTCTTTCAAAGTGGATATTACCCTGTTCATCTTGCAATTTAGAGCTACTCCTCCGGCGAGGCAAATGTTTCTAATACCTGTCTCTTTTATTGTGGTCTTTACCAAGTGACATACAATTCTTTCAAGTAAGAGCTGCGATTCATAAGAAAATTCTGCAAAAGGTGAGTCAAAAACACTTTGTTCATTATATCTAGGCTTACCAAATAAATGAACAAAGGATTCCGTAAATTCGTTGGCAATAATTCTTTCACCATAAAATAAGTAGTGGGGGTCTATTTTATATCCGTGGTTTTGTGTTGTTAAAATCTTTTCAAGTTTTTTTCTTATATCTATGTTCGGTTTTCCATATGGCGCCAACCCCATTGTTTTACCCTCGCAACTGTTTGGTGTAAATCCGCAGAATCTTGTAGCCGCTGCATAAAACCACCCCAAAGAATGAGGAATATTGAATTGTTTATACTTATTGATTTTATTGTTTTTTGCAATCCAGATGACTGTACAATTCTCTTCTCCATGTCCATCAATTGTTAATATGAGTGACTCTTTGAATTTCGAAGGAATATAAGCTGATATTGCATGCGAATAGTGGTGCCCATAAAAATTAACAGGAGGGATGTCTTTTTTCTTAAATCCACAATGGATAAGGTCTTTCTTAAGATTTTCAATAAAATTTTCCGGATTGTATTTACTTAACTGGTTTGATTCCCAATTTTTAGACTTAATGTCTTTATTGAAAAGTTTGTCACAGTCCTCAAAATGTTTTCGGATTCTTGATTTATAAGCATAAATATCCCAACCTATGGTTATAAAATTAATATCTGACAAATTCAGATTATTATTCTCAAGGCAAAATTTGATTGAATTTTCAGGGAAATAACCCATAGCGTGTTTTACTCTGACAAACCTTTCTTCTTCAGCCAATGAAATTAACTTTCCATTAATCATTAGCGAAGCCGCGGGGTCCTGATTAAGGTTTAGAATGCCAAGTATTTTCATGATCTGGTTTTTAATAGTTTTCGCAGCTTGATTTTTCATACCACCAAAAAGGATGAGTGAGGATGTATAATTTGGGATGTTTTCCAATGTTTTTGCACATGCACCCTTCACGCCAGGATGCCCTGCTGTCGGATATATAATGTAACTGTGAAACAATTGTATCTGAATAGGCATCGTATTCAAGGTCGTATTTATCCAGATCAATGTTTATTTTGTTCCTTGAATTGGGGTCATGAAGACATATCCCTGATATTTTTTGGCCCAATGTATCCTCTACAATTCTTTTTTCGCGTAAAAAATACCCTACAGTGTCAACATTGATCATTTGTGGGATATCCAGTGAATAATGCAAGCCTATTTCATGGCCTAACTCAGCAATGGAATTAACTAGTTTAAAGTTGGGATAAAACATTAAATTATATTTTCCAGAAACCTGAATGAAATATGTTGCTTTAATCTTCATTTCGTTTTCAATCTTTGCCATAATAAGGGCATTTTTTAATAGTAAATCGACATCGTGCCTGAGAAGAATTACCTTTTGATAATTTTCAATTTGCTTGAATTGTTTTAGCATTAGAAAGTGATACCCATTTTCAAATGCCTTGTTTAATGAATCTTGATAGTGCGAAAACTGATGAGAACATTTCATAGTATTATTCTTCTCTTATAATTTAATAAAAATGCAATTTGAGGCCAATCATAATTTAAAAAATTGCTATTAATATTAACTTTTGTCAACCCTAAGAAGAGCATTTATTATGGCTGTTTGTGAAAATTGATTTTTAGTTGAAACATCATATAAAACTTCTAACTTTCCGATTGACAAAAACCCCCCTTAAGATTTAACCCGATTCACGGCTAATACACATATTTGTATAAATAGTAATTATCAGCAGGAAGGAATTACTTATTAAGAAGGGCGCTTTCATTTTTAGGTTTTTCCAATTTTGTAAATAGCTGTGTAAAAATATAAAAACATAATGATTAATGCAATCTAAAAATTATTTTTAATTTCCTTTAGTTTTGAAATGCTGTTTAATATTCAATGCTTTAATAATTTACTATTTTTACAAGTTCTTAATCAAATATCAGAAAAGTACAATGCAAAACCCCGAACTTGACCTCGCCTTTGATTTTGTTCAGTATACCAATCGTAATATTTTTCTCACAGGGAAGGCAGGCACAGGGAAAACTACTTTTCTGCACAAGTTAAAAAAGATTTCACCCAAGCGTATGGTTGTGGTTGCACCAACGGGTGTAGCAGCAATAAATGCAGGTGGCGTTACCATCCATTCTTTTTTTCAGATGCCTTTCGGTCCAATCCTTCCGGATCGCCTGGATGAAAATTCAAATACAACTGAAAAGAACAGGTTCCTGCAAAAGTTCAACAAAAAGAAGATCAATATTATCCGTTCAATTGATTTGTTGGTTATTGATGAAATCAGTATGGTGCGTGCTGATTTGCTGGATGGTATTGATACCGTTTTGCGAAGGTATAAAAACAGAAACCAGGTTTTTGGTGGTGTACAGCTTTTAATGATTGGTGATCTGCAACAACTTGCACCGGTTGTTAAAGAGAATGAATGGAATTTACTTAGGGGATATTATGAAACGGTTTTCTTTTTTAGCAGCAATTCTTTCAAACTGTCAAATCCTGTTAGTATTGAACTAAAACATATCTATCGTCAACAGGATAATAAATTTATAAAAATCCTGAATGAAATTCGTGAGGACAAGCTTTCAGAGGCTTCTCTTGTTGAACTTCAGAAGCGCTATATCCCAAATTACAGCCCTCAAAAGGAAGAAGGGTATATTACACTTACAACGCATAATGCAAGTGCAAATCGCATCAATGAAGAACAACTTAAAAAGGTAAAAGCTAAGATACACTCCTTTGAAGCTGAAGTCAGGGGGCAATTTCCTGAACATTCTTATCCTGCAGATGAGAAATTAAAATTGAAAGTAGGGGCTCAGGTAATGTTTATCAAAAATGACAGCTCTCCCGAAAAGCGATTTTACAATGGAAAGATTGGTGTTGTTACCGACATTGAAGACGACATGATCTTTGTTAAGTGCAAAGATGAAGATGAGGTGATTGGTGTAGAGCAGGCGATTTGGGAAAATGTCAAATACACCATCAACGAGAGGACAAAGGAGATAGAGGAGGAGGTTGCAGGTTCATTCATTCAGTACCCTTTGCGATTGGCCTGGGCCATTACCATACATAAGAGTCAGGGCCTCACGTTCGGGAAAGCCATTATTGATGCTCAGGCTGCTTTTGCTCACGGACAAACCTATGTAGCACTGAGCCGATGCAAAACGTTGGAAGGCCTTATCCTAAGCACACCCGTTACGAACGATGGAATTATTTGTGACCGCACGGTAAGTAGCTTCAATCAACATGTTGAAGAAAATCAGCCCGATGAAAAAGTCTTACTGAATTCAAAGCATTCTTACTATCTAAACCTTCTTGATGAGTTGTTCAGTTTCCGGCAGGTTCAATATCATATTGACAAATGCAAAAAATTGATTGATGAAAATGGTTCGGTGATTCAGGGAAATTTATCGGAAATGCTAAAAGATATGTTGGAGAAAGGTACACGGGTGCTAAATGAAGTTGCCGGAAAGTTTATAATTCAATTAAAACAATTGTCTGCTGAAGATTTAACAATTGAAACGAATGAGCAATTGCAGGAGCGGATTAAAAAAGGCAGTATTTATTTTCTTCAACAAATGGATTTGAGATATCCTGACGCCACTGGCTCAAAGACTTCGTTTGAGACAGATAACAAAGCAGTTCGAAAGCCCATTAACGAAACCTTGTTAAAGATCAGGGAACTATTGGCTGTTAAACAAGCGTGCCTGTTAGGTTGCAAATCAGGTTTTACCAGTACGCATTATTTGAAAACAAGAGCACTCGCATTGCTGGAAACGCCGGATATTAAAATGGAAAGGAAAAAAGAGGATATTTATACTGCATCTAACCATCCTGTGCTTTATGATCGTTTAAAAACATGGCGAAATGCTGTTGCAAAGAAAACAGGCCAACCTCATTTTATGATTGCTCACCAGAAACTCCTGATTGGTATATCCAATGAACTTCCTGGAAACGAAAAACAACTGAAGGCCATAAAGGGCATGGGAAAAAAGAAGCTGGAAACCCATGGGAAAGAACTACTGAAAATTATTTGGGAATATTGTGAAGAAAATGAATTGGCACCCTCTGATAAGGTTATTGTCGAAAAAATTAAACCTCCCAGGAGCGATACCAAAGAGGTTAGCAGGGAGTTATTCAGACAGGGAAATACAATTCAGCAAATAGCTATGCTTCGTGGAATGGTGGCTTCAACCATAGAAAGGCACCTGTCATATTTTGTTGAAACCGGTGAACTTCGGCTTCAGCAATTTATGGATGCACGGACATCTAAACTTATTATGGATTATTTACTGTCAAATCCGGGAAAATCATCTAGTGAAGTAAAAGAGGCATTGGATGATACCATAAGCTATTCTGATTTGAGGTTTGTGCGAGCGCATCTTACCTTTCTTTCCTCTCTTGAGGATTGAAATTATTTTCAGTTTAAATCAAACTTGGTTTACAGATAAATAAAAGGCCGGCAATTTTTATTTTGCCGGCCTTTATAACAATTGTCGTTTTGCTTATTCAGGTATTTGCGAACCTGCACCTCTGTTGGGGAACCAGAAGTCATTTTTATCAATGTTATTGATTTGTTCATCGTAATTGTAGTCAGCAGGAGAATAACCCCAATACATTCCTGCCCATGAAGTCCAAACAGCGGTTTCATCATCCGATCCAATAAAACCATCGCCATTACCATCACCACTTATCATACCGTAAACTCCTCCTCCCAGATTCTTTTGGGAGCCTGCCCCATAAGCTTGTCCGGAGCCGCTTGAGAAGTCATAGGTGAATACTCCTCCCGATTCAACCAATGGATTAGCAGAAATAACTCCAAGGTGATTCCTGTTCCAGATCACGGCATAAAGATTATTAGTATAACCGGCACTCACCAGAAGCGGGCTCAACCCATCCAAAGCCACAACATCGCCTGTGTTTAATACAAAGGCAGGAATTGTTGCAATAGCAGTTGATGGTATTGCTGCACCCGGGCTAACTGCATCCCGTAACTCAACCAATACCCAGTCGACCACAAATATATTGGGAATAGCTCCAACTGTTTCAGTTCCACCATAGTACCAGTCAGGCATAGGATTGCCATAATACGGTAAAGTTGGATCAAAGGTTGATCGAGTGGGATAATACAAATCGATATCCGTCCTCATTTTGGGGTTGAAGGGTCGTATGGGCCTTCCATAAAAACTGTCAGGTTAAGTGTAAATTGGAGTAACGTCCCAATTAACTCGGTTGTAAGGATCATAATCGTAACTTTTTCTCCTGCAAATGCACCTGTTGCATCAATAAAATTCACAGTACCGCTGTTCACGCTTTTGTAAACGTTGTAAGACGAACCTGTTGCATTCATTGGGAATATGGCATCATTTACATTGAACGTTTGATTGTTGTTAATTGTCATTAACCTTCCGCCACTCTGCCCGTTGCGGAACGTACAGTTGTTAAAGGAGTATACCGCATTTACCGTAGAACCTGGCAATATGTTAACACCTTCTGTTGACATATACTCAAAAGCAATATATTCAGCACTGATGTATCCTCCGTTTTCAACGGATAGGCTATAATTTCCTGAAATATGAGTTATGAAGACATATCATTTCCGGCGGTGGCAATAGCCATTAACCAACCACCATTGTTTACATGCAATTCAGAAAGGTGTAAAGCCAATGTTGAATTGTTGAGAAGATGGAGGATACCTCCATTGTTTACATTGACATTGTCATAACAATTCAATGTAAGGCCATTTATATCAAAAGTTCCTGCATCTACATCCAGTGTTCCATTTATATCCAAATCATTTGTTATTAAATATGCACGGTTGGATTTTGATCCAGTCAGCACTTTCCGTCACGATCAGTATAGTTGAATGATTTATCTCCCTCCTGATTTGTTGATCACTACATTTTCCAGTTCACTTCCAGCGTAAACATTAATGTAACATCAATACCACCATAGAACTCAAAATTTCCTCCGGTTGGATTAAAGTCATTTCTCATACAAGTGGGGAGGTAACGCCGGTTTTTATATCCATATCAAATCATGAGAGTGAGTGCGTAAGTATCAAAAATGATGATCCTAATCAACAAAATCAAGTATGCCTCCCGAGTTGATATCAACGGTAGTTGTTGCTGTACACCAGTAGCTTTTTCATCCTGTCCTCCGTAAACCCGAATTAGTCCTGCACCATATATCACGATGTTTCCAAATAAATCAACATACTGGCTATTATCTGATAGAGGTGAATTTCAGAACCTGTTAAAGCGTACCAGTTTCCATACAACCCACTTTGTGCAAGGTCATTTGCAATGAAAGTCCCATAAGCAACACTCACACTTCCTGATATCCAGTTGTAAATATTGCATTCAACTTCGTCGGCATTATTTACACGAATGGCCATGATTGGTATTGTTTTCCAGGATATTGAATTGTTCATCGGAATTGATATACTGCATAGCAGGGCCGGGGCCATTGAATGAAACTTTTCCCGTGCTCTCATTAAATGCAGAAGTTCCCACCTGGTTGTCCCAATCACCACCAACATACATGTCTTTTGTATTGGTATTTAAGCCACCACTTAAGATTGTGAAATCATTTTTAACTTCCAGATCAGGAGTTGATGTATAAATCTGGATTTGATTCGTACGATTGATGGTGAGGTCGTAGAAGTAATTATTGGCGTATATGTAAATATATTGACCGGTGCTACCGGAACCAATAAACTCTGAAGTCCTCCGGTAGGTTGGAAATTGCCGTCAGTACTGTTTAGCCACGAACCACCACAACGGATTATTCCGCCATTCACGTTAGTAGTTGCTAACATGCTTATGTGGTTGTTTGTAATTTCAAACAGGCCGTCATCCAAATTTAATATTCCACGAACATATACGATGCCGGTTGTGGGTTCATCACAAATAAATGGGCCTCAGGGATACTTAATGTAGCCGTAGTGTTTTGTGCATAATGCCCGTGTGAAATTACTTCACCAGGCATCAATCAGTGTTGTCCTGTCCTGATGATTTGTAGGCTTCTCCTGTAGCAGCTATTGACTGGCTTGTGGAGCATCTTCGTTTCCTTCCCACCTGCATTGTCTTTGGCATCGAAATCCACAATCAAAGTTCCGTCCAGTGTAAATGGGCCGTATCCTTCTAAAATCCCGATCCTAATGATGATCCTAACTCAACACTGGCAGTGTTTGCAATATTGACATCCCCATCAACGATTACATCATATTCCTGTATCAATAATTGATTTCCGGCGGCTACATTCAAATCACCAACCACATGAACCGGATAAGTGGTTGTATAACTGATATAACAAGGCCCGGAAGCAGGTGGCATGGTTACATTTAGATTTCCAATCTCTGCCACGAATTTGAATAATTTCGAATTGCAGTCGAGAATGATCCAATCAGATTAAGTGCTTATTTCCTGCACTTGGCGAACATTTGAACCATCATGGAATACCATACAGTAATCTAAATTAATTACCCCTGTTGAAGCATTTGCAGTATCCAGGATACCAGATAATTTCATCTCTCCGGTTTTAATATATCTGCTGCATTGGTCATGACGAGTTCCCGTAAACATTAACATCAGAAGAAACGTCCAGTTGGAATCATTTAATGTTAATGAACCTGCGAGATATCAATGCGCCTGTAATAACAATATCTGAATTTAAGTTGATATTATTTGCTTTACCGCCACCTGTATTGGATTCGCCAAGCCTTTCATTGACGAAATACTTCTAACTCACCACTGGCATCGTCATCTGCTGGTTGTTAACATTAACATCATAGAATGTACTGCCGTTAGATTGGTTAATGTAAGAATCGCTCGTGCCATACAATTCAATGGTGCCGGCAGTTGGATTAAATCCAGTCCTGTTAGCTGAAAAATAGGCCGAAGTACGAATAACTCCTCCGGTGACATTATAATCAAGGTCGTAGCTTGCTGTGCTGGAAACATAAATACCACAGGTTTTAAAGTCAATTATTCCATCGGTCATTTCAATAACAGCATCGTTGGTATATGGCCAATAACTTACAGATCCTGTAATGTTATAGACTCCTCCAAAGTTATGAATCTCTCCGTTTAAGTCAACATATAATCCCGAACCTGAGTTGGTAAGGTTAATGGTTCCACCTGTATTGTTATAAAATGCACCTGTGATGGCATTGTCAACTAAGTCGTTAGCAGTAAAAGAACCACTCAGGACATCAATGGCACCAGCTGACCAGTTATAGGATGCACATACTACATCCGTTCCATTCATCCTGAATGCACCTCCGGAGTATTTGGCAAGATTCAGTCCATAGAACGTTTCATCAGAGCAATATTGGTGATAATTACCCCCATTGATAAACACTGTTCCTGTGCTTTCATCAAATCCGGCAGTCCCCACGTTATTGGTCCAGTCTCCGGCAATATAGATAGCATATACAGCAGTTGGTGAAGGTCCATTATTACAACTAAAAGTACCACCACTAATGAGCAGGTCATTCTTGATTTCAGAATTGCAGATTGAATATAACAGGTTCCTGCAGATTTGGCAATTGTAAGGTTGTAAAGGTCAAGCGCTCCGCCATCCAAATCATTGATGTATTGAGTTGATGCCCCATTCATGACAAGGGTGCCACCAGTAAATGCAATATTATAAGATGCATTGGCATCATTTACAAAGCTGCCACCACAACTAATTGTTCCATCCGAAATATCCGCCTGGCTTCCGTCCATAAAATGAACACCCCCGGCAGTTGATATAGCTTTTGTCGCATTATCCAATATTACTTTACCTCCATCCTCTACTTCAAATGCAGTGCCACTGGTATTTGTAATCGTAAGGGTTCTCCCTGAACTCATACTAAAAACACCTTCTCTGACTTCAAATGTTCCGCTGCAAGTCATGTTGGTTTGCATATTCATGGAGGCAGTGCTGATTGATTTATCAACCCGAACATAAGTATACGTGTCATCCTGATAATCATCCCACCACACAGTATTGGCATCCCCGGCAAAATACAGATAGGAAGTTCCACTCATGGTAAAAGTACCAAAGCCTGCATCAAATGTACCATGACAATAGAAATAGCTTCCCGTGTTTTGATCAAGGGATGCACCGGTACTCATGTAAAAATTTTGGCAGTAAGCATATCCCGCATTGATGACAGGTGAATAGGGTGTCCCGGCAGGAATGCTGACATGAACCGAAGATGTCGGCACGGTGTATAACGACCAGTTGGTTGCATCGTACCAGTCAGTACTTGTAATTCCTGTCCAGTAGTTTGTAGTGGCTGCGGTTGTAAGGGTAATGGTATAATCTTCAACTTCTCCATAGGTCGTACTTCCACAAGGGTCAACCGCGCCGGTATAGGTAATTCGTATCCTTACCCTTACATCCCCAACTGTTGCAGAGGCCGGTGGGTCTATAAGAAACTCATAGGGCCCAACTCCAGAAATAGGTGTCAGTGCTTCTCCTGCATCGGCAAAATCATCATCCCGGTTCCAGTCAACCCAAACACCGCATTGGTCAGATGGATAAGAAGTAACACCATTTGTTACAGTTAGTGGTACAGCGGCATTTAATGGAAGATTGGTTTTTAAATCTGAATAATCCCTATAGCCATCACATGCACTGCTGTTATCAATGGTTCCCATTTCAACCCGTGAAATATATTCAGCACAGCCGCCACTGGCAGTACAATACTCGTCAAATTTGAAGGATGCAATACGAGTATGCCAGTTCCAGGCACTTCCACCTGCATATTGTGTAGTATACCAGAATGTTTTTCCATCAGTGGGATCCACTGACATGCTCGAGTAATCTCCCCATCGTTCACCATTGGTTTGTGATTCTGTGCCTGACCAGATCGTGTTCTCAGCAAAAGTCATGGTGCCGAGCGGATCACCATAATTTCTTCCCGTATATCGGATTGAAGGATATATACTTGAGCTGGATACAGAATAGCCCAGGGCAATTTCACCATAGGCATTTTGGGAAATACTTCCCATCCATCTATGGTTGGCATCAGGTGAATATGTACTTTGCTGGTAAATGTACCACGAACCTGTAGTTCTTCTTAATTCATACCAACGTATTCCAGCGCGATCTGTATTATTAACATCCACATCGTGGCAACAGACAATGGATTCATAAGATCCAAAATTCCTGTATTGAGCCCTGTACATAAGAACCTGCGAAAGAAGTTCAATTTTTTGGGTAGTCCCGGGTTGAGGAATGTTTTCCCAGGTTCCACCAAAATTACTGTCAAATGATGATACATTCAGGGTCTGTGTCCGGTTGAACGTAGATAACCAGGGAAAAGACCAATTGACATCCAGTTCATAAATCCACAACTGATCACTTCCGCCCCATGCATTATCGTTGATGGTAATAAAATGTCCCGGCTCTCCGCTTGGAGCCATGGTTCCATCATTGTCAAGGGGTTGAACACAATGCAATCCACTGGCGGGCCTCCAGGAATTATCAAATTTCACAACAGCAGGGCTTGCTGCTCCAGCAATCATCGAACTCCTGTTGAAAACAACAATATCTTCTGTCCCGCAATTCAAACCCATATAATATCCATCCCTCCAGATTCCAAACTTAGGATAATCCGGTACTGATGTTCCCCATGAGTAAGCCCAGATATAATAAGAGCCGGTGGGGTCGGCAGTCTGTGATACTGCAATGTGCATGTATTCGGTTGAACCACAAATGGAAAACTGGGTTAATAACCAACGATCTGCCCATTCGTCATACAGTACAATAGGGTCTCCGCTGTTACAAGTTCCTCCGGGTAAAGTTGAAAACAATGTGTTAATATTAACCGGCCCATACAATGAAGTTCCATCCCGATCAAATATCTGAAATTTTGCATTCACCATTTGAACGTAATGGTTTGGCCCAATGTCACCATTGTCATCGGAAGGTGACAGGGATGATGCATTTATACCTGCAAAATTGCGTGTAAGGCCATCCGTTACTCCCAATGTGCCCATTGACTTTTGCCATACCGGGTCATCACCACTGGGTGTGTAGTAAGGATACTCCCGGACTTTTGCATCTTCGTTGTTTTCATGCTTTTTTTCGGGAGGTGTTGTTGTCGGAATCAACTCCGTTAAAGGCGGAGTAATTTCGAAGTGTACCGGATAATCAACAACCGGCTTCGGACTTTCCTGGTCCTGGGCGAAAGTTGTAGCTGATACCAGTACAATTCCTAAAAATAGAGAGAGTAAAGATTTTTTCATGTTAATAAAATTTATGTTAGTAAATAATTAATTAATGTACCTTTATATTTATATAATTTGAATATCAAACTGCTAAAACTAACGATAACCTTAATTGTTTTCGACAACCTGAATGTTTAATCCGGCCTGACGTGTATTACTAATTTCCTTTGTAATAATACGGTACTAAATAAATATCTCCAACGATGACTTAATTGTTCGGTCTACAATTCAATGCATAAAAGTAGTAAATTAAATTGAAAAGAAAAATTTTTGGGAAATTATTTATTGCCTGATGTTTCAGCTTTTTAATAAAATAATATCAAACAATTGAAAAACAGCATTGTAAAATCAAAAAAAAATCAAAATCAAAATTCAAATTCTGGATTATAATAATTGAATTACTTTTTTTAAACTCCCGGTTTTATCACTATTTTTGCAGAAACTAATAAAAAACAAAGTACAATGAGAAAGTCATTTTTATTTTATTTCTGGCCATTTCAAATTCCTTTATATATGGGCAAATGATTTATACCGAACCGGCTATTCCAACAACGGATGCTGCATTAACCGTTTATTTTGATGCAGTTGGTACAGCCTTGGAAGGTTATTCAGGCGATTTGTATGCCCACACTGGAGTTACTGTTAACGGAAACCAATGGAACAATGTTATTGGTTACTGGGGAAATAATAGTACTCAACCGCAATTCGTTAATGTTGATGTTGATCTTTATAAACTGGAATTAATTCCGACCATCCGTGATTTTTACGGAGTATCGGGTACCGGGGTTATTTCAGAAGTGTGCATGGTTATCAGAAATGCTGATGGGAGTGCACAAACCAATCCGGATATATTTATTGAAGTTTATGAAGTTGGCCTGAATGTAAATCTTATCAGCCCTTCGGTTAGCCCATACTTTGTTGATCCTGATGAGGCTTTTCAGGTTGAGGCGGAAGCCACACTTTCTCAAACCCTTTCCCTATTTGTTGATAATTCTCTGATTATGGAAACAACAGGAACTTCAATTTCTGAAACGATTGTAGCTGATTCGGATCCGGATACCAAGCATTGGATCAAAGTTGTAGCAAGTGACGGGACGAATGAAGTTGCTGATTCCATCTATTATTATATTCGTGGGGCATCGTTTGTTGAAGATCTCCCCACAGGTATTCGTGATGGTATCAATTATTTAGATGACAATACCGTAGCACTGGTATTGAATGCTCCCCATAAAACATCTGTTTATGCTATTGGCGATTTTAATGATTGGCAGGTAGGACCTGAATATAAACTTAAGTGTACAACTGATGATATCAGCTTAATTGATACCCGCTACTGGGTTACACTGGAAAACCTGAATGCCGGGGAAGAATACGCTTTTCAATATTTAATTGATGAGGAATTGCGGATTGCCGATCCCTATACTGACAAGATCCTTGATAAGTGGAATGATCCATACATTTCGAATGCTACTTTTCCCAATCTGAAACCTTATCCGGAAAATAAAACCTTAGGCCTTGTGTCTGTTTTTCAAACTGCACAGCAGGATTATGAATGGCAGGTCACATCTTTCGATCCACCCGACCAGGATAAATTGATTGCCTATGAATTATTGCTTCGCGATTTTATTCAGGCACATGATTTTAAAACCTTGAAGGATACGATTTCTTATTTTAAACGGCTTGGAATTAATGCCATTGAATTGATGCCTGTTAATGAATTTGAAGGGAACCTTAGCTGGGGTTATAATCCATCATTCTATTTTGCCCCTGATAAGTATTATGGACCAAAAAATGATTTAAAGGCTTTTATTGATGAATGCCATGCGAACGGAATAGCTGTAATTATGGATATGGTTTTAAACCATGCTTATGGCCAGAATGTGATGGTTCAGATGTACTGGGATGATGAAAATAACCGCCCGGCTGCCGACAATCCGTGGTTCAATCCTGTATGTCCGCATGAGCCTTATTGCTGGGGAAATGATTTTAACCATGAAAGTCCGTCTACCCAGGCATTTGTTGATAGTGTAAACCATTATTGGATGAGTGAATACAATGTGGATGGTTTTCGTTTTGACTTCACGCAGGGTTTTACCAACTCTAATTCAGGATGGCAATACAATGCCGGTAGAATTGATTTAATAAAAAGAATGTCGGATAAAATATGGAGTGTTAATCCCAACGCTTATGTTATTTTGGAGCATTGGTGCGAAAACTCTGAAGAGAAAGAACTGGCTAATTATGGATGCTTGCTTTGGGGCAATTCAAATTACAATTACAGTGAAGCCTCTATGGGCTGGTTATCCAATTCAAATTTTGATTGGATTTCCTATAAGCAAAGGGGCTGGAGCGAACCCGGTGTGATGGGGTTTATGGAAAGCCATGATGAAGAACGGGTAATGGCAAAAAATATTAATTATGGAAATGCATCGGGGAATTATAATATACAGGATACAACCATTGCACTACAAAGACAGCACTTGACTGCAGTATTCTTTATCACCATTCCCGGTCCGAAGATGATTTGGCAGTTTGGAGAGCGGGGATATGATTATTACATTAACTGGCCCGGTACAATTGGGGAAGAGGATCACCGGCTGGATGAAAAACCTCCACGGTGGGAGTATATGAATGATAGCAGGCGCAAGGTGCTTTATAATATTTATAGCGTGCTCAACCATTTGAAGCAAGAACAGGAAGTATTTAATACCAGCGATTACAATCTTTCGCTAAATGGTGCCATGAAATCCATTCACCTGAACCATTCCTCCATGAATGTTACCATCCTCGGTAATTTTGATGTAACTGCCGGTAATATTAATCCTCAGTTTCAGCACACAGGCATATGGTAGTGATCTTTTTTCCGGGGATTCATTGATGGTGGAAAATGCATCAGCAACCCTTTCGTTTGAAGCTGGTGAATACAGAATTTACACAGATGTTAAATTGCCAAAGCCTGAAATCGGATTAAGCATTGAAGAGATTTCAACGGATGAAAGTGTATTCAGTACGATTTATCCAAACCCGACAAACGGTGTGGTTAATATTTTGGTTGAGATAGATACTCCTTCTGGATGTTCAGGTCAATATTTACAGTCCAACAGGGCAGGTTATCTGGACAACCCCATTACAAAAGTTGTCAACAGGACGGCACATTATTAAATGGAATGGCGCAACTGAAAACGGACAAAAAATTGCATCGGGATTATATTTCTGCGAAATTGTTAAGGATGGGAAAAAGAATATCCGGAAATTAATGGTGAAGGAGTTTAACAAGTAATCTGCTAACAGGAAACTGGAGTAATTTAGGTCTGTATGAAATTCGCAGAAATCATCGGACAGGAGTCTGTAAAACAGCGTTTGAAGAAAACGGTCAGGGACAGTCGTATAAGTCATGCCCAACTGTTCTTAGGGCCCCCAAGGTCGGGAAAACTGGCTCTGGCTCTGGCCTACGCACAGTACATCAATTGCATCAACAGGTCAATTGAAGATTCTTGCGGAGTTTGCCCCCTCCTGTGTTAAGTATCAGAAGTTTGCCCATCCCGACCTTCACTTTATTTATCCTACAGCAACTGTAAAATCGAATGATAAACCCGTTAGCCTTGATTTTGTCAATCAATGGAGGGAATTGCTCACCGAGAAAAATTGCTATTTTTCGTTGTCCGACTGGCACAATAAAATTGACATCGAACGGAAGCAATCGATTATCAATACCGCGATTGTAATGAAATAGTAAAATTGCTTAGCTATAAAAGCTATGAGGCAAATTACAAGGTGATGATCATTTGGATGGTAGAAAAATTGCATCATGGCTGCAGCCCCAAAAATCCTGAAAATTCTTGAAGAACCGCCGGAAAAGACACTTTTGTCCTTGGTTTCTGAAAATCAGGATATGATCATTAGTACGATTTTGTCGTGGACTCACTTACGAAAGTTTCCAGAATTGATAATGAAAGTCTGACACATGAACTGATCAGGGAAGGCCACGAACCTTCAAGGGTTAAGGATGTGGTAAACCTGGCTAAAGGCAATTATATTGAGGCCAAACAGTTGTTGAGCCGAACGGATGAAATTGATCAAACTCAACTGTTCTCGAACTGGATGCGCTCTGTGCTTTTCATACAAGTATGCTAAAATAAATGATTTTGTTTTAGAGATGGCAATGCCTTAGTCGCGAGCAGCAGAAATCGTTTTTGAAATATGCATTACGGATGTTTCGTGAATGTATGTTAATAAGTAACAATAGCCCTGAGTTGGCAAAACTTAACAGGGATGAGTCAGCGTTTGTTTATGGATCGGGTACCAAAAAGTTTTATCCTTTTATCAATAACAGGAATGCTTTTCAATTGGCTGAAGAAATAAATAATTCGGTTTATCACATTGAGCGTAATGCATATCCCAATATCTTATTTTTTGATTTATCGCTAAAGATTGGCCAACTTTTAAAAGCATAATCCAGTATAAGACTATGCTCGAGTTTTGAATTTTTGAGCTAAACTAATTTTACTATTTTTGAAAACTAAATATTTATCTTTTAATGTCAGATACGAATAACGAATTATATAAGAATCCATTTTTTACACGGGGGTGTTGTGGTGTGCCGGGCACAAGCGACGAGCAGGTTTATAAGCCTTCTTGTTGCAAATTAAGTGTTTATGATTGGCTGAAGAATATTGAACAGCCGGGTAACCGTCAAAATTATGAATATATAGAAGTTAGGTTTAAAAACAGCAAAAAGGATTTTTTCAGGGCCCTGGCCGGAATGAACCTCATTGAAGGAGACATCGTTGCTGTTGAAGCTTCGCCGGGCCATGATATCGGAATTGTTTCCCTTGCCGGAGAAGCTGTAAAACTACAGATGAAAAAGAAGAACCAGCAAATGGAGGACGAACTCATAAAAAAAGTTTATCGTCGTGCAAGGCTTACCGACATTGAAAAATGGGTTGCTTCTGTTGAGAATGAAGATAAAACCTTGTTTAAATCAAGGGAACTGGCGGGAAACCTCGGCCTGGAGATGAAATTTAACGACATTGAATACCAGGGCGATGGAACCAAGGCAGTTTTTTATTATACGGCTGAGGACCGGGTGGATTTTAGGGAATTGATAAAAGTTTTAGCTGAGAATTTTAAGGTTCGGATTGAAATGCGCCAGATCGGGGCACGCCAGGAAGCTGCCCGCCTGGGAGGCATTGGAAGTTGTGGGCGTGAATTGTGCTGTTCAACATGGCTTACCAACTTTAGTTCTGTAACTACCAATAATGCCCGTATTCAGCAACTTTCGCTCAACCCCTCGAAACTCGCAGGACAATGCGGTAAATTGAAATGTTGCCTTAACTACGAAAACGAAATGTATGTGGAAGCTTTGAAAGAATTCCCGTCCATAAATACCATTCTCAAAACCAAAAAGGGGGAGGCCGAATATCAGAAATCGGATGTCTTTAAACGGATCATGTGGTTTTCATATGTCAATGACCACGCCAGTATGATGGCTATCCCTTTAGATAGTGTAAAGGAAATTATCAAACTGAATGAAAAAGGAAAAATGCCTGCTGATCTTGAGAAATATGCGGAAACAATGGAGCAGAAGGCCGAGTTTTCAAATGGACATGATGAACAGGAACTCATTCGATTTGATGAAGAGTTTATTTAAGATTAGCGTTATGCTTTATACTCTCAAACAGTTTTTTGCAATGGTGCGAGTTCCTATTTATACGATGCTGTTGTTGGTATTCATATTTCTCATTGTTTCTTGCGATTCAAACCGGGTTTATGAAACCAATAAAAGCATCGGGGAAGGTAATTGGTCAATGATTGATACGGCTTGTTTTGAAGTTGATATTGTCGATACACTTAGCCTGAACAACTTCTACATCAACCTGCGTCATTCCACTTCCTATAAATTCAGCAATATCTTTTTATTCTTTCATACCACTTTTCCCAATGGCTATTCCACATGCGATACACTTCAGATTTTACTTGCTGATAACACCGGAAAATGGATTGGAAGCGGCATGGGAAAGATCAAAGAATGCAGGGTACTGTTAAAAGACCGCGTACAATTCCCTCATTCCGGGGTTTATTCCTTCTGTATCGAGCAAGCCATGCGCAATGAGCCTCTGGAGGGGGTTGAAGATAATCGGTATCCGAATTGAAAGAATGGAGTAATTTGCATTTTTCTCTTAACGAATCTTTCGTTGGGTTTTCGGCTGATTCTACCATGTTTCTATATGCCCATGTTTCCAAATACCCATATACCCATATACCCATATACCCTTATTCCCTTATTCCAATATAACTCCAGCATCGTATTCTCATTTAAACTTAATTTATGGTACAATCAGATCTACCTTCTTCACTACGGCCATCTACTTCCACTTAATACCACAGCCAATGCTCGGAATCTGGATTGGATCAATTTCTTTACCTGCCAAAAGTGAATCCAGCACTTCGTATATCTTTCCGGTTACAGGTTTTAAATTTCCCGGCCTCGAATCATCCAATTGTCCCCGGTAAACACAATTCATTTCCTTATCAAAAATGTAGAAGTCAGGTGTGCAGGCTGCATCATACGCTTTTGCTACTTCCTGAGTTTCATCGTACAAATACGGAAAGGGGTAATTGAGCCGCGAAGCATATTCTTTCATTTTCCGGCGAATCTTCCGGATAGTTCTCCACATCATTGGAGCTGATGGCCACAAACGAAATCCCTTTTGGAATATAATCGTTAGCCAACTTTACGAGTTCATCGTTTACATGTTTTACAAATGGACAATGATTGCAAATAAACATGATAACCGTTGCTGCTTCAGATTTGAAATCGTTCAGCCCCATTATTTTACCAGAAACTACATCCACTAAGTTAAAATCCGGGGCTTTAAATCCAATGGGTACCATATTGCTGGGTGTTGCTGCCATATATTTTTTAATTTAGATTGCCTTGAATATTTAAAGTGACTTAAATGCCTAAAGTATATGTGTCATTGCCTTAAGAACAAACAACTAATAGCCAGGAACAATGAAGTCCGAACTGTAAACTTCGAACCAAACCTATCTCTTTACCAACTTCCTGAAGGCGTTCCCATCAATCCCATTAAGCTTAAGTAAGTAAACTCCTGAAGGCAGTTCTGAAAGATTGATTGTTCTGTTTATCCTTCCAATTTCATTTGTAATAACCTCTTTTTTTAATACTTTCCCATTAAAATCAGTCACACTAAAAATAACATCCTGAACCCTTGAAAAGTTCATATACAGGGTTATTTCATCATTGAATGGATTTGGATACAGAATCACTTCGTAAGGATTGTCTGTAAATTCTCCCATGTCCGTTGTTATGGAATAGCTCGCTGTCCAGCCCTGCATTTGCACGGTGGTGTTGGAAGAGAAGGTTACCATCATTTTTCCACTGGGTGAAGTAACTGGTTCGGGCAGGTTGCCAGAAGAATAACTTCCCGAGTAGGTAGCCAGCAATTGATTGTTGCCCGCATCATAAATCTTAACGACATCTTTTACTTCTTCGGTTACAAAGTCAGTAATAGAAAGGGTTAAGGTTTCCGCATTTGGTGGTTGGATATTCCACATGCAGGTAGAGCCGTTTTGGTAATAAAACGAACCGCTTCCATCGCTGATGGTTCCGATAGGCTCTGTCAGCACTTCCATGCCGTTGCACCATACCGGTGTAACCGATTCATAGTTTAAAAACCAGCCGGGTGCATTTCCTTCTTCATTGGTTATAAATGTTATAAAAACTTTATTTCCTGAAGATTCTATTTCGTTCGGAACATTATTACCGCTAAAGGTTCCCAATACCGGGCTGCTGGCATCCGGCCCATCATAAATGATGAGTTCGTCAACTCCTGTTTCGGTATCAAACCGGATGAACTCCAGAACGATTTTCGTAACTGAATCTTCAATGGATTGCGGGTCAATCAGCCACGAACAATTTGTATTGTCCTCATAGTTGAAAATGTAACCGCTGCCGTCATCAATCGTGCCGTTCAGGCTTGTCAGGGTTTCCGGCCCCGAGCAATAAACCGGATAATTGTAATTTGCCGTGTCGGGATAACAGTTGATCACCAGTTCCTGTGCCAGGTTGAAGTTTGATCCCCCCGGATTGAGTTGATCCAGGTAGAAATATCCATCATATGATCCGCCCCATCCCCAGTTAAAATGGAAGAACTCTTCTGTTTGATAACCATCAATAATAAAGGCATGTCCGTTTACATTGGGAACCGACCATCCGGCATAATACATTGGGATGTTCCGGTCAAGATGGGCAACGATTACACTGTCCCAGTCCAGGTTTGTACTGTCCCGGTAAAGATATTCTGTTTCGGGGGCGTATTTGAAATATGTCCTCAGCGAATAGGCCGCTTTGTGGTTCCACATGCCGGATCCGGCAGGGCCATAATCCATATCCACCGAAACACCCATATGGGAAATGACCTCCGCCACAGCCAGGTTTTGCCCTTCCAGTGAATTGATCATTCCGTTCCAGTCGTAGGTAGTTTCCTCGAAATTGGCCGAAATCGTTCCATAAACCGGATGCTGATATGTATACGATCCTGTGCCTGTGATGGGCCAGCGAAAATAATAGCACAATTGCCCCATGGCCGTGGCCACGCATCCTGTCAAACAATGGCCACCGGGCCCGGCGGGATCTGCCGGACACATCTGATTGTAAAAGGTACCCTGGTCCCATGTAGAAATCAACATGGGCGAAACTTCCTTTTCGCCTTTAAGGGCTTTTAAGTTTTCAGGATTGTCAGTTATCAATCTCTCCCAATCCGCTTCAATATTCTGAGTAGGGGACAGGCCGTTTTCATTTGCATAAATAATTTGTTCCTTATATTGTTCCATCCAGGCAATGAACTGGCTGGGCTGATTATTTTCTCCATAGTGCGAATTAAATGAATAAGCTAAAACCGGTACGACATTTCTTATCCCTGAGATTATTACATATCCCTTCGGATCAATATTGAAAGCATAGTACTGCACTGCTTCATCAGTCTTAATCTCGAAAGACTCTGTGATTTTTATTTCTTCGATAGGCTTGGAATCATATTGGTTGATCCTTTCGAAATAAAAATTCTTAGCAACTTTTTGGGCACCAGAAAGGGAAACGGTTTGTGCAACACCGGCTGAGACAATACCGGCCATGAATAAAATTATTACTATTGGTTTTTTCATCAGACTTTGTTTTTATTACGAAATGCAATTTCTATAATTATGCATGAGCAGAAATTCTAAACCTGAATCCACTCTGAAAAGCAAATCAGTGCGACATTGCGAGGGCGAAGCCCGAAGCAATCTGCTGATTTTCTGTACCGAAAAGATTGCTTCGCTACGCTCGCCATAACGATAAATCTGTTTTCGGTGTGGGCTCAAACTTATAAAGACCGGATATAAAAGTAGGAAAAATTTCTATAATGGAATATTAAACACAAACTGTCATTCTGAACAATAGGGATAGAAATGGCGCAGGAGTGATGAATCCCCTATAAATAATGACATCGCAGGATTTTTATTTACGCCTTAATAATCAGGAGATACCTCACTCCATAGCATCTGGCCAGCGTAAAAGTCCGGTATGACACAACACAAAAAAAGCCCACCGGAATCCGGCAGGCCTTTCTATGTGAATTAGCGTGCGGTTTATTTAACCACTACCTTTTTATTTACAGTTCCCGATTCATTTGCGATATTCAGGAAGTAAACACCTTTTGAAATGCCCGATAAATCAATACTGTTAACATAGTTACCCGAAAACTCACTGGTGTTTTCCTGGTAAACAACCTGTCCGGTAGTTGAGATCAGTTTAATCGCAAAAGATTGATTGTTATCCAAACTGAAACTTACATTGAGCATATTATCAGCCGGGTTTGGATAAACCTGTAAATTGTCAAATTGAGTATTTTCTTCTTTCACTCCAACATTTCCAACTGTCCACTCAGCAGTGAAACCAGGTGCATTAAATGCTGCATCTGCAGACCATAATACTAACAATTTTGCACTTTCGCAATAAATAGGTTCAGGTAAGCTTCCTATCGAATAATCACCTGAGTAAGTAGCTAAAACATCTTGCGTAGTTGCATCCTTAATGGTTAAGATATCTTCCTCTTGAGTATTAAACTCAGTAAAACTTAGTGTTATGTCTGCAGCCCAAGTTGGATTTAAAATCCATCCGAAACTTGCTCCGTTAATGTACCCAAATTCTCCACTACCATCCCCAAAAGTACCAGTAGGAGTCGTAAATTGTGTCATACCACTACCGTAAGATGGAAGAACCGATTCGTACTCAATTTTAAATCCATCTCCAGTCACAGGATCGCCATCTCCAATAAAGGTGATTAACACCTTGTTGCCTGTAGAATAAATATTATCAGTGGGTAAGGTTGAACCAGAGTATGTACCTAATACCGGATCAGATGTCGATTCCCCATCGTAAATGGTTACAAAGTCGCCGCTACCGGTACTGAAATATTTAAAACTTAATTTAATTTTTGTCACTGAATCAAGTTCTGTTTGTGGATTAATTATCCACTCGCAATTGGCATTCTGGGCATGGTTTTCAGTTGGGCCACTGCCATCTTCAAATGATCCTTCCAAACTTGTCCTTTCATAAGAAGTACAACCGTATGGGTAATTGGGATCGTTCGATAAAGATTTCGTACCATTCCTTGCTGGTTTGTAAACCCTCCTGCATCAGTTACTAAAGGCCAACCATTTCCACTTCCGCTCCAACCAAAATTGAAATGATAAAATCCATCAGATTCATGATATCCATCCAAAACAAAGGCGTGGCCACCACCAGTAAGACTAGGATCAACACCCGAATAGTACACCGGCCTGTTTTCATTCAGTTCAGCTTGTAAATAATTTTCCCATATGGTTAATGTGTAACTGCTTCTTGACAGGTAAGCTGTAGTGTTGCTATATCCAAAGTAATCTCTAAATGCATTATCAACATCTGTACTGTAGGCTCCTGATCCATCATTCCCAAAATCCATATCAACCGATACTGCTGTATGATATCCAATCAATGCCATTGGCAGGTTGGCAACATTGCCATCGCAATTGTCAAGCATTCCATCCCAGTCGTATGTGGTTTCTCCAAAATTAACATATTGAACACCATAATTAGTATTCTCTGGTGTGTACGAATGTTCACCTGTCCCCTGTAAAGGGTATCTCCAATAATGCATGATCATCGACATGGCAGTGGCTACACAGCCCACATAAACGCGACCTCCAGGACCTTGTTGATCTTCAGGGCAATAAAAATTATATGGATCATCCTGGTTCCATGTGGCAGTTAAAAGTGGTTCTACATCTCCCTTACTATTATTCGTTGCTGAGAAGTTGGATGCTTCAAAGTAATATAGGTCGTCCCATTGCTGGAATATTTCTGTTGATTGTGTAATTTGATTTGATCTCAAATAATCAATGTGTTCCCTATATTCACTTAAGGTACCTGCTAATCCTTCCGGCTGATCCTCTGACGAATAATGGCTGTTAAATGTATAGCCCAATACCGGTTCAATGGCATCTTCAGCAGCAATAATGATAAAACCAAAATCCTGGAAATTGTAAATGAAATACATCGGAATACCTCCTTCACTGATGGTGTATGTTTCAGTAATAATGAGTTCCTCATAAGCTGCATTTTCATCATGATATTGAACCAGTTTTTGATAATAGGCATTAAGTGCCAGTTCCCTGGCTGTGTTTTGTTCCACGCCTTTCGCAAAAAGGGCAAAGGTTAAAGTGATAAATAAAAAACTGAATAGTAGATGTTTCATAATATAAATTTTTATTTGATTACAAAAAAAGACAATGTTGCAAAATTATTAAATTATCCCATAAATGCAACGTGAATTTTATAAATTGGTTGCCAATTGAATTAATTATAGGACAAAGTTTTTTCCGAAAAGGTTTACTTATCTTCTTTTTTTTACCCTTTATTGCTTATTTGTATTAGGTTTGTCATCCCTCTCAGTTCTTTGTTTGACTAAATTAGAACATGTAAAATAGCCTCCAGACGATTGCTCTGCAATTCCTGCCTGGAGGCCTATAATATAATTCTGTTGACTCAGTTTCTACTCTGTAATCTCTTTGGTTTATAACTCGCCAGCACAATTGAGTTTACTGCTTTATCAATTTCTCAACATGATAAAAATCATCCAATTTAATCTTTATAAAGTAAATCCCTTTAGCCATATCCGAAATATCAATACTATAACTACTGCTATTTATATTATTGTATTCCCGCAATTTGTTTCCATAAATATCAATAATACTAAGCTTGTACAATTCCTCCGCTCGTTTCGAAACATTCACATACAAAACATTATTGGCCGGGTTTGGGTACACTTTTATGATAGGGGATTTTTTATAATCTTTATCACCGGTTACTTCATTGCCCTTATATGTTCCAGATTAGTATTATCCTGGAATATAATAAAGGCATAGTCGTATGGAACTGTATCATTATCCAAATAGTCCCCAAACTTCCCGAAATTTGGGCTTAATATACTATCAACACCAGTATGTTAAATTTATGGTATCTAAGAAAACACCCTCCCGTGTCAGGTATCTCATCATTTTATAATTGCCCGGTGCTACATTATAAATATTTATAATTATTCATCAGAAGATTCAATAGGTGGATTATCTGGGATGCATCCATTATAATTCCAATTTCCTGGGTACATGCAATCCCCAAAGGTTGTACCATAAAACACCCTCTTCCAGTCAACGGTATTGTTCGAAATCCATCCATAAATAAGTTCTCCGTAAGTTGTTTTGGTAAGAACATAGTCTACTGTATCATCAGTGTCATAATCATCATAGCTGGTCTGAATTTCTGTAAATTCCAGGGAGTTTGAATGAATAGGTTCCTGACTAAAAAAGTTATTTAATTTGCTGATGTTTGTAATACAGGTATCACTTTCCTCTTCATCCAATAAATATCTCCACCACCAGTTTAATCCTGTGCTGGCCGTTTTCATCATTGCACTTTCCCACATTTCACGATGAAATCCGACATCCGAACAATAATAAGTGTTTAATCTGCTACAGTAAAATGTATCTTGTTGTTCAATAAAAGAATAACTCCCTTGCAATCCCCCTTCACCAAAAATGAACGGTTTGTCATTCAGTACTGTATCTTTCAGAAAATACTTCAAATAATTTTTGTATCTGTTTTTTTTCTCTGCTCTGTTTTTTGTATAAGGATGAGTACTGCAAAAATCAGCCAATTGATAAACCGAATCATTCTCCTTGGGATATCCACCACGGCTTGTAGATATCAGATGATTCGAGAAATCCAGGTCGTTCCTGATATAGTCATACATTTCATTATGCCACTTAGTCAATGTGTCCCTGAATGCCAAACCTTGTATGCTGTCGTTATAGTAGCATGATTTACAGCCCTTTTCATAATCATCTGAATTTGATTTGTTATCATCATCAATTATACAACCTATCTGTTCAACCTCATTAAACAACTCATGTCCAATAATATTAGTGGTATAACCCCAACGTGCAAGCAAATATCGTTGCCAGTTCTTATAATAATACTTTGCGGTATTATTCGACAGAAAGTCCCAGGCATCATCAACACTGGGTATAGTATCATATGGGTTATTGTCCCAGGTAAAACGATCACCAGGATCATTGTAGGTGTAATGATTATAGTTATGCTGGTATTGTTGGCAGGCAATGGTGTAAATACCCAAATCTTCACAAAGAAAAATTAGGCTGTCAAGTTCCCAGGCAAGGGCCATCCTGCCAACCAGGTCATCATCATCTATTAACTCAGATGTGATTTGAAGGTCGCTGTCATAATATCCAAGTTCTTCCCAATGGTAATCAAATATTCTTGGCCGTATCATAAACCTGACCATATTACATCCGTAAGATGCCGCTTTCCTAAAATCATCCCTGTTATCAACCTGTCTCATTGGGGGTGCTGTATAAAATACAGGATTTGTATTTAAGTCAGGAGCAGTATTGCCCCATGCAATATTGATCCCATTTCCAAAAAACATTTCACCACTTCCGCTAAAACTAAAAAGTGTAGGGTTAATTGAGTCCGGCCTCACAAATCCCGGGTTTCCCGAACTTACACATTCAAACTGGCATTTGGGTAGTATAATGGTACTAAGTTCAGGATTATTAATAAAACTTATGGTAACCAAATAATTCCATGTACCCAGCATATCTGGTGCAAATCTTACCCTCCAGTTATAGTCTGTTTCTTTTTCCGCCCAGTAATCATGTGTGAAAGTGGTGTCAAGTTCTATATACTCATAATCTTGATAATAAAACCCAAATACTTTTTTGATTGGTGTAGTGGGATAACTCGGTGGGTAAAAAAAAACCTCAACTGAAATATCATCAGGATTAAAGGGGTTTAATCCGCTATAATTCGAAGGGTAAGGATCATGGTACTCCAGGTTCATATAATTTTTGATTTTTGTCTCAATGCTGTCAGGCATTTTTAAGCCGATCTCAAACCTCTCAAATATTCCTGCTGTCCCACTAAAGTTTTCAGGATACACCACTGTTGATATATCCCAAAGTGTTGCCTTGAATCTCCCGGTGCCGGTTAACCCAGTTACCCTGAATCCTGGGCTGAGCAAAATATCTCCTGTTGCACTATAGGTAACTTTCGAAGTCCCACTGTTTATAACACTATCACCCGTTTCTGGCGAAACAATATCACCACAGATTTCATAATCCTCGTCCTCATTTATATGACTGTCATTAATATAGGTTTGGGAATATCCACATAAGGGAAGGAGGGTCAAAAACAATACAATATGTTTTAAATGAAAAACATATTTTTTTTTCAACTGTTCAGTATTCCGTATCATGGCCTACTTATTTTTCAGTTTGTTAACTTCAGTTGCCAGTTCATCGTTCATCTTTTTCAATTCCAGCACATATAGAGTCAATTCCTCTATCTTTCGTAATAGAATGCCATCCATTTCCCCCAGGTTCACACCTTCTTCAAGTACAGTGGATTCTGAGGGTACATCGGGTAAGTGTTTATGAGTTTCTATAAACTTCTCGACTTCCTTAAGTGTTCTCAAATTATAATCATCGCCAAACACTCTGTCTTCCCACCCTTCAAGGGTTACGAGTATTTCTTTGCAGGTTATTCTTCCTTCTACTTTTAAAAGGGATGAGTCCAAAGGAGGGGTACACCCTATTCCCATCCTTTCAAACTGTCCAGATTCACTGATTAAATTTGTATTTACCTCAATACCTCCAGAAGTAATTTTAAGAGGGTTTTTTGTAGGCCCTGCCAAAGTAATCCAAAAATCCAGATCATTACTTAATATTACATCTTCTACTTCACTACTTATAATTAAAGGTTTATGAATATATATTGCAGATGTGTCAAAACCCAAAATCGAATTCCATTCTTGACTATTTTCTCTAATTGAAAAAGTATTGTTAAAAGTAATTTCAGAGAAGGTTGAATTATTAAAACTTAAATTCGTATCCAATGTTATATTGCCTTTAACATGTAGCTTTTCAGCAGGGTTATTTATTCCGATTCCGATGTTCCCGCCTTTCTGGAACATCGTGCTTTTTTCCAACCGGAATTGTCCACTTATCACTTTCCCAAAAACCGGAATGTAATTGATCGAATTGTCATCATAACCAAATGCGTCAACATAACTAGGAATCTGCCCAAACAATGTCGAAGTGCAAAGCATTAATACTGTAATAAATGAAAATTTTTTTAAATTTTTCATACGATAAAATTTTAAGGTTAAAAAAAGAATTATATTTAATAATTATACCATCCAATATCATAACCATACAATATTATTAAGGTAGTTTTGGTCAAAACATTATCTTTCACAAACATTCACAAATGTAATAAAATTCCATTCTGGCTGTTTTAATTATCCTGGTTTATCCTAATTTATACTCATTCTAATTAGTTCTTTAAATAGAATCTTTTACTTAAATAGACTCAAATAGCGCAAGTTTATAACTTGTGCTTACCTCATCATTCACCACCCACTTACATTTTGCCATTACAAAAAAAAATCCCCGAACATTCCAGGGATTTCAATTATACTCCACAACTTCAAACATCAATGCTCAAAGTCAACAAAATAACTTTATGGCTGCGGATCATCTGGCTCTGGAGCTGAACCCTCATGCCTAATCCGGCTTTTTATAGTCGATATTGTGTAGTCTCCGGTTTTTTCAGTATCATCATATTTGTAGAGCCTCTTTCCAATATCCATTACTTCCGCTATAATCTCCCACAGTTCCTTAATAAGGCCCAGGTTAGCCTGCACCCCGGCCTCCTTTTCATCCATTTTCAGGTTTTGCTCTGGGTTTTTACTCCTGATAGCCTCTGTTAAGGTTTCAAGCTCCGTCAATGCCTCTGCCGTAAAACCCTTCGTCTCCAATACAGCAAGGTTATTAGTCGTATGCATAAGTGTAATCGCCAGCTTATCCAGCAAGCCTTCCACATCTTTCGTCCCTATTTTGTTCCTCACATCCGATATCCCGAAATCAGCCGGTGCTATATTCAATTCATCTTTTGCAAGCATCACATACCCTTCCAGCCTTGTCATTAATGGTCGAAGACTATCTGTTGAGTTGTATAGGCTCGTCGTTATTGTTTTAAGTTGCGCAATATAAACCTGTGTATTGGTCTTGACTTCTACTGCTTTTACTTTCGTCGCTATATCCGAAACAAATACAGCATCATATTTCGGCGAAAATGCTGTGAAATCAGCCAGGTCGCGGTTCAAACTGTCCATTACCATACTGGCAACAACAGGAACTTCCTCTAATCTAAATGGGATTTTTTTCATACTTTTTTCCTTTTTTTTAATAACTGGTTTAACTTTGTGTTTTAATTAACCCTGCTAATATAAAAACCAAATCCCTTTTTACAAAATCTTTTTCAACTTTTTTTTATCGAGTCTGTCAAGGTTCCACCTTACAACCCCTTAATAGCGAAAGCGTACGCTTGTGCTTGCTGGCACTTCCCTCAATCCTTCAAACCGCCACCCAACAAATCAATCGCCTTTTTCAGGTAGCGGTTTTCCTCCCTTAGCCGTTCCACCTCAGCAGTAAGTTCATTAAGCTGCACTTCCTTGCCCTCCGAAGCTTCAGCGAAGGAGGGCTCACTTATCGCCAACATCTCACCAATAACCCTGAAAAAATTATAATTCATCCTCTCCGACACATGCAGCAATTTTTTTGTTTGTACCGATCTCGTTTTAAGCATCCTCGAAACCGTCGGATGCTTTAATCCCAGCATCCTTGCCAGCTTTGCCCTCGTCATCAATGGTGCCATCTGTTCCTCAATCATTTTACCAATATGTACCTGTTCCATAATCTTACAGTTTATCACAAAACTAATAAACAATATTAATATATAAAGCATGAACAATAATAAATTAATATAAATCATTAACTAATAAAGCAAGATAACTAATAATTAATACAGAAACATTAATTAATAAAGCTACAAATTGAATATATAAATAAGGTATTAAAATAGATAAATCAAATATGTAAACAAATAAAGAAGTATTATAAATTAATAAAGCAAAAACATTAATATTCGATCATTTTATTGTTTCCCTCAATACTGCTATCATTCTTTTTTATGATCCAATATTCCAATCATCAAGCTTATCCAATCAATATAAAGAATGCTATAAGCAAACTATATATCCACAAATGTTAGCAACGAAAAACAATTAAAAACCAAACTGAACAAGTGAATATCTCTCTGGTCAAGCATTCACGTGTACAGCTTTTTAGTTACAAATTGATTTAATCAATCGGCCTTTATTATTTTCAATAAAAAAATCTTTAAAAATGTTCATAAGTTTAAGAACTTTTTTACATTTGCAAACTCAAAATTTGGCGGGGTAGCTCAGGTGGTTAGAGCGTCGGATTCATAACCCGGAGGTCTCGAGTTCAAATCTCGATCCCGCTACTGCAAACCCTGATGGTTAATGGTCAGGGTTTTTTCTTATGGTCACTTTTGCTGCATATGTATTGTATTCGAAGAACTATGATAAAATCTATATCGGTTATACAAGTGATATCAACAGGCGATTGTTGGATCATAATGAAAGAGCGAGAAAAGGTTGGACCAAGCATTATCGCCCCTGGGAACTATTGTTTTCTGAAAGTTTCGCTACAAAATCAGAAGCCATAAGGCGAGAAAAGCAATTGAAATCAGCCCAGGGCAGAAAGTTTATTCGAGAGGAAGTGTTTAAAAAATATGGGACTTCATAGTGATGGATTCATATCCGCCGGCTGGCGGACTCGAGTTCAAATCTCGATCCCGCTACTGCAAACCCTGATGGTTAATGGTCAGGGTTTTTTCTTATGGTCACTTTTGCTGCATATGTATTGTATTCGAAGAACTATGATAAAATCTATATCGGTTATACAAGTGATATCAACAGGCGATTGTTGGATCATAATGAAAGAGCGAGAAAAGGTTGGACCATTCGTTATCGCCCCTGGGAACTATTGTTTTCTGAAAGTTTCGCTACAAAATCAGAAGCCATAAGGCGAGAAAAGCAATTGAAATCAGCTAGGGCAGAAAGTTTATTCGAGAGGAAGTGTTTAAAAAATATGGGACTTCCATAGTGATGGATTCATATCCGCCCGGCTGGCGGACTCGAGTTCAAATCTCGATCCCGCTACTGCAAACCCTGACGGTTAATGGTCAGGGTTTTTTCTTATGGTCACTTTTGCTGCATATGTATTGTATTCGAAGAACTATGATAAAATCTATATCGGTTATACAAGTGATATCAACAGGCGATTGTTGGATCATAATGAAAGAGCGAGAAAAGGTTGGACCATTCGTTATCGCCTATAGGAACTATTGTTTACTGAAAGTTTCGCTACAAAATCAGAAGCCATAAGGCGAGAAAAGCAATTGAAATCAGCTGGGGCAGAAAGTTTATTAGAGAGGAAGTGTTTAAAAAAATATGGGACTTCATAGTGTTGGATTCATATCCGCCGGCTGGCGGACTCGAGTTCAAATCTCGATCCCGCTACGATAAAAGCCATTGCATTTTTGCGATGGCTTTTTTTAATCTTCTGATTTTGTCCATCTGCTTCGTCAAAATGCCTAAAGTGTTTGATATTACATATTGCCCCTGTGTTATTTTGATTATGCCCGTTTTCAAACTTTCAAAAATTAACTTATTTTGCATCCCCATTGTTAAGAGGATGAAAAACACTGCAGCAATCATAGTATTTATCCTGAGTATGATTTTTGGAAATCATTCAACTGCGCAATGCCTGAAAACAGACCATTCATTTCAACCAGGGGAAAAAGTATATTATGAAGTCACCTATAATTGGGGTTATATGTGGGTCAATGCCGGAGAGGTTTATTTTAAAGTTGAATTGGATTCAATGGATGGCAGGCCCATATACAAATTCGAAAGTTACGGAACATCCCATCCGTTTTACGATTGGTTTTATAAAGTAAGGGATCTGTTTCAGTCAAAAGTGGATGTTGAAGATTTTCATCCCTTAAGCTTCATCAGGAATAATAGTGAAGGAGGAAACAGGGTTGACAATAGCTATATTTTCGATCAAAACAATTCAAAAATCTATTCATCCGTCGATATAGGCGGCCAGCCATTTAAGTCTGATACACTTGAATTGCTTCCTTGCTCTTTCGATGTACTGTCGGCTGTTTATTATGCCCGCACTATTGATTATTCGAAATATTATCCAGGTGATACAATCCCGTTCCGGGTTATTATTAATGGCGAATACCACGACTTGTACATTCGCTATTTGGGCTCAGAATTAAAGGAAAACCGCGATGGCAAGAAATACGATTGCATCAAATTCAGGGCTTTGCTTGTTGAGGGGACAATGTTCAAAGGGGGTGAGGATTTGATTGTTTGGGTAACAAATGACCGTAACAGAATACCCATTATGGTGGAGGCTAAGATTAAAATCGGATCAATAAAAGCATACCTGAAAACGTATGAGAATTTGAAGTTTGAATTGGAAGAGCTTGATGGGGATTGATGGTTTAGTTGGGAGTTCGAAGTTCGGAGTTTCAAGTTTTTCCGGTATTCTAAAATTATCTAATTTCGTGTTTTCAATTGAATTAAGATGAAAAGACTATTGTCGTATTTGCGAAACCATTATTCCATCATTCTTAAAAGCTTGCTTTTTGTGGCCAGTATTGTTATTTTGGTTTTGGTTTTTCCGAAAGAGGGTAAGTTTAAGTATGAGTTTCGAAAGGGCAAGCCCTGGATGCATGAAAATCTCATTGCTCCATTCAATGTTGCCATCCTTAAATCCGAACAGGAATTAGAGGAGGAAAAAAATTTGGCGATCAAGGATTTGAAACCCTATTTTACAAATGATCAAAATGTTTGTCCGCACGCAAAGAGAGGAATTGGTAAGTATGTTTTCTCAAAAATGGGGAGAGAAATTTCCCCATAGTAAAAAAGGACTGGAAAACAAAAGGAGAAAAAAACCTTGACCTTGCCTTAGTTGTTTATGATTCCATTATGGATCGGGGAATTTTAGAAATGAATTCCAACATCGAGGGAAAACCCTCTGATTACTTGATCATGGTGGTTACCAACAATGTGGCAACCGAAAAACCCTTATCTGATTTTTTTAGCATCCATACAGCCGATAAATTTATTCAGGAGCAGGTTTCTGCTTTTGACAGAATCGAAACTGAACTTCTTATTTATGTCCTTGAAAACTCCATAGCTCAAACCATTAAATACGATCCTGTGATCACCGATAAGGAAAAAGCGGCGTTAATTGATAAAATTTCAATTACGCGAGGAATGTTGCAAAAGGGTGAGCTGATCATCTCAAAAGGTGAACTTGTTACCAATGAAAAGTTTCAGGAACTTGAATCATTGCGGCTGGATTATGAAGCAAAACTGGGTTCTTCCTATAAACATGCAGGAATACTTGTCGGACAGATTATCCTTTTGTCCGTTTCAATGGTTTCACTCTATTTGTTTTTATTGTTTTTTCGAACGGATATTTTTAATGAAAACAAAAAAGTTGTTCTGATCCTCATATTGATCCTCTTTATGGTAATAGCCACTGCCTTAGTCGTGAAGTTCGATGCAAGCTATTTGTACCTTCTCCCGGTCTGCCTGATCCCAATAATTGTGGGAGTGTTCACCGATACCCGTTTGGCTTTATTCTCACATCTCATTACCATCATTATTACAGGATTGATTGTACCCAACAGCTACGAGTTTGTTTTCCTTCAGCTATTTGCAGGTATCGTAACCATTTTAAGCATTGTAAAATTGGAGCGGCGTTCACAGTTTTTTCTTACATCTTTTATGATTTTTATGACCTACTCGGTAATCTATTTAGGGATGACGCTGATCAAAGAAGGTACGCTTGAGGGAATAAAATATTCTTATTTTGGTTTGTTTGCCGGAAGTGCAATTCTTACCCTTTTTTCTTATCCGATCATTTTTGTTTTTGAGAAAATATTCGGATTGATTACGGATGTAACGCTGTTAGAGCTTTCGAACACCAACAATAAGCTGTTGCGTGAACTTGCTCTGAGGGCACCCGGGACCTTTCAGCACAGCATGCAAATGGCCAACCTGGCCGAAGAGGCCATTTATGAAATTGGGGGCAATCCTTTGCTTGTGAGAACCGGTGCAATGTATCACGACATCGGTAAAATGAACGATCCGCTGTATTTTATCGAAAACCAATCAACAGGGATTAATCCACATGACGAGCTGACTTATGAAGAGAGTGCCGGTGTCATTATTGATCACATCATTGGCGGTATTGAAAAAGCAAAGAAATACAAGCTTCCTGAGCAGATCATTGATTTTATCAGAACCCATCATGGGACGCGCAGAACCGAATATTTTTATACCCTGGCCAAAAGGGAAAACCCGGATGAGCAAGTGGATGAGAGTTTGTATACTTATCACGGGCCGGAGCCTTTTTCAAAAGAAACAGCGGTATTGATGATGGCCGATACGGTTGAAGCCGCCTCCCGATCCCTTAAAAAACCTGATGAGGAATCCATTGGCAAGCTTGTCGAGAGTGTTATTGACAAGCAAATGGAAAACCGTCAGTTTGATAATGCGAACATCACCTTACGGGACATCAAAAAGATTAAAAAGGTGTTCAAGAAAAAATTGATGAATATTTATCATCTCCGTATCGAATATCCCGATTAATATATACATTTGCCGGATGTAAATTAATTAATCAATTATCTAAATTTTTATTATTATGAGAAATGCAGTTAAAATTATGTTGGTGTTTGCCATGTTTATTGGCTTGGTAAACTATTCTCAGGCGCAACGTGCATATGCAAAAGGCGATTTGGACCTGAAACTTGGGTTTGGTATAAACAGCAGTACGGGATTTACTCCGGTTTATTTTGGTGGTAATTACATGATCCTTGAGTTTTTAAGTGCTGGTGCAGAGGTGGATTTCAGGATTGATAGCCATAAGTATTACTACTTTGGTGGTTCAACCAAATACAATACTACCGGATTTGCGTTTATTACTTATGGTGATTATCATTTTAATGAATTGTTAAACATCCCTGCCGAATTTGATGTTTCAGCCGGTATTGATTTGGGCATAGCCTTTTATAGCGGATCATATACAGATTACTGGGGCGTAAAGTACAAAGATAACAATACCTACTTTTTGGTAGGACCCCATGTTGGAGGTAAATGGTTCTTTAGCGAAAAGTTTGGTTTGCATGCCAAAGCAGGATTTCGTTCCAACGATGGTGCTGTCTTTCAGTTTGGCATAACCATGAAAATGAAATAAGAATTTCTGAATTAATGAAATGAAACAGCCTCAATAGGGGCTGTTTTTTTTATTTCCCCATTTTGATCAGTTTCCCTGAAGTTATTTCATTTCCTGAAATTTTGATTACATAGTAATGGGATCCGGACGGTAAACCGGCAGTGTTAAGAACTCCCTCCTTAATGGGTTCTTCCACTATTAAAGTTCCATTTGCTGAATATAGTGAAAGCAAAATATTTTCTCCATTATAAACCGGGGGAACCTTAATATATATTTTTTCCAGGTAAGGGTTTGGATATACTTCAATTGAATGATCATCAGTATTGTTTTCAATTCCAACGGGAATATTGGGGTTAAATACTTCTTTTCGAAGTATCCATTTTTCAGGATCCAACTCCATTTCTGTTACTTCATCTTCAAATTCAAAACTAAATTGTTGCGATTGCTCGTCGTTCCAAACGGTTACGGTTGTATCTCCTCCATTTAAAAAAGTGAATTTCAAATTGACCGGCATCTTAAAAACGGGCCTGTACCCATAAATTTCTTCTTGTGCCTGGTAAATGGAAGCATACAAAACATTGCCTGATGTTTGCGCATAATTATAATGGTAGAAAGGATAATATTCATCGTAGATCCATTGTTCAAAAAAATAATCCAGGTTCAAGCCACTCACATTTTCAAATGTTTCCTGTAAATCTTCGGTAGTGGCATTTTTATACATATAGTCAGGGTTTTGGGCATAGTTCAAAAGAGTTTCAAAGAAAGCTTCATCCCCAACGACTCCTCTCAGCATGTGAAGGGCATAAGCCCCTTTCTGATAAATAATGGATTGGAAAATATTAAAAGTATCCTGTGCATTTTCTAAATAGAGGGTGCCTGAATTCCAGAATTGGTTTGCAGCCATATTGGATTGATAGGCAGCCCATCCATTTTTATGTTCTTCCCACAAAGCTTCAGAATAGGTGGCAAATCCTTCATTCAGCCAACCGTGATGCCAATCAGCACAGGTGATCATATCGCCAAACCACATGTGTCCCAGCTCATGGACCGATACATCAAACCAGGAAGGCAACATGTTGTTGGTAATGGTGTTGGTTTGGTTTTCAATCGCACCATAATACCCCAGCTGGGTCATTCCATATTTCTCATCACTGAACGGATAGGTTCCAAATACATCCGAGAAAAACTGTATAACTTCAGGCATTTCTTGCACCCCTTGTTGTGAACCCGATAAATCATCTTCAAAAACATAATAATCCAATGGAAAACTTTCCCCACCCGTTCCTGAAAATATTTCTTGAAAATGTGCATAATTCGAAATGGCTGCCATCACATAATAGGTGACAATAGGATAGCGATGGCGCCATTTAAAAGTTTTTTGCTGCCTGAAACAGTAGTATTTTCAAGTATACCATTAGAAACTGCAATTAATTCCATATTCTTGATCAGCGTGTCTGGAATTGTAATGTCAACATAGACCGAATCGGGTTTGTCCTCCGGCCCATCCTTGCACGGATACCAGTAATGGGCAAGATAGGGAGTTGAAAGGGTTGCTATAATCGGTTCATTTTCATCATGTGTTTCATAGCGGAGGCCTTTATAACCTCCTGCCTCAACTGGCACGCCCTGATAATAAACAACCATTTCTATCAAATCACCGATGTTATAGTATTGATCCAGAGTAATTACAATTTCATCATTCTCCTTAAAGGTTTCACAGGGATGGCTGATGCTATCTACCTGCAGGGCACTGTTCAGATCGAGCCTTATGAAATTCAGTTCCTGTACTATGGGTTCAAATTGTACCAGTACATTCCCATTAATGTAAGGCGATTCTATTCCAATTTCAATATCAAGATGGTAAAATTTCACATCAATATTGGTGTCCCCTTTATAGTTTGCATTTTTGATAATGAACTCTTTGAATGTCTGAAATTCATGTTGGTATAATTCCAGTAAGGCTTCTGGATTTCTGCCCGCTACTTTTTTGATTGTAAAGAAGAAATAGGATTGAAAGAACGATCAGAAGTTTAGATTTCATTGTCAGAAGTGTTTTTATAAAATTCTACAAGTTTAATGGCCTCAACGGCTTCTTTTACATCATGTACACGGAGAATATCAGCTCCATTCAATAGTGCTATGGTATTGATCACACTTGTTCCATTCAGTGCATCTTCAGGCCTGGTATGTAATATTTTATTGATTAATGATTTGCGGAAATTCCGGCAAGCATCGGACAGCCGAATTTCTTAAATGCCTCAAATTGTCTCAGGATTTCAAAATTATGCTCAAGTGTTTTCCCAAAGCCAAAACCGGGGTCGAGGATAATATTGCCTTTTATGCCCATTTCTGCCAGTTTCTTAATTTGCAATTCAAAAAAACCGGAGATGTCATCAATTACATTTTCATATTGTGGGTTTACCTGCATGTTGCGGGGCGAACCTTGAATGTGCATGATAATGTAGGGAGCTTTGTGAGCAGCGACAACCTCAAACATCACTTCGTCAAACCGGCCGCCGGAAATATCATTTATTATATCTGCTCCTTCAATGAGTGCGATTTGTGCGACTTCGCTTCGATAGGTATCAACCGAAAGGATGGCTTGGGGAAATGCTTTCCTGATTTGTTTCAACGAAGGAAGCAGTCTTTTAACCTCTTCATCTTCCAAAATATTCTCCGCTCCGGGCCGCGTGGAAATGGCTCCAATGTCAATGATGGCAGCTCCATCCAAAAGCATTTTTTCTACCTGTTCCATCTGGCTTTTAATATTCGTTAACCGGCCACCATCGTAAAACGAATCGGGCGTGATGTTGAGGATGCCCATTGCAATTGGGGTGCTCAAATCCAGTGTTTTACCATTGATGAGCGATATTTTGGATGAGTTGTTTTTCATTATTTGTTTCAAACACTATTCTGAAAATGATACCTGTGCCTGATTTGTAAAAATATAAAACTTATCGCAATTGTACCTCCCAAAATTATCCCATGGTTAATCTGGCTTTATATTTTTTGAGTTTTGGTTTTTCTTTCCATTTATGGCATTTGAATATTATTAACAATCCACATTTAGTAAACAATTAAAAAACCTGTTGATTGAGGAATGAAAAACCATATTTTCGGGCTTGAATTTACACTGCCGTAATTATGGCCCTGAATTATATCTGGATAGCATTTTTTATCATTGCCTTCATCGTTGGCCTGGCCCGCCTCATCTTTTTTGGGGATATGGAGGTTTTTCCAAATATGGTCAACAGTACCTTCGACATGGCAAAAACCGGTTTTGAGATTTCTTTGGGATTGACGGGTGTTTTAACACTTTGGTTAGGCTTGATGAAGATCGGGGAAAAGGGAGGAGTTGTGAAAATATTTGCCAAACTGGTTGGCCCTTTTTTTGCCAAACTGTTTCCTGACCTGCCTAAAAACCACCCTGTCATGGGTTCCATTATGATGAATGTTTCGGCCAACATGCTGGGGCTCGACAACGCTGCCACTCCCATGGGTTTAAAGGCCATGCAGGAAATGCAGGACCTGAACAAGGAAAAGGATACGGCCAGCAATCCCATGATCATGTTTTTGGTTTTGAATACATCGGGTTTGACAATTTTACCAATCAGCATTATGGTTTATCGGGCTCAACTGGGCGCTGTCGATCCTTCTGATATATTTATCCCAATATTATTGGCAAATATTTTTCTCCACACTTGCGGGGCTTATCTCTGTTTCTTCTTTCAGAAATTAACTTACTCAATAAGGTTGTACTTGCATACCTTGGGGATTGACCTTTGCATTGATATTCGGCATCATTTATTATTTTTCAACTTTGCCAAAGGAAAGCATAGCCGGCATTTCGTCGCTGGTCAGTAATGTTCTTTTGTTTTCAATTATCATTTTGTTCATCCCGTTTGGTGTCAGGAAGAAGGTAAATATTTACGAAACTTTTATTGAAGGAGCAAAGGAAGGGTTTAATGTCGCCATCAAGATCATTCCATTCTTAGGCTATTTGGTAGCGATTGGTGATTTCGCGCCTTCGGGTGCGATGGATATGTTAATCGAGGGTATCCGGCAGGGCTTTATGGTTTTGAGCGTTAATACGGATTTATTGGTTTTGCCCACCGCTTTAATGAAACCCCTAAGCGGTAGTGAGCTATGGTACATGATACGATGCCATGACAAACTTATGGGGCTGATTCATTTGTTGGCAGGGTCGCCTCAACCGTGCAGGGTGCAACTGATACAGCGTAACTTTCTATATTATTGCGGTTTATTTTTGGTTCTGTTGGGATCCGTAAAACAAGGTATGCTGTAACCTGCGGTTTGATAGCTGATTTTGTGGGAATCATTACGTTTCATTTATATACATCTGTTTTTTCATTAGTCGGTTTTTACCAATTTCTTTTTGCCAAAACTTTCTTTTTCATTGTAAAATGTCAGAATATAAATTCCTGCCTTCAATTCTTCTGGTATTCAGATCAATAGAGTTTTCTATAAATCCGGATTTACAATTGAACCCTCTGAATCATTTAGCTGGTATTGGATTGATTCACCTAGATTATAATCAGGGTCAATCTTTAGTTGATTTCGAAAGGGATTTAAAACATGTAATCGCAAATTCACTTTAATTTGTTCAGGATTTATAGTTGTTCCAAGTATCCATTCCCATTGCATCATAAAATTTTCGTGCTCAATTAAAAATGGATGAGGAGGCCATTCTTCTTCAATAATTTCATATTCAGAATTGCTGACATTCATAAAAACAATCCGGCAAGGATGAGCCCAAAAGACAATGGGCTCATCGTCAATAAAAAACACCCAGCTTTCTTCAAAAGGGCAAAGGTGATAATCCCATAGTCCATCTAACCAAAGGGTATCATTAAAATACATTTTTTCATATCGCGAATACAAGTGATGGTACCAAACAGAATCCGGTGCTATGATTTCTGAAATAACAATGTCCACTGCTTCATCGCGGGTTATTTGTGCAGAGAGGTTGACCGAAAATAAGATCAATAATAAGAATACAAAAGGTTTCATATTGTTTGGATTTTAGATTTAGGATGTAAATATATGAATTTTTTGTGAATGATCATTGGTAACTATTTAGCAGGTATAATGGAATATGGGTATAAGGGTATTGGGGTAAACTTGAATATTTGAATTTTGGTGAATCAGAAAAAGTTTTGTAAGGACTGAATCACATAAATAATTCCCAAACCAATGCCTGTATTTCCGATATTTCTCCTATGCTTTCCCCCCTGAAGCCCTATTTAAATTCAATCCGGATCATATCTTTTGTGGCCAACCCCAATAAGCCGGCGGCATTGCCCTGGTTCATGGCAATCTCAAGGTGAGAGTTGGAATCGAACAACGCCAGGATTTCGCCAATGGGAACATCGGTGTAGGAACTGCTGATCTTTGTGATTTCATGGGTTCGGAATAGAATGCTGAACTTCCTTGCTTTTGAAATTTCATTGAATAATGACTCAGTAATGTTGGTAATGACATTTTCGTAATTATCAACATAAACCACGTGCCCTTTAATGACATCATTGTCAACTACAGCTTTTAATAATATTTTACGAACGAAATCATCCTTTTTACCACCCAGATCCTCAATGGCTTTGCCTTGGCATAAATGAACGGCTGCATTGACAAAACGGTCGCGGGAAGAAAAAGTGAAAAAGTTGGAATCCTGTGGTATGTTCAACTCTACTATCTTATCAGGCTCCTTGTCTAATATGAGAGAAAAAATACCGTTATCCGTTCCAATAAAATAATGGCCTTCTGATTCCATGACCGTGTGTGGGAATTTATCCGATTCCTCCGTATTGATTCCAATGATATGGACCGTTCCTTCCGGAAAGTTTTTATACGAATTACGCAAAACAAAAGCTGCCTGCTCAATATCGAAGGAAGGAATAACATGTGAAATGTCCACTATGTTTACTTCCGGCATTTTCGTCAGGATGGTTCCTTTTACCGCTGCACAGTAATGATCTTTAAGCCCCCAGTCGCTTGTCAATGTAATTATTGGCATAAATTATCCGTTATCCGGTTGAATTCGATACATAAAATTCATTTAACTTTGTTGAATCCAAAAATAGTAATTAATAGCAAACTTTTACAACATAAAAGTGTTAGAGTACTCAACAGACTTATAAACCTTTTGCAGGTTAAAACATGAACGAAAGAATAATTCAGATAGCTCAATACAATCCGCTTGAAATCCTCGGTGTCAATAATATCAACCTTGAACTGATAAAATCCTTGTTCCCCAAATTGAAAATTGTTGCCAGGGGCGATATGATAAAAGCCATAGGAGAGAAAGGAGAGCTGGATAATTTTGAAGACAAATTTAATCTCTTGCTGTTACAACTGGAAAAGTTTGGGAAGATAAACGATTTGGACATTCACCTGATTTTAGGCAAAGAAGATACTTTTGAATATATGAATGAAAGTTTGCATAATAACGGCGTATTGGTTCATGGCCAGAACGGAAAACTGGTTAAAGCGATTTCCCGAAATCAACAAAGGATGGTGGAGAGCAGCGAAAAGAACGATTTGATTTTTGCCATTGGCCCGGCCGGGACAGGAAAAACCTATACAGCTGTTGCCCTTGCTGTTCGAGCCTTAAAACAGCATGAAGTGAAACGGATTATTCTTACCCGACCGGCAGTTGAAGCTGGCGAGAACCTGGGCTTTTTACCGGGCGATTTGAGGGATAAGCTGGATCCATACCTTCAACCTTTGTACGATGCATTGCGTGATATGCTTCCCACTCAGAAATTGCTGAAATACCTGGAAGACGGAACCATTGAAATTGCTCCCCTTGCGTTTATGCGTGGCAGGACGCTGGATCATGCTTTTGCGATTTTGGATGAGGCCCAGAATGCTACCGAAATGCAGCTGAAAATGTTTATCACTCGGATGGGCCGCTCTTCAAAGTTTATTGTCACAGGCGATATAACACAAATTGACCTTCCCCGTAACCAGGCTTCCGGATTGAAGCAGGCCGATCAATTATTGAAAAATATCGAAGGGATTGATTTCATTTACCTGGATGATAAGGATGTGGTGAGGCACAAACTGGTTACTAGGATCATTAAGGCGTATGGTGATAAGGATCGATAGGGTTAGTGATTGGTGAGTAGTGATATGTATAAAATCTAACGTCTAACATCTAATATCTATATGGAATTTAGGTTTGATTTTTTAAAGCAAAATAATAAATAACAAAAAATAAGTAAAAATGACCAACGCAATTATTAAAACGGATTTTAATTTTCCAAAACAAAAAAGTGTTTACAAGGGCAAAGTGCGGGATGTTTACAACATTGATGATAAATTCCTGGTGATGATTGCCAGCGACCGTATCTCTGCTTTCGATGTGGTATTGCCAAAAGGGATTCCCTACAAAGGACAGGTTTTGAATCAAATTGCATCGAAGTTTTTGGATGCTACGGCTGATATTTGTCCCAACTGGAAAATAGCCACCCCTGATCCCATGGTAACGATTGGCCATTATTGCGATCCTTTTCCTGTTGAAATGATCATTCGTGGATACCTGACCGGAAGTTCATGGAGATCGTATAAAAAAGGTTCACGCGAAATTTGCGGCGTTTCTATACCTGATGGTATGAAAGAACATGAACGTTTTACCGAACCCATTGTAACACCAACAACAAAAGCCACAGAAGGCCACGATGAAGATATTTCGAAAGAAGAGATCATAAAGCAGGGTTTGGTGACACCCGAGGATTATGCAATACTTGAGAAATACACCAAGGAGTTGTTTGCAAGAGGCACTGAAATAGCTGACGAAAAGGGATTGATCCTGGTGGATACCAAATATGAGTTTGGTAAAAAGGATGGCAGGATTTACCTGATTGATGAAATTCACACTCCGGACTCATCACGCTATTTTTACAAAGAAGGCTACCAGGTCCGTTTTGATAAGGGTGAACAACAAAAGCAACTTTCCAAAGAGTTTGTCAGGGAATGGTTGATGGAAAACGGTTTTCAGGGACAGGAAGGACAAGAAGTTCCTTTTATGTCGGATGAATATGTGAACAGCGTTTCGGAAAGGTATATTGAGCTTTATGCGAAAGCATCACAGGTGAAAGTTTTATAAAGTCAGACGTAGCAGATATTCTGACCAGGGTTGAAAAAAACATCAGGACTTTCCTGGATACAAATAAATAGTCATTTATGGTCGCACTTCGACAAGCTTAGTGTGACCATTTTTTTTTAAAATTGAACTCCGAACATGAAACTTGAAACATTGAACTAACCTATGATTCCCTTCTCCCCGCCGCGCATGGACCAAAAGATCATTGATGAAGTGATCGATACACTGAATCCTGGTGGATCACCACCGGCCCCAAGGTTAAAAAGTTTGAGGAGAAACTTACGGATTATGCAGGGCATCAGGCAACGCTTTGCACCAGCTCTGCTTCTGCCGGCCTCGAATTGATATTACGTTGGTTTGGTGTAAAGGAAGGTGATGAAGTGATTGTTCCGGCATATACTTACTGTGCAACTGCCAATGTTGTGGTTCACTGTGTGCCACTCCTGTGATGGTTGATGTTGGGGAAGATTTTAATATACTTCCTGATAAAGTTGCTGCTGCCATTTCGGAGAAGACAAAAGTTATTATTCCTGTCGATATTGCCGGTTTCCCATGTGATTATGACGAAATCAATGAATGGGTTAGGAAGCCTGAAGTTGTTGGCTTATTCAAAGCCGAAACGGAAGAGCAAAAAATGCTGGGACGAATACTTGTCCTTGCTGATGCAGCCCATTCCATCGGAGCTGCTTATAAAGGCGAAAAAGTAGGGAAGCTAACGGATATTACGGTGTATTCCTTTCATGCAGTTAAAAACCTGACAACGGCTGAAGGAGGAGCCGTTTGCCTTAATTTGCCTGAACCCTTCAACAACCAGGAAATATATCAGCATCTAAAGGTTAAATCCCTTCATGGCCAAACCAAGGATGCTTTTTCGAAAGTGAAAATCGGTGGCTGGAGGTACGATATTATTGAACCCGGTTATAAATACAATATGACTGATATTTCGGCTGCGGCGGGTTTAGTTGAACTCGAGCGATACGACCAGGATATGCTGGTTCGAAGGAAACAAATCTTCGATGCCTATTCCAATGCTTTTGCAAAATATAATTGGGCTCAGCTTCCGGCGTATGAGGATAAAGAAAAGATCTCCTCTTATCATGCTTATTTGCTTAGAATTGAGGGTGTTTCCGAAAAACAGCGTGATTTGATCATCGATAAGATCTATCAAAGCGGTGTGGCAGTGAATGTTCATTTTATTCCATTACCCATGATGACCTATTACAAATCCGTTGGTCACAAAATGGAGAATTTTCCGGTTTCGTATGATAACTTTTCACGTGAGATCAGCTTGCCGGTATATTACAACCTCACTGATGAACAGGTTAAAACTGTTATTCAATCGGTTGTTGATGCTGTATTAGCAGTCATGGAAGAATAGAGTACTACTGATTGAATAATTCTTTTAGAACTCAATATGATATCCGATGGATATCGTAAAAGGCAAAGGCTCGGATTGAACTTCCACCATAGGATCATTTTTAACCACTTCCCAATCATCTTTAAATTCCTGCGAACGGATAGGGAAATTCAAATCGCCATCAATCCCGTGTTTTTTCGACGACCCGAAACGGATTTGAATGCCTGCCCCAAAGGTGGGCCCCAGGTAGGATTTGTTATACTTGTCGTAATCAAGAATAAAAATGGAGGCATTGGTCCCGAACATCCCTTTGCCATAAACACGAAACCCTTTTTTGTTTGTCTTGCGGATAAAATAACCATTGGCCCCAAACTGCCATCCAAAACCGGTGAGTTGAATGCCCGCTACGCCAAAAATACCGAGATGGTTGAGGGGGATATATTCTATCTTGGCTCCCATAAGCCCGCCATAGTCCAGGCCAAGGCCAAACCCAAGGTCAATGTCGCGGTGGAATTCGGGGATGTTCGCTTTGATTATTTTTTCTTTTTCTTCAACTTCCTGGGGTGGTGGCTTTTCATAATCAGGACGGGCAAAAACCTCAATGGTGATTTCTTCATCCAGGTTTACCTGGTCTGACTCCAGGTCCCAGTAGATCCGTTTGTTTATTCCACCTGTCACTCCTTTGCCAATATCCCCGTATATCGAGCGGGGTATGATCTCTTTTCCGGAATCGGTTTTGACCTTTATCCAAATATCAAATAGTTCACCGGTTCCTGCTTTGATAATGTCGTAAGTGATGATCAGCTTGGTGTCTTCCGAATAAAAATCAATGTTCTCGACTTCCGCAATGGATTGGGCCTTGAGCGAAAGTGCTGCTGTAAAAATCAGGCAGGTAATGAGGACAAGTTTTAATGCAATTTTAGAATAAGTCATCTTTAAATATCATTTTGTTTTTTATATTTGAAATTGAAAAACCAATGTCGAATATCGATTAACGAATAATGATTTTTGATTTTCTCCCAAATTCACTTTTAGATTACTTCTTAATTCATAAATCGTTAATCGGTGTTCATTATTCTTTAAAATCTCAATTCAAGATCTATCCTATTTTATTATCAATTTCCCTTGCTGAATGATGCTGTTATTTTCTTTAATTGTGTAAAGATACAATCCACCAGGTAAATCCGAAACATCCATTTTAAATTCTTTACTGATAATGTTTTTTTCTTCCCTGATTAAAACTCCTTGCAGGTTGCGTATTTCAATATCGAATGATTTGTCTTCAATAGGATTCAGGTTTTTGATTGTAATGATTTCATCTGCCGGGTTTGGGAAAACTGAATGATTTGATGTTTCATTATAAACTTGCGATTCCAGACCTACCGTTAAAAGGGAATCGGGAAGGATTATACCTATAGTATCCCCATTTTTAACATACCCCTGCAATCGAAAATAATCAATAACTTCAAAATTATCATCGGTAAAGGAGGTTGTTTGTCCAAGTGATACAGCATAAGTGACTCCGAGAGGAGGTGTGTCAATGCATGCATCCTCCCCATATTAATTAAAGAGTCTCCTGGGGGGAGGTATTGTAGTATAAGTTGTTATAAACAACTCCAAAATCAGTTCCCCACTGTACAGTAATATTTCCAATAGAATCAGGATAGATTTGAATTTTTGAAAAGAGATTGTTATTCCGGAATTAGCTTCACAATAATACCATGGTAAAAATATACTGTCATTTGGAAATTTATTACATCGGGGTAATCCTGTTTATAGAACGTTTGGTTTGTAATGTTTGAACTATAAGTGGTGATGGTATTTCCTCCACTAAATTCTTCAATAATTCTACAAAGTATTTTCATTTCATAGGAGTAATGATCTGAAAAAACTTCTTTTGAAAGGACTTCAGTTTTAATAGATTGTTTACATGTCATCCAGAATGGACAGTAATAATAATATTTTTGAAACACATCCCCCACCTCAAAATCAAAAATATCCCAGAAGTCGGGCACACTTTCGCCAAATTCAGTATTTTGAATACCCACAAGTTCATAACTTCCATAGCCATTAAATTTGGGAAATTGAACAATGCCAAAACTTTTTGACAGCTTGATTTCATTGCCATCGGATAGCTCTGATGGTTTTTACCGAATCAAGAATGCCAAAATCTCTATTTCGTCCTTTGCAGTAATTTCTGCCTCAATTTCATTTTCCAAATCGAATGTCCAGGTGTCACCTAAAATGGCAAGCGATTGAATCGTGAAACTACCGGATCAGTAAAAACATAAACTCCTGAATCAGGGCTTATCATTTGTTTTAATAGAAACTGGGTTGATTCCTTAAACCATTTCGGAGTTTGTAGGATGGTCGATCATAATCCGGTTAAAATAAAACACCGAATCAGTAGCTGCCAGGGAAGCACTGTCAACCCAAATGGTATTGCTGATGTATTCCGCTGTTGAATATTGGTAATTCATTTTTTCGTTAACCAATACAGGGCTCCAGTTTGGGCCAAAATGGCTGAAGACGTTATCAGTAACAGAACTGTAAATAATTGTTTCATGGGTTCGTTATTTTAACCTTTCAGGTTTTTTCAACCTGAAAGGTTGGAATGTAATTCTATTTTATAATCAGTTTATCTTGTTGGATTATTTCATTTTTTTGTTTGATCGTGTAAATATACAAACCAGCCGGCAAATCCGAAACATCCATTGTGAATTTTGGGTATTCATGTTTGCTCTTTATTTACCTGACCATACATATTTTGGATTTCGAAATTTAATAAGCAGGCTGATTTGACTGTACTTATTTTAACGATATCATATGTAGGATTGGGTAAACCTGAAATTGCTGTGTCTTGGTTTCATTTTCACTGATGTTTACGAGGACTTCATCACCACACGGAACCCCATCTTTATTGAAATATACAATTTGTGAAGAGTTTGATGAATAAATATTATCGGAACTGCTATGATAGCAACCAATACCAACTACATAGGTTGTATGGATGGTTGGTGGAGGCCCACCATAATCGAAATAGCCCCATACATTATCTGTTTGGCAGTATGATAAATCCACATCAGGTTCTATGAAATAACCCAACGATTTATTCCGCAATAATCCTCAAAAGAAAATTGCTTGTAATTTCCATCAAATAACTCAAATGGTATCTGGGCGACAATGTAGTTCTTAAGATAAACTTTCGAGATAGTGTTATTAATAATAAATGAAGAATCTTCATAAAAAATTTTCTCCTCAATTTCATAAGTAAGTGAATCATTTGTTTCTGTCCTGCTCAAAATGGTGTGTTTCCTATATGATGTATAATTTTCTCAGGGAGGCCCATTCATATCACATGAAGTTTCCTTGTACTGAATTTCATCTCCTGGCTGGTAATCGTAAAGCATTCCCCTTGTAAGTTCTGTCATACCAAGAGTATAATTTAAATCACCGATAAGGTAAATGGGGTTAAGCAATTGAGGAAATTGGTCAATTTGAAAAAACTGAATTAAACCGAGGTTTTTTGCAATAAGTATATCCTGTCCGTGCGCTCAGAATAGATTATATTCCCATCCAGGTCGGTATGCCTGATCTAAAATACCTGACAGAGTCAGAATAACTTAATACGGTGATGGTGTCACTTCCTTCGTAGGTTAAAGCAAATTTCTGGATTGCATCTTTATAAAAGATGGAAGTGTCAACAAAAACCGGGTTAAAGCTTATTTGAATGGTATCTCCATTATTTGGATGAAGTTGTATGTGAAAAGATTGTTGAACTCAATTTTCTTACCAACCTAAACAGGGATGTTTTGTTTATAACATTTTGGTCCAACCCAAAATCGCAATCGTAGCTTATGAAATTTAAGCTATCAATCCGGTAAAAATTATAATATACTGAGTCGCCCTCCAAAACTGCAGCTGAATCAAAAGACATGCTGTAGGTATTATGCTGCTCAGGATAAGTTGAAAATAGTTTTTTGGTAGTCGAATTAAAGGGCTTGAAGTTTTGGGCAAAAATGGCAAGATTGATAGCCAGAAGCAGAAGTGTCAATATTTGTTTCATGGATTCGATGTTTATTGTCAAGTTTGTTTTTTTGGCTGGTTAAAGGTATGGAAAAAAATGAAAGAATGAAAAATTAAAATTATTAAAATAGTTTTACTGTAAATATCAGGAGTTAAAAGAACGCTGAGAATAAAACCTATCTTTGTTTCCTTCATGGGTAATTCAATAAATAAATATACTGTATTAATGGCCAGCTTAGCCATTGCAGGCCTGATGGCCATTTTTGTGTTTGGTTTTTATGGCAAAGTATTTCTATCGCCCAACGACTATATGTTCAGCGCCCATGGTGATGCCATGAAGAACTATTATACCTATGCCTACCACATCAAACATGATAGCAGCTATATTGAATTCGAAGGGATGAACTACCCTTATGGTGAACATTTTTTATATACCGATTGTCATCCGTTGGTTGCCAATTCCGTGAAGCTTGTTTCAGGAATTTTTCCTGGAATTGTAAATTACAGTGTCGGGATCATCAACTTTTTAATGATCCTTTCTTTCTTCCTGACAGTCTTTTTGCTTTATGTTATTTTTAAATATTTTCGGGTTGGGCCAATTGCCGGTGTCATGGGTGCTATTGGAATTACCCTGTTATCACCTCAAATTTTCAGGATGACCGGACATCTGAGTTTGTCGTATAGCTTTTTATTCCGCTTACTTTTTTTCTCACCTACAAATGTTTTTCAGGAAAGGCTAACTGGAAATGGCCGCTGTTATTAACGCTCAACAATGTTTTCTGGTTTTATATTCATGCCTATCTTGGTATGATGGCAGTGTTTTTTGTTTTCTCCTTTTGGTTGATCTATAGTTTGGTTAACTTTCGGTTTTATTCGCAACTGACCAACTATTTGTATTTATTGATGTTTGTTCTTCTTCCGGTTTTGCAATTCAAATTTTTTGTTTTGTTAACGGATACCCATTTGGACCGTACACCCAATCCATCCGGTTTCTTTTTGCACAATGCCGAACCCGATGATATTTTGTTGCCTACCCATCGTCCGTTAAGGCCATTGTTGGATAAATTGTTTGTGATTGACCAGGAATGGGAAGCATGGTCGTATATTGGTTTGCCGGCTGTTATATTGGTTTTGTTAATCCTTATTAATTCCTTCAAAAACCTGGTAAAAAGTAAGAAGTTTGTTTTCTCAACAAAGTACCTGCCTCAATCAAATTTAAAGATTACCCTGTGGGCCAGCCTTGTGCTTTTGATATTTGCTTTTGGATTTCCGTTTAAATCCTTCCCTGCTCTTTTGGATTGGTTCCCTGATGTGAAGAATTTCAGGGCAACGGGCCGCTTTGCATGGTTTTTCTATTTCGCCATTACCATTGCTTGTATTGTTGTGGTTGATAATATTTCGAAAATCTTAAAAGAGAATAATCGAAACATCACTGCCATAATTCTTATAATTGCTGTTCCATTAATTTTCATAATCGAAGGCTGGAGTTACCATAAGGAGGTTTCATATTATGTTTCCCAAAATCCAAATTTGTTAAGCGATGAATTGCCGGAAGGTGGTTACAAGGAGTTGATTGATAAAATAAACACTAAGGATTATCAGGCCATACTGCCTTTGCCCTATTATTATATCGGATCGGAGAATTTTACTCGGCCGGTCAATAACAATTCTGTTCAGAACTCAATGGTGCTATCGTGCCATACATCGCTTCCCATTTGTGGGAGTTACCTTACCCGGACAGGAATCAGCGAAAGCAAGAAAATTGTTCAGATTGTTTCCCCTGATTATTATGATAAGCCCATTAAGTATGATTTAAATTCAGATAAGCCTTTCCTGGTTTTACAGAGCAACGCAGCATTAACATTATACGAAGAAAACTTGCTGAGGAAAGCTTCTTTTGTTTATGGAAATGAAACGGCTAAGCTTTACAGTATTCTGCCTGATGTTCTTTTTAGTAGTTCTGCAGGGGAGGAGATCGAAAATTTCAAGATAAAAAAAGAACAGCTATTTTCAAGGAAAGGATTTCTTGTTGAAGATACAACTGCATTTCTATATTTTAAAGGTTTTGAGAATGAACAAAGTGAATTTGTTTTTGCGGGTAAAGGAGCATTGTCAGGAAATAAAAATGAAACGACTTTGATCGCTGAATTTCCTGCAGGGACTTTTAAGGCTGGAAAAACCTATATGGCAAGCGCCTGGATGTTCAACGGACAGCTTGATGCGTTGAATTTCTGGTTGCGATTTATAGTTGAGGAATATGATGAAGTAAACAACTCCTGGGAAATTACCTACACCATAACCGAGCAAAGCGAAACCATCAATGGGAACTGGTCGTTGGTTGAACTTGCATTTAAGGTTAATGATCCAACCCATTACACATGTTTGAAACTTACCGGAAAGGAGATCGATAAGGTTAAGTTCTATATGGACGACCTGTTGGTAAAGGAAAAAGATGCAGACGTTTATAAAGTTTTAGAAACACAAAATGCTTCTATTACTGAATTGTTTAAGAATAATCAGAGGATAAGGGTATTTTAATACAGCAAACCTTTAACAGCTCTTTCAATTCCCTGAACATCATATCCACACAAAGAATACAGCTCTTCAGGTGTTCCCTGTTCAATGAATTTATCGGGGATGCCAAGCCTTTTAATGGTAGATGAATAATGATTATCGGCCATAAACTCAAGTACCGCACTGCCAAGCCCTCCCACGATCGTTCCATCTTCTATGGTGATGATCCTATTAAATTTCTTGAAAACCTCATGAAGGATTTCTTCATCAATGGGTTTTAAAAACCGCATATCGAAATGAGATGCGTCGATACCACTTTTCTTCAGCAATTGGCAAGCTTCAATGGCGAAATTACCAACCGGCCCGATTGTTAAAATTGCCACATCTTTACCATCAGCCAGTTTTTGTCCTTTCCCGATTTCAAGTTTTTCGAAAGGGGTAAGCCAATCGGGCATAACACCACGGCCACGTGGATAACGGATGGAAAAAGTGCCGGCACCATCAAGTTGGGCTGTGTACATTATATTTCTCAACTCTTGTTCGTTGAGGGGGGAGGCAATTGTAATATTGGGTATGGATCGCAAATAAGCAAGGTCATAAGCTCCGTGATGGGTAGCGCCATCCTCTCCCACAAGTCCGCCCCGGTCGAGGCAGAAAATAACCTGTAATTTCTGTAAGGCAACATCGTGGATCACCTGGTCGTAGGCCCGTTGCATAAAAGTAGAATGAATGTTGCAAAAGGGGATCATTCCTTTGGTTGCCAGGCCGGCCGCAAAAGTAACGGCATGTTGTTCTGCAATTCCAACATCAAAAGCACGGTCAGGCATTACGCTCATCATCATATTAAGGGAAGATCCAGTGGGCATTGCCGGTGTGATACCAACGATCTTTTCATTTTCTTTGGCCAGTTCAATAATGGTTTTTCCAAAAACATGCTGGTATTTTGGGGGCTGTTTATCGCTGCAATCTTTCTTTTTGATCTCTCCGGTAGTTTTGTCAAATACACCGGGAGCATGATAAGTGGTTGGCTCTTTTTCAGCCACCGAAAGCCCTTTGCCTTTTGTTGTGATCACATGAAGCAGCTTTGGGCCATGGATCAGTTTAAGATCGCGAAGTAATTTCACCATATGAATAACATCATGTCCATCGGTGGGGCCAAAATACCTGAAATTAAATGCTTCAAAAAGATTACTCTTTTTCAGAATGGAGGATTTAACAGCATTTCCGATTTGCTTAACGATGGCACGTGAATTTTCTCCGTATTTATTTCCGCCCATCATTTTCCAAACCATGTTCCTAAACTTATTGTAACTCCTCGAAACAGTTATTGCCAGCAGGTATTCCCGGAGAGCGCCAACATTTCTGTCGATGGCAATACGGTTATCATTAAGGATCACCAATATGTTTGTTTTGGAAACACCTGCATTGTTCAGGGCTTCCATAGCCATTCCACCGGTCATGGAACCATCGCCAATCACTGCAATGTGCTGTGCATTGTTGTTGTTCATGATAGCGGAAGCCGTTGCCATTCCTAATGCAGCTGAAATGGAAGTAGAAGAATGACCGGTTCCAAAAGCATCGTATTCACTCTCTTCCATTTTTGGAAAACCGCTGATGCCTCCCATTTTCCTGTTGGCATGAAAACGGTCTTTTCTTCCAGTCAGAATTTTGTGTGCATAAGCCTGGTGGCCCACATCCCATATTAGCTTGTCATGGGGAGTATCAAAAACGTAATGAATAGCAACGGCTAATTCGACTGCACCTAAACTTGCAGCGAGATGCCCGGGATTGGCTGATATTACATCTATTATAAACTGCCTGATTTCGGTACACAATTGTGGAAGCTGTTCTTCCGGCAACTTTTTGAGGTCATCGGGAGAATTTATGCTTGCCAGTAAGGTGCCGGGTTCGGGTGACATATCAGCTCTTTTGTGTAATAATACTATTTAAAAAATTAATTTAAAAACTTCTGTATATGTTATTTATTATTCAGCCAAAATCGGAATTATGTTAATGTTTTATAAAAACCCTAATTCAAGCAGTGCAGCCTCCGACATCATATCTTTATCCCAGGTGGGTTCGAAAGTCAATTCCACCTCAGCAGATTTCAACCCAGGAATGGCTTTTACCTTTTCCAGAACTTCTGCCGGAAGTGATTCGGCAACCGGGCAATTGGGCGAGGTTAATGTCATCAATACATGGGCATTCAAGTCGTCATCCACTTTTATTTCGTAAATCAATCCCAGTTCATAAATGTTGATTGGAATTTCCGGATCATAGATCGTTTTGATGGTTTCTATGATGGCATCGGAAAGAATATTTTTTTTCAAGTCAGGCGTAGTCATAATTTAATGGTTTGATTGCATTTTCGTTTTAAAAACCAATGCATAAAGCTTCATTTGTTTGATCATCGAAGTTAATCCATTGGAACGGGTAGGGGAGAGATGATCCTTTAAACCTATCTCATCAATGAAATTCATATCTGCATTGATAATATCTTCCGGGTTTGGTTTGATAAAATCCGGATCAAGAGATTGACAATTCCTTTCGTAATCACAGCATCACTATCGGCATTAAATACAACTTTCCCATCTCTTATTTCAGCATACACCCAAACCCTCGACTGACATCCCGAAATCAGGTATTGATCTGTTTTGTATTTGGGATCAATAAGTGGAAGGGTCTTTCCCATATCAATCAGGTAATTGTACTTATCCATCCAGTCATCAAACATGCTGAATTCGTCAATGATTGTATTTTCAATTTCGTTTATTGTCATCTTTTTGCAAAAATATAAATCTAAGCAAACATTTGTTTAACTGTATTGATTGCATCCATCAGCCGGTCTACTTCTTCTTTCGTATTGTAAAATGCAAAGGAAGCCCTCAAGGTGCCCGTGATGTGCCTAACCTGTCCATAACGGGTTGAGCACAAGTGATTTCCGGTTCTTACCGCAATCCCAAATTTGTCGATGATCATGCCCATCGTAAGGATGAATGTACTCTAAATTGAATGAGATAACGGAGGCCTTGTTGGGTACATCTCCATATATTTTTAATCCGGGAATTGATTTGAGTTTATTTGTCGCATAATTCAAAGATCGGATTCATATTCCTGAATTTTGTTAAATCAATATTTTCAAGATAATACAGTGCCGCATCAAATCCAATAACATCGGCAACGTTGGGAGTGCCGGTTTCAAACTTAAAAGGCAATTCATTAAAGTCGTCTTTTCGAATGTCACCGTTTTGATCATCTCTCCGCCGGTTTGGTAGGGAGGCATATCGTTAAACCAATCTTCTTTCCCATATAAAATTCCAACACCCATCGGGCCATACATTTTATGGCTCGAAAAACAATAAAAATCACAATCCAGCTCTTGAACATTTACTGGCTCATGAACGATGCCTTGCGCACCATCTATCATTACCGGGATGTCATGTTGATGAGCAATATCAATAATCTCCTTGATGGGATTAATGATGCCCAATGCGTTTGATACATGGCCAACAGAAACAATTTTTGTTTTATCGGAAATCAGGTCTTTAAAATCATGTAAAACAAGCTGGCCATTGTTATCCATCGGTATAACTTTCAACTTCGCCTTTTTCTCTTCGGCCACCATTTGCCAGGGGACAATGTTTGCATGGTGTTCCAGCGCCGAGATTAGTATTTCATCGCCTTCATGAATAAATTTCTTCCCAAAAGAATATGCCACCAAATTGATCGAGTCGGTTGCCCCTTTTGTAATGATTACCTCATGCGAATGTTTGGCATTGATGTATGCACGTATGTGCTCCCGTGTTTTTTCAAATGCATCCGTAGCCTGTTGACTCAGGTAATGAACACCCCGATGGACATTGCTGTTGATGGTGGAATAGTAATTTGTAAGCGCATCAATAACAACTTGTGGCTTTTGTGTTGTTGCCGCATTATCAAAATAAACCAATGGTTTCCCATTAATTGTTTGGAGCAAAGCCGGAAAATCACTCCTGATTTTATTTACATCCAGATCCAAAACAGCTCAATTAAAGTTTACTCATATCTATTTCAAATTCATAGTTGCGTTCCTGGTTTTTGCAATGCAAGACACATTGGTCACAAATAGCCAGTTCGCCGCGAAGACGCTTTTTTATGAGGTCATCAATTCTTTCTTTCAACGGATTGATCGTGATCTTGTTTACTACTTCTGCAGCAAATGCATACATTAAAAGCAATTTCGAATTGTATTCACTGATCCCTCTTGATTTGATGTAAAAAAGTGCTTCATCGTCCAGTTGGCCAACGGTAGCGCCATGGCTGCATTTCACATCATCAGCATAAATTTCCAGAAAAGGTTTTGTGTTGACTTTGGCTTTATCCGTAAGCAAGATGTTTCTATTGGTTTGGAAAGCATTGGTGTTTTGAGCATCTTTTCGAACCATAATATGGCCATTGAAGACCGCTGAAGCATGGTCATCAAGAATTCCCTTAAAAAGCTCATTGGAAGTGCAATTGGGAACCGCGTGGTCAACATAAACCTGGTTGTCAACATGCTGATCCTTATCCATCAGGTACAATCCGTATATGTTTGCATCTGCTCCTTGGCCATTCAGTTTCACCTGCATGTCATTGCGAATAATTCCACCATTCAGGGAAACTGCAAAAGTTGAAACCCTGCTGTTGGCTTCCTGATGGAAAAAGGTTGAATTGATCAAGGTTGTATCGTTATTCAGGTTTTGAAGTTTGTAATGGTCAATCGTGGCTCCTTCATCAACAAATATTTCAGTTATCGTATTGGTAAAACTTGGCTTATCATTATGCGAATCATCGCAGTGAACCAAAGTTAGTTTACTGTTTTTGCCAAGGATTACGAGGTTCCTGTTTTGAACGAATTGTGTATCCTGTCTGTTCAGAATATTAACCATTTGAATGGTTTTATAGGCTTCCACTCCATCGGGAACATAAATGAATACACCATCTTGTGCATATGCAGTATTGAGGGCATTTAGTCCGTTCTTCTCGGCATTTGCATATTGATTGTAGTGCTTAAAACAAGATCGGGATATTCGTTTAATGCTCGGGCAAAGCTTCCAATGATCGTTCCATTGGGCAAGGTGATTAAGGGCGATTCTTTTTGATGTATACCAGCCATTAAGCAGTGAAATAATATAGGTGTCAAGTGCCGAACTTCACACTGGAAAATTTTATCAATATCTATATTTTCCTCGTAAGGCTCAAAATAAAAGGAGAAATCCTGTTCAAGAACCTTAGTAATGCGGGTATTTTCCCAGGTTCCAGTTTTGTATCAGGAAAATCAAGCCTTTCAAAATCCCTCATTGCCTTTTGGCGAATTTCAGTTATCTCTTTGGATCGTTCCAAATATTTTATCCGTGTTTTTATTAAACAGGGATGTAACTTTATCTTTCAATGCTACTTCCATGAAGCAATATCTGTTATGTTTTTAGATACTAAATAGATTAGTTTCGAAGCCATTCACAGCCTTTTTCTTCCAGTTCAAGGGCTAACTCTTTACCGCCTGATTTAACAATTTTTCCATCGTACAACACATGCACAAAATCAGGGACAATGTATTCCAACAGACGCTGGTAGTGTGTAATTACAAGAGCTGCATTGTCTTTTGACTTAAGTTTGTTTACACCGTTTGCAACAACTTTCAAGGCGTCAATATCAAGCCCCGAATCGGTTTCGTCCAGTATCGCAAGTGTAGGTTCGAGCATGGCCATTTGGAATATTTCATTTCTTTTTTTCTCGCCTCCCGAGAACCCTTCGTTTACCGACCGGTTTTTCAGTTTTTCATGAATTTCAACCAGTTTTCTTTTTTCTTCAATCATTTTCAAAAAATCGGAGGCTGGAATCGGATCAAGCCCTTTGTATTTTCGGTGTTCATTGATGGCGGTCCGCATGAAATTGGTCATGCTAACTCCAGGTATCTCAACGGGGTATTGAAACCCCAGGAAAATTCCTTCAAGGCTGCGTTCTTCAGTCGAAAGGTCAATCAGGTTTTTGCCCTGGTAAATAATTTCTCCTTCCGTGACGTCATAGCCCCCTTTCCCGGCAATCACAGATGCCAGCGTGCTTTTGCCTGTTCCGTTCGGCCCCATGATAGCATGCACTTCACCAGCATTAATTTCAAGGTTTAACCCTTTGATAATTTCTTTTTCGTCAATCGAAATATGTAAATTTTTAATTTTTAACATCTCTTAAATATATGATTTATGAATTTTGATATTTGATATTTGATTCTTTGGAAGACAATTACTTTTTATCTATTATTATTCTTTTGCATTGTCTTCGTGCTTGAAACAAATATGGATACCAATTCTTCGTTTTCTCTTAATGCTAAGTTTAATGTTTGTTCACTTTTACAGAGATTAGTTTTGTTGATAATCTTCAATCCAACCAAAGTCTCTCTTAATTCTTTTAAAACAACTTTTGTTTTATGTAAGAAATCTTTGCGGGATTCTGCCCCTCTTGCTTCTCCATAATTTAAGGCAGAAGATGTTTCTGATTTAACCAATTGATGTGATAGAATTGATCCCGCATGAGATATAGAAAGTCCTTCACAAATCTCAATGATCTGAGCTGCAAAGTTGATTAACCTTTCTTCTATTTCCCTGCTATTCATTTTTCTCAAATTTTACGTTTTTAGGTTTAACTATTATCTAAATCAAGAATCAAATATCACATTTCTTATATCAAAAATCCTATTAACCAACGCTTCCTTCCAAACTAATGGACAACAGCTTCTGCGCTTCCACGGCAAACTCCATGGGCAACTTATTCAAAACTTCTTTTGCATATCCATTCACAATTAACCCAATGGCACTTTCCGTATCAATTCCCCGTTGCTGGCAATAAAAAAGCTGGTCATCTGAAATTTTGGAAGTTGTTGCTTCATGTTCAACTATGGATGAACTGTTTTGAGTGTCAATGTAGGGAAACGTATGAGCGCCACATTTATCTCCAAGCAGCAATGAATCACATTGTGAGAAATTCCTTGAGTTAACTGCTCTCGGGCTGATCTTTACTAATCCCCGGTAACTATTGTTGCTAAATCCGGCTGAAATACCTTTAGAGATAATCGTACTTTTCGTATTTCTGCCTATGTGTGTCATTTTTGAACCTGTATCTGCTTGCTGGTGGTTATTGGTTACTGCCACTGAATAAAACTCGCCTATTGAATGATCGCCCAGCAAAATGCAACTTGGATATTTCCATGTGATGGCTGAACCCGTCTCAACCTGTGTCCATGAAATTTTAGAATGGCTTCCTTTGCACATGCCTCTTTTCGTGACAAAATTGTAAATGCCACCTTTGCCATTTTTATCACCGGGATACCAGTTCTGAACGGTCGAATATTTAACTTCAGCATCCTTCATCGCAATAATTTCAACAATGGCAGCATGCAATTGGTTTTCATCACGTTGAGGTGCTGTGCAGCCTTCCATGTAACTTACATAGCTTCCTTCTTCTGCAACGATCAGAGTTCTTTCAAACTGACCTGTGCCTGCGCTATTGATCCTGAAATAGGTTGACAATTCCATCGGGCAGCGCACTCCTTTCGGAATATAACAAAATGAACCATCGGAAAAAACTGCTGAATTCAAGGCAGCGAAATAGTTATCTCCAACAGGAACCACCGGAACCCATATATTTTTTAACAAGCTCGGATGTTCCTGCACCGCTTCGCTGAAAGAACAAAAATAATTCCATACTTTTCAAGTGTATTCCGAAAAGTCGTTTTAACCGAAACACTATCAAAAACTGCATCCACAGCCACTCCCGACAACCTTTTTTGTTCTTCAAGCGAAATACCCAATTTGTTAAAAGTATCGAGCAATTCCGGGTCAACCTCATCAAGGCTTTGCAATTCCTGTTTTTTCTTAGGCGCTGCATAATAAATCACATCCTGGAGTCAATGGGAGGGATATTCAAATGAGCCCAATCGTTCCTTCATGGTTTTCCATTTTCTCAAAAGCCTTCAGGCGGTACTGAAGCATGAACTCCGGTTCGTTCTTTTAGCGGAAATGAAACGGATAATATCTTCGTTAAGCCCTTTGGGTGCGGTTTCCATCTCGATGTTCGTCACGAAACCGTATTTGTATTCCTGTTGTGTTACTTCTTCTAATATGTTGTTGTCCTTCATCAATTGTGCTTATTTAGAAAAAATTTAAATAGCGCTGCAAATTTAGTAATATCTGCTTTATAATAACCTTAATAACCAAACAAATCATATTTGATTTTGTTGTTTGAAAGTTAGGCTCCCAAAAACTTTTCAATTCAGAATGGCTGCCCGGATTTTTGTAGTTTTGCCCCACATTAAATTATTCATCAAATGTTTGAAGATAAACAACAACGAACTGAACTGTCCCAATTGGGCGAATTTGGTTTGATAGATTACCTGACAAAAAATATCAGGCTAAAAAATAAAAGTTCAATAAAAGGAGTCGGTGATGATGCTGCTGTGATTCATTATGGCGAAAACCAAACCCTTATTACCACCGATCTTTTGATTGAGGGTGTCCATTTTGACTTAACTTTTTCTCCTTTGAAGCATTTGGGTTATAAAACAGCGGTTGTGAACTTTTCGGATATCGTTGCCATGAACGGAACCCCGAGGCAATTGATCGTGGGGATTGGCGTCTCAAATCGTTTTTCTGTCGAAGCCATTGAAGAGATTTACAAAGGAATATACCTGGCTTGTGAAAAATACAATGTTGATCTGGTCGGGGGCGATACTGTTTCAAGTATAAGTGGTTTGTTTATTTCTGCAACGGCCATTGGCGAAGCTCCAAAAGAAAAAATAGTTTACAGAAATACAGCGAAGAAGGGTGATCTTGTTTTTGTTTCCGGGGATGTTGGTGCTGCCTATATGGGACTGATGTTGTTGGAAAGAGAGAAGCAGGTCTTCAAGGCTGATCCCAATATGCAGCCTGATCTTGAGGGCCATGATTATATTCTGGAAAGGCAATTAAAACCTGAAGCCCGGACAGATATTATCAGATTGTTGGGTGGAGTAGGGGTTGTGCCCACTTCCATGATTGATATTTCGGATGGACTTGCCTCTGAGATCATTCATATCAGTAAACAATCAGAATTGGGTTGTAGTATTTATGAGGATAAATTGCCTATTGATATGACAACAATTTCAATGGCACGGGAATTTGAGTTGGACCCGACTACGTGTGCCTTAAACGGTGGTGAAGATTATGAATTGCTGTTTACAGTTGCCCAGGCCGATTATGAAAAGGTGAAAGATGTTATGGGAATCGCGGTAATTGGACACATGACAGAAAAGAATGAAGGAATCAACCTAATGAGCCGTTCGGGAACTCAGGTGCCGGTCACTGCACAGGGCTGGGATGCGTTTTTGAAGAAGGATAACTTGAAAAAGTAATAAAAATGAAAGGTCCAGAATTTTTAAAATATGTAAATCCAGTTTTGGTTACCCTGCAAGAAAATGGAGGAGCTGGGAATTCATCCAGTGTAATTGATCAAGTTGTTGAACGATTAGATATCCCAGATGGAGTTATGGAAGAAACAACTTCTACTGGTCAATCGCGAATTCGAAATCAAATTCAATGGGCAAGGTTTTATTTGTTTAAAGCTGGGCTTATTGACAATTCGAAAAGAGGTACCTGGACACTAACGAAGGATGGATTAGAAAAGAATTTGTCTGATGATGATGTTTATAAATTATTCAGGGGGGTTCAAGATAGGTTCAAAAAAACAAAGAAGCATAAAACTAATAAGAATAATGACGAGTTTGAAGATACTTTAACTGAGGACGAAGAACATTCCGGGGATTTATTATCCCTGATTCAATCTTTATCACCGTCAGGTTTTGAAAAACTATCCAAAAGGTTGTTAACTGAAATTGGAATTAATGATATTGAAATTACTGGAGGGTCTGGTGATCAAGGAATCGACGGTAAGGGTGTTGTGAAGTTAAATGATGTTGTCAGTTTAAATATTGTATTTCAATGTAAAAGGTACAAGGAAACAATATCACCGCATCATGTTCGAGATTTCCGAGGCGCAATGCAAGGACGAGGCGAGAAAGGATTAATCATTTCTACTGGAAGATTTACTAAAGACGCAAAAAATGAAGCCAACCGAGAGGGTGTGACACCTATTGAAATTATAGATGGAGAAAGATTAGTTGATTTATTTGAAAAATATCAACTTGGATTAAAACCTGTTACTGTATTTGAAATTGATTATGATTTCTTTAGAGTTTTTAAATAGATTTAAAACATAACAATTCTATATTTAATCAAAGTTTGACGCAGATTAATTCGTTTTGCTTTGATTATTAAAAATTATAAAACAAAGGTTGCTACCACAGATAATGATAATTACCTATTTAGTTGTTATATCGATATAACAAGATTAATAAATTAGGATTTGTATATCAAAAGTAAACAAAAACTTTGAAATCAGCGAATAACTATATGGATCGGCTGGAGCCTCTGATCAGGACACTTCCCGGTAAACCGGGTATCTATCAGTATTTTGATAAAGAGGGTAAGATCATTTATGTTGGTAAGGCAAAAAACCTGAAAAAGCGTGTTTCTTCTTATTTTAATAAGGATCAAACGATCAGTGGAAAGTTGCGGGTCTTGGTCAGGAAGATTGCAGATATGCAACATGTGGTTGTTGATACAGAGCTGGATGCCCTCCTGCTCGAAAATAACCTGATCAAAAAATACCAACCCCGTTACAATGTATTATTAAAAGATGATAAGACCTTTCCCTGGATCTGTATAAAGAGTGAACCCTTTCCCCGAATTTTTCCAACCCGAAATGTGATCCGGGATGGATCTGTTTATTTTGGCCCGTATGCTTCTGTCCGCATGATGAATACACTTCTTGATTTGATCCGTCAGCTTTATCCGTTACGAACCTGCAAACTCAATTTAACGGAAGATAACATCCGAAAAAAGAAGTTTAAGATTTGCCTCGAATACCATCTCGGAAACTGTAAAGGGCCTTGTGAAGGTTTGCAGACAACTGAGGATTATGAAGCCTCACTTACTGAAATCAAAGAAATAATAAAAGGCAATATCAGTTCTGTTATCCATCAGCTTAAAAACCTGATGCAACGCCATGCCGATGACCTTGAATTTGAACGGGCGCAAACCATCAAGGAAAAACTGGAGCTTCTCGAGCGTTATCAAAGTAAATCCACGGTTGTAAATCCGAAAATCGAAAATGTTGATGTTTATTCCATTATTTCGGATGATGATGCCGGTTATGTCAATTTCTTCAGGGTGGTCAATGGGGCCATTGTCCAGTCGCATACAGTTGAACTGAAAAAGAAGTTGGATGAATCGGATGATGAACTGCTAACGATGGCGATCATTGACTTTCGTGAGCGTTTCGATAGCAATGCCACCGAAATTATAATCTCCTTTGCTTTAGAAACAAAACTACCGGGAATAACTTATACAATTCCTCAAAGAGGGGATAAAAAACAACTCCTGGAACTTTCGGAGAGAAATGTAAAATACTATAAGCTGGAGAAGGAAAAACAAATTGAGCTTGTGGACCCTGAGCGGCATTCGAAACGAATCCTTGCCACCATGCAAAAGGATTTGAGAATGAACGTGGAGCCTAAGCATATTGAATGTTTTGATAATTCAAACCTGCAGGGAGATTATCCTGTGGCAGCAATGGTTTGTTTTATAAATACTAAACCCAACAAAAAGGAATATCGTCATTACAATATTAAATCGGTTGAAGGCCCCGATGATTTTGCATCCATGGAGGAAGTTATATATAGAAGGTATAAGCGTTTGCTTGATGAAGAAAAGCCATTACCTCAATTGATTGTTGTTGATGGTGGAAAGGGACAACTCAGTTCTGCGGTTAAAAGCCTAGATAAACTTGGATTGCGCGGTAAGATTGCCATTATCGGAATTGCCAAAAAACTTGAAGAGATTTATTTCCCCGGTGATTCACTTCCTTTGTATATCAATAAAAAATCAGAGACATTAAAAATCATCCAACACATCAGGGATGAGGCCCACCGTTTTGGGATTACGCATCACAGGAACCGAAGAGAAAAAGATGCTGTAAAGTCAGAATTGACAGAAATCGAAGGAATCGGATACTCCTATGCGCAAAAACTACTCTGGAAGTTCAAATCGGTGAAGAAGATCAGGAAGGCAAGTTTAGATGAGCTGCAAAGTGTGATTGGAAATGCTAAAGGGAAAATCGTATATGATTATTTTGCCAAAATGGTTTAGCAATTCTTTCTATCTTTGCCTGTCTAACAATTTTGGTTTATGAATAAAAGTATAATTGCATGTATTATAGTTCTTTTCTGTGTATTTACATGGAGCGGTTCTGCCCAGGATTTTAAGGGTGGAGTACTTGGAGGTTTAGCCGCTACTGAAGTTTCGGGAGACCGGTTGGAAGGCCCGCATAAGGCAGGGATCTATGCCGGTGTTTTTGTGAATCGTCAATTCACCCCAAAATCTTCCATGCAAATGGAACTGGACTTTATTCAAAAGGGAAGCAGGGAAAATCCTGACTCTGCCAATGCATATCAATCTTATTTACTTCGTTTAAATTATATTGAAATGCCGGTACATTATCGTTTTCATTTTCATGAAAAAGCCGCGCTGGAGGCCGGCTTATCCCTTGGTGTTTTGTTGAATAGTTATGAAGAAGCTAACGGCTCAGAAGATGTTTCCGCAACTGCTTTTAACAGCACCGATCTAAGTATAAATATTGGGGCTTTTTATGAATTTATTGAGCATTTTAAAATCAATGTCCGGTATTCAAATTCCATTTTAGCTATTCGCCCGCATCCTAACGACCAGACTTATCGCTGGAATCACGGGCAGTACAATGAGGTTTTGAGTTTTGTTATTTTCTATGAGTTTTGATAAGGATTTTATTCAGGAAATGTTATCCTTATCAACCCCCTGAAATCACCTTCTTTATAATTTACAGCTTTGTCTTCGGGATACAATTCAGCAATTTGGTTTCTAACTTCCGGCACTATGGTGGTGGCATCCCCATGGCAGGTTAAACAAACTGCTTCCAGTTTCATCGGCTTGTAATAATTGTAATAGGTTATGCCGTCTTTGGTAATTTTCTGGGTATAATATTCAGGTAGGTTTTTGCCAGATGCACTCAGATCTTCGAAGTGTTTTAGAGCAAGTGTTTCTGGTTTTTCAGGCGCATTAACCGGGTTTCTGTATTTATTGGAAGTCCGTTTGATGCTGATGTTTTCTGCATCAGCATGTTCAGCAATGACTTTTGTTAAAGGAATGGCTTTTAAACTGCAAACGTTGATGGCTTCAGACAATCCACCTTCTTGTATGGCAATTTTTAATTCAGATTTTAAACTCTTGACCAGGTCCATCGAAATTTGATTCCCTGCTGTAACAATCATTTCATTTTCAAGCTTTGTTGGTTCCGAAATTTTATAGCCATCATTCTGGCAGCCAATGTTAACTACAAATGCCAAAAGCAAGATAACCGGAGAATACAATATCCTTTTATTCATAATTACATAATTTATTTTCTAAAAATTGAGTGATAGGTTTATAAAATCGAGGTATTCTGCTGAATCATCCCCATAGATTTCCATGGTTTCCCCAATTATTTTATAAGTGCTTTTTTCACCTGCAGTTTGAGAAAATAAGATTTCAAATTTATTATCTTTCTCATCAATCATGATGATCCGGGCCAATTTCTTATGCACATCTGAAGCTAGTGGGGCATGGCATATCGGACAGAAAAATTCCAGCTCTTCACCTTCCTTATATGAAAATTCAGGATTTATATTAACCGCATAATTCCCGATTTCTGGGTGCAGGGATATCAACCCCATTTTTGAATCTTGCGTTTTTACGGCAAATATTAAACAATCGTTCAGGGCGGTATAGCCCTTGCAGTGCGGACATTGATAGTTGAGGCTCATTGTATCGAAGATTTAAAATAATAAATTTTGATGAACGTATAAATGTACAATAAATTTGAAATATTGACAAAATTTTTTTGAATAATTTTATAAAACAAAAAAGGCCTTCACATTGTATTTTGCAAAGGCCTTGATTTATTATCAATTTATTTTAGTTCAGATGAACTTCTTCAACAATTTCAAAACCCCGTGTAATGGCTTTTTCATTATCGGGTATCATATGATGATATCGCGGAGGCAAAGACTTCTTGAGTCCAAGGATAACGTTTTTGAGCTCCACAATCGGTTTCACTTTCAAATATCCTCCAAGAACAATCATATTGAATATTTTTCTAAGCCCAAGATTGGCAGCCTCCTGGCTTGCTTCAATCTTGTATATTTTAATGTCTTTTCGTGTTGGGTGATGGATGATCCCGTTGGGGTCGTAAAGCAACACACCGCCTGGTTTAACCATTGACTCAAATTTATCCATTGATTGCTGGTTGAGTATGATGGCTGTGTCATATTGAGTAAGGATGGGCGAACTGATCCGGTCGTCGCTCAATATGACCGTAACATTGGCGGTGCCTCCGCGCATTTCTGGGCCGTAGGAGGGCATCCAGCTGACTTCCTGGTCTTGCATAATTCCTGAATAGGCCAGTATTTTACCCATCGAAAGCACTCCCTGTCCTCCAAATCCTGCAATGATAATTTCTTCCGTCATATCAATTTTTATTTTGATTTCTTTTTGAAAATTGTTTTCAATTCATTCGGTTTATTTGGCAACCAATTCTCCATCTACTTTTATATCTCCAAGTGGATAAAAGGGGAACATGTTGTCAACCATCCAATGGTTTGACTGGACCGGCGACATTTTCCATCCTGAGTTGCAATTCGAAACTACTTCTACAAAGGTAAGCCCGACATTTTGCTGTTGAAGTTCAAAGGCCTTCCGAATGGCTTTTTTTGCCTTGCGAACAGCAACCGGTGTATGAACAGCCTGACGTGTAACGAAATTAGTTCCCGGCAAGTGTGCAAGCAGTTCCGTAATCTTTAGCGGATGGCCCATCATGTTCAAATCCCTTCCATAAGGTGAAGTTGATGACTTCATTCCGGGAAGTGTTGTCGGGGCCATTTGTCCTCCGGTCATTCCATAGATTCCATTATTAATAAAAACAATGGTAATGTTTTCACCACGATTGGCAGCATGAATTGTTTCCGCTGTACCGATAGCTGCAAGGTCACCATCTCCCTGGTAGGTAAATACTGTTTTTTCGGGCATAAGCCTTTTAACAGCTGTTGCCAGGGCAGGCGCTCTGCCATGGGCCGCTTGTTGCATATCAATATTCATAAAATCATAAGCCAGGACTGAGCAACCAACCGGTGCAATGCCTATGGTTTTTGATTGTAAACCCATTTCATCCAAAACTTCCATGATGATGCGATGTGTTGTACCGTGCCCACACCCGGGGCAATAACTTAATACATTGTCAGTCATCAAACTGGTTTTTTTATAAACCCGGTTCTCGGGTTTTATAATATCTGATTTTGTTAGTGTTTCAGCCATATCCTTAAGCGTTAATAAAAATTTGTTCCAATGCTTCTGCTACTTCAATCGGGGAGGGGATGATTCCGCCCATTCTTCCGAAATGTTCAACTCTAACCTTCCCTTCAACAGCAAGCTTTATGTCTTCAACCATTTGACCAGCGCTCATTTCAATGGATAAAATACCTTTAACTTTTCCTGCCAGGTCGTTCATTTCCTTTTTCGGGAAGGGCCAAAGTGTAATCGGGCGCATCAATCCAACCTTAATTCCTTTCTCACGACAAAGTTGCATGGCCTTTAAGCAAATACGTGCGCTGGTTCCATATGCAACAAATAAATAGTCGGCATCATCGCAATCAATTTTTTCAAAAATGACTTCATCAGCCTCTATTCTTTTGTATTTTTTTTGCAGTTCAATATTGTGTCTTTCGTGACGGGAAGGGTCCAGATCAAGTGAGGTAATAATATTTCTTTCACGATCTGGTTTTTTCCCCATTGTTGCCCATGGGCATTGTTCAATAATCTCAGCTTCGGTTCGGCGGGGTTGTTGTTCTTCAACTTCAACTTTCTCCATCATTTGTCCGATTGCTCCGTCGGATTGTACCATAACCGGTGTTCTGTATTTAAAAGCAAGTTTGAAACCGAGATCAACAAAATCATACATTTCCTGAACTGACGAAGGTGCCAGAACGATTAGATGATAATCTCCATGTCCTCCTCCTTTGGTGCTTTGAAAGTAATCGGATTGTGAGGGTTGGATTGTTCCTAAGCCAGGGCCTCCACGAACAACATTTAATAAGAGACAAGGTAATTCAGCTCCGGCCAGATAGGAGATTCCTTCCTGCATCAAACTCACGCCCGGGCTGGAAGAAGAAGTCATAACTTTTTTACCGCAGCCGGCTCCCCCATATAACATATTAATAGAAGCTACTTCGCTTTCCGCCTGAAGTACAACCATTCCTGTTCTTTCATGGGGCTTTTCTGCCATCAGGTATTCCATTACTTCCGATTGGGGTGTGATGGGATATCCAAAATAACCATCGGCTCCGACACGTATCGCTGCTTCTGCAAAAGCCTCGTTCCCTTTCATTAATTTAAGCTCTTTTTTCATCAGATCTATAATTTTCTTTTCGCTTTTATACTTTAACCCTGTAAACTGTAATTACCCCATCGGGGCAAACAACTGCGCAATTTGTGCATCCTGTACATGCATTATTGACATTTTGCATATAATGGTATCCCTTGCCATTTACCGCATCTACCATAGCGATGGTGTGTGTGGGGCAAGCGTCAATACATACCTCGCAGCCTTTGCAGCGTTCTATATCAACAACAATTTCTCCTTTTAGTGCCATACAATTTTATTGTTTACTGTTTATTAATTAACAACCGGACGAAATTAAAAAAAAATAATAGAAAGAAAAGAAATCTTCTTAATATTTTCCTTATTTAGAATGCTATTAAAAAAAGGAATAAGAGAAAATACCCTATTCCTTTTTATAGGCAAAATTTTTGAGCTTTATTCCTTTTTGTGATCTGCATTAAACTTTTTTAGCCTGCTTTCAAGATCTGAAAATTGTTCCCTCTTAACAAGTGATACACAGGCCCGGATGCCTTCTGTCTTTTCGCTTCCGGTAATCGCTAATGAAATGGCGCTGATGCCGTAATAAATCATTTCGTTCAGCAGCTCTTCTCCGGTAAAGCCGGGATATGAAAATGTAAAATAGAAACCATCGGCAATGGGTTCATCCTCATCCATATCGTACACAATACTGAAGCCGTTATCAAGAAACATCTTTTTCATGATTTTTGCTTTTTCGCCGTACTCCTTAACGGGCTGTGTCAAGCTGATCTGCTCCGTCATTCACAGCCTTAAGCATGCCGCAAAGGCCATACTGGGCAGAGTGGGAAACGCCTGAACTTAGCGTATACATGGTTCCGAAAATCATAGCATATCCAACATTGTCCGATAAATAATATCTTTTTAAATCAGGAGCTACTGTATTAAAAACTTTATCAGAGATCACTCATCATCCCGATTCTTTGACCTGCATAACTGAATACTTTTGAACTTGAAATCAGCAATATCCAGTTATCAGTATAATTTGCGACAGTTGGCTGATAGGGTGGTTTTCCCGGGACGGAATAATCTTTTCTGAAGTCCATACCAAAATAAGCAAGGTCTTCCAAAACAATTACATCATATTTTGTTGCCAGGTCACCAATAATTTTAAGTTCTTTTTCTGTGAAACAAATCCATGAAGGATTGTTGGGGTTGGAGTATAAAATGGAAGAGACTTTTCCGGTTTTCAGATATGACTCTAGTTTATCTTTTAGTTTGTCGCCCCGGTAGTTATATACATCAAACGACATGTATTTTTGTCCCAGAACCCGAATTGCCTGCTTGTGGACAGGAAATCCCGGATCAATAAACAATGTGCCTTCACGGTCCTTATGCATTCGGTTGATGGTCATAAAACTGGCAAATCCTCCTTGCATGGAACCTACTGTGGGGATACATCCCTGAGGGTCAACATCAATATTCAGAAACAATTTAATGAAACGTGAAATCTCAGGCTTCAGTGGGGCAATCCCAAAAATATCAGGATAAATGAGGCGACCCCTTTTTTAAGGCTTCAATTTCGGATTCCACACCAATTTTAGTCGGTGGTAAACCGGGAATGCCCATTTCCATTCGAATGTATTTCTCACCTGTTTCGGCTTCAATGGCATCAATTAATCTCTTTATTTCACGGATCGAAGCTTTTCCAACACTGGCCAAATTACTCTTTTTGATGTTGCGGTTTGAACATCAAAATTAATGGGTGTATCTTTCATTATTTACTCGGTTGTTAAAGTTTAAACTTTATTTTTGTATTAATCGTTCAAAGATATAAATTTCAAATCGGTATAGTTGACATTTTTTCTCAAATTTGGACGAATTTATAAATGTTCTAAATACTGATTTTTAGAATGTATGTAATCAAAAGGTTCAACATATAACAACACTTTCAATAAATTAAATTGAACTTCAAACAGTTTTTATAGTGGCTTTATTTTTTATATTTGTACCTGATTTTCTCATGGGGTAATACAGTACAATCATGCTTTCCGTAATACTTATATTATTTATTATTTATACTTATCGAATAGCCAAAAGAGTATTGGCAACAAATCATAAACGCAAGCATTTAAGCGCCGGCGATACGTGTAAGGTTTATATTGGTGAAAATAAATTACCAGCTTTCGTTTTGTATGTCAACAGTTTTGTAGAAGTGTGGGTAGCCGGCAGGGTTGCAAGGTTTGATAAAACTCAGATCCATGCTTGAGTGTTCCTTCTATACTTCTTTCCTGAAAAATCTCAGCAGAAGGAAATTTCAAAAGTACATTGAAAATAGCACCTTAGTTCATTGCCGGGTCGGAAGGAAATTTTGACCAATATGAATAGTCACCTCCAAGCGTTTTGAGTGCTTCATCCCACAGTTCCTGAGGATTGGATTCCATCACTGTTTTGGCATTTATGTTGGCTACAAGCCAGGAGTTACGGGCAAGTTCACCATCCAATTGTTTTGAAACCCATCCTGAATATCCAACAAAAAATTTTATTTGTGAAGTATGTATTTTGCCAAGGATGATCATCTCTTTAATCAATTCTATGTCGCCACCCCAATAAAGCCCCTTTGAAATTTCAAGGCTGTTTTCCAAAAGGTTTCCGAGGGTATGGATGAAATACAAATTATCTGTATTTACGGGGCCTCCCAAATAGACTGGGGCATCGAAGTTGGGAAAATCCTTGATGATGTCACTCAAAATTATATCTACAGGCTTGTTAATGATCAATCCGAAAGAGCCTTCTTTGTTGTGTTCGGCCAATAGTACGACAGATCTTTTAAAATAGTAATCGCCAAGAAAAGGCTCAGAAATCAGTATCTTCCCTTTGGCAGGCTTAATGTTATTTGTTTTTATTTTTAATATGTCATTTATGTCAGACATTGAAGCTAATTTTTGTTCTTTTGTAGTAGATTATTGTTTGAACGAATCATTACAAAAATAATACCATCACAAAAAAGTGACTAAAGATAACAATTATAAATATAATCAGTTCAGAAAAAAATTTACATCTTTCACTTTTGAGGAATTCTCCATAAGTGAAAACGAAGATGGCTTGAAAATCGTGTATTTGTTTAATTTGTCTGATGTATATTTCTTTTCACCAACATTAACAATAGAAAAGGGAGGATTGTTTGCAAATAAATTGTCAGCAGATGAACTTCAAAACTTAGCTTTTCAGATTGGGATGGTTGAGCTGATCAGTTATTGGAAAGCAGCCTGCCCTCAACAAATCATAATAAAGCCATATTCACTTACGGAAGAGCAGATTGACTGGTGGAAGAAACTGTATTTTAAAGGCCTGGGTGAGTTTTTTTATTTGAATTCGATAAAAACCGATCAGGATAGTTTCGTGGAGATGATTAGTGATTCCAGCAGGGATTTGGTGAAGATTCGTCAACAGTTTGATGATCGTAGAGTTTTGATTCCCATTGGTGGTGGTAAGGATTCAACGGTAACCCTTGAATTGTTAAAGGATCAATTCAATTGCATTCCGTTTATGCTAAATCCGGGTAAAGCCAGTTTGGACCTGGTTGAAATCGCAGGATATAAACCGGAAAATATTTTCACTGTTAAAAGGACTATTCATCCCGGATTACTGGACCTGAACAAGAAAGGATTTCTGAATGGACATACTCCATTTTCCGCTTTGCTTGGTTTTATTGCAGTTTTGGTGGCTGCTTTAACAGGATCAAAATACATTGCATTATCTAATGAGTCGAGTGCAAATGAGCCTACTGATGCTGAATCTGGCGTTAATCATCAGTACTCAAAATCGTTTGAATTTGAAACAGACCTTCGAATGTATGTGGAAAAATACATTAGTGGCGAAATCGAGTATTTTAGTTTTTTAAGGCCACTGTCGGAATACAGTATTGCGGGAATATTCTCTAAATACCCACAATATTTCAGGGCTTTCAGAAGTTGCAATGCCGGAAGCAAATCCAATAGCTGGTGTGGTAATTGCCCGAAATGCTTATTTGCATACATTATCTTGTCACCCTTTATTGACAGGGAGGAATTGGTTTCTGTTTTTGGCAAGGATCTATATGATGATCGAAACCTGTTAAACTTTTTCAAGGAATTGGCAGGTATTAGTGAGGTCAAACCTTTTGAATGCGTCGGCACCATTGACGAGGTTAATTTGTCCCTAAAAGAAGCTTTGAAGAAGCATTCGCCACCTTTGCCCTTTTTGCTCAATTTCTATAGCACCCTAAGTGGTGAAGCTTCTGATAATAATCCGAAATTTGAAGAGGATGGACATCATTTCCTGAATCCTGAGTTTTACAATCTTTTAAAACAGGCATTAAGTGATTAACAAATTATTTGAAATACTGGAAGGCAAGAAAATCCTGATTTTGGGATTTGGAAAAGAAGGGATAGCTTCTTATCACTTGCTGATTCAATATATTCAACCTGAAAATATTTACATTGCTGATAGGGATCATGATGTAATTTCCAGGCTGAATTTTACCATTCATCCTGATTGTACTGTTTTTTTTGGAGAAAATTATCTTGAGGGAACAAGGCATGTTGACTTGATCATTAAATCCCCTGGTATTTCCCAAAAAGTTTTAAAGGAATATCCTATCAAAGCACAAATGACATCCCAGACAGACCTTTTTTTGAAAATGTTTTCGAGTCAAATTGTTGGTGTTACAGGGACCAAAGGGAAAAGTACTACTTCGAGCCTGATAGCTGAAATTCTTTCCTGTTTTTACAAAGATGTTCTTCTTGTTGGGAATATAGGCATGCCTCCTTTTGAGTTGGCTCATCAAATAACCAATGACACTAAAATTGTTTTTGAACTCTCCTCACATCAATTGGAAAATGTAACAAGTTCACCCCATATTTCCGTTCTTTTGAATATTTATGAAGAGCACCTTGATCATTACGAAAATATTTTTTTCTATCAAAAAGCAAAATTGAACATTGCTCTTTTTCAGGAAAGAGATGATTATCTGGTAGCCAATAATGATAGTGGGGCTATATCAAAACTTATAGCTCAATACAACCCTCAAGGTAAATTGTATTCATTTTCGTTATCTGAATTAAAAAGGATGGGGCCTTCCTGCTAAAAAAATGGAAATGTTGTTTTTAATGGTGATGAAGGTAGAATTGAATACAATTTCACAAATCGAAAATACTTGCCAGGCAACCATAACCTCATGAACATTATGGCTGCGGTTTGTGTAACAAAAATATTACAAGTTCCGGATCATTTGATAGAATCCGTTGTAAATAGATTTAAAGGCTTGCCGCACAGGCTTGAATATGTTGGAAAGTTTAAGGGCATCCATTTCTACAACGATTCAATTGCTACCATTCCCGAAGCTACCATGCATGCTGTCAGGGTTCTTAAAAATGTGGATACTCTCATTTTGGGTGGTGTTGACCGGGGAATTGATTATCAGTTATTGATCGATTTTTTACCGGGATCCGGCATTACCAATTTGATTCTATATGGTAAAGCAGGTGAACGCATTTCGGAAGGTTTAACTAAATCAGGAATTCCGACAGATAAAAAAATATTCATCATCTCTCAGTTTGATGAACTTCCGGCAATAATTCGCACGCATACTTTAACGGATCATGTTTGCCTTTTGTCTCCGGCAGCAGCCAGCTACGACTTGTTTAAAAATTTTGAAGAGCGAGGGGATGCATTTAAAAAAATAGCAGAAAATCTGTGATCCTCTGCTATCTTAAAAACCAAACACTAAACAACTTTTCAATCCTTGTTTAATCATTAAACAAGTTTATTCGATTCTTTGTCAGGGTTATTCCTTTGCTTCATCTTCTTTCTTTTCTGCCTTCGTTTCTTTTTTTTCAGGAGAAGCTGCTTCCGTCGCTTTTGGAGGTGTGGTCTTGTTTTTGGCCGGTGCTTTTTTGGGTGCCATTTCTTTTTCTGCTTCTGCTGCTACTTTTTCTTCATCCTTTTTAACAGGTATCGCCTTCTTCTTTACAGGTTTTACTTCAGGAACAAAACTCTTTTTGCTTTTCTTAGGACGGCTTACACCATAGCTTCCCATGATTATTTTTCCACGTTTGGTTTTTTTGTCTCCTTTTCCCATATAAATAAGATTTTAAAGATTAATATTTTAAATTTTGGTAAAATTAAGAATTTTTCAGGAACTTCTTTTCAATTAAATCTACTCTTTTAATTACATTCCTTACCCAACTTAGTTTTACTTCGGTTTTCTCATGATTACTAAGCTCCCATAGAATGTCTGAATTCCTCAGTCTTTCGGTTAAATTTTGAAGAATAATTGCGGCTGAAACGGAAATGTTAAAACTCTCCGTAAACCCATACATAGGGATTTTTACAAATGCATCTGCATGCTTGATTGCCGTTTCCGACAATCCTTCTAATTCGGTACCAAAGACCAATGCAGTTTTTTGATCGAGCTTTAAATCTTCGAGTAAACAATCATTTTTATGTGGTGTTGTAGCTACGATTTTGTATCCCTTTTTTCGAAGATTTTCAAATGTACTTAGGGTATTGTTATCCTTATTGCTGTATTTGTATAATGACAGCCATTTCGATGAGCCCAATGCTACGTCAGGGTTGACTTCGTAATTATAGTTGTTTTCGATGATATGAACATCCTGTATTCCGAAGCAATCGCAGGAACGCAATACCGCGCTGGCATTATGGGGTTGAAAAATATCTTCAAGTACAACTGTTATATGTCTTGTACGATATTCAATAATCTTTTCAAACAGCTGTTTTTTGTTATCCGAAACAAATTCCATCAAATACTCGAGCAATCGTTCATTATTTTGTTGCGATAGCTTTTCCATCTTTTAATAATAATCGGGGCGTAATATTCATTAATTTTTCTCGATAATTGAGCAATCAAATGTTTGATCATTTTAGTCAGATGTAAAATTACAAGAAATCTTGGATTTCAAATTTGGATTTTGAAATTAGTTCCGTAAAAAATCATAGTGATGCATAAAGCGATTCTGGTTTTTTGTATGCTTATTACTGGGGTAAAAGTATTTGCTATGACTATAGATAGTACCAATCGTGAGAACAAAAATACCCCGATTGAAGAATTCAATGGGATCAGTTGCAGGTTTTGCCCAAAAGCTTATTTGGAAGTTTCTCTATTTCGTGATGCTAACCCTGTTGATGGATTTGGTATAGCTTTTGCCAGGTGCATTTACGATTCGAATTAAACATGATTATTAAATTTTGAACAAGTTGAGCATTCTTGTTGTGAAGTGAATAGTTGCCTTATTCTCAAAGAATAGCTTTGATGGATTGCTTTATTAAATGAACTGTATTCAATCATTTTGTAGATATTTAAAAAAGTAAATTCCCTTTTGTAATAAAAAAAATATATCTTTGCGCCCAAATTTGGAAATCAGAAAATGGCAAAAAAGAAAGACGTATCAGAAGAACGCATGGAAGCGGTTGAGTCCGCCCTCAGCAGAACCGAGCAGTTTATTGAAAGCAATCAGAAAATAATCACCTATGTGGTCGGCGGAGTTATTGTTATTATCCTTTTGTTTTTTGGATATCAGAAGTATATTCTGAAGCCAAAAGAAAAGACTGCCCAAACAGCAATGTTCAAAGCTGAGTACTATTTTGAGAAAGATTCCACTGACCTGGCCTTATTTGGTGATGGGGAAAGCATTGGATTTTTGGATATCATTGATGATTATGGTTCAACTAAAGCCGGCAACCTGGCCAAATATTATGCAGGTGTTTGTTACCTGAGTAAAGGCGAATATGAAGAGGCCATAAAGTATTTGAAGAAGTTTAGTAGTGATGACATGATCGTATCGGGCATGGCGATGGGTGCCATTGGGGATGCTTACATGCATTTGGGTGAACAGCAAAAGGCTGCTAATTATTATATGGATGCTGCCAACAATGAGCCCAATGAGTTTACCACCCCGACATTTTTGCTTAAAGCCGGTTGGGCCTACGAAGCAATGGGAGAATGGAACAAAGCACTTACGGCTTACGAAAGGATGAAAAAAGATTTTCCAAAAGCCCGTGAATCAAGAGATGCTGAAAAATATATTGCCAGGGCAAAAGCAAGCCTTGGAGAGATTTAAAATAAGGATTGAGAAATGATTTTTAAACCTGTTCCCGACGAACAGGTTTTTTTGTCAATACCAAACAATGAATACAGGATTGAGAATAGTTTTTATGGGAACGCCTGATTTTGCTGTTTCCAGCCTTGAAGTCCTTGTAAAGAATGGCTATCAGGTTGTTGCTGTTGTTACTGCTCCTGACAGGCCTGCCGGCAGGGGTCGGCAAATTAGATTCTCTCCTGTTAAGGGCTTTGCCCTTCAGCATCAAATCCCTATACTACAGCCCGAACGATTAAAGTCAGAAGATTTTATTACAGCATTAAAGGGTTTTGAACCCGATCTTCAAATTGTAGTTGCATTCAGAATGCTTCCTGAGGTAGTATGGAAATTGCCACCCTTAGGTACTTTTAATCTGCATGCATCCCTTTTGCCACAATACCGTGGTGCTGCGCCCATCAATTGGGCAATTATCAACGGTGAAGCCAAAACCGGAGTGACAACTTTTTTTCTTGACGATAAAATTGATACAGGAGAGATTATATTGAACAAGGAAGTTGCCATTTCACCAATTGATGTTGCCGGAGACCTTCATGATAAACTGCAAGTTGCAGGTGCTGAATTGGTATTGGAGACAGTTCGTATAATTGAAAGTGGGAATTTTGTTTCTATAAACCAGGATAGCTTACTGGATCGGGTTGATGAGGTTCGAATTGCCCCCAAGATATTTAAAGACGATTGCAGGATTGATTGGTCAAAAACAAGGGAAACCATTAACAATCTTATTAGAGGGCTTAGCCCTTATCCCTGTGCATTCACCGGCTTGATTTCGCCCGAAGGCGATGAGAAAGGTTTGAAAATCTATAAAGCCTCATTATTAAAAAAGGAGGAAAACGAGGGTCTTGAAAAGATTTCCCTTGCACCTGGAAACCTATGGACGAATGAAAAAAACTGCATACTTGTTGGCTGTCAGGATGGAGTTCTTTCGCTGGACGAATTACAACTGGAAGGAAAAAGAAGAATGAAGACCGATGAATTCTTAAGGGGGTTTAAATTATCCAATGGATTTAAAGTAGGTTGATTTGTTGTTTCATTTCTATGAAAAATTGTCACAAAAATGTTTTGATATTCCCTTTTGAATTATATATATTAGTCACCTCAATGTTTTGTAATCCCTATAAATAAAGGCTTGTAGAGCCTGAGTTATTAACAAAACGGCTGAATTATTAACAAAATCAAGGGTTTTAGCGTTTTGGACTTGCTTTTTCCTAATAATAGCGTATATTTGCACGACATTAACCATTAAATTTAAAAAAAATGAATAAAGCAGAATTAATTGACGCAATCGCAGCAGAAGCTAACTTAACTAAAGCAGATGCCAAAAGAGCATTGGATGCATTTGTTGGTGCAACTTCTAAAGCGTTGAAAAAAGGTGACAGGGTCGCTCTCGTTGGATTCGGTTCTTTCTCAGTAGCCAAACGTGCTGCCAGAACAGGAAGAAATCCTCAAACCGGCAAGGAAATTAAAATAGCAGCCAAAAAAGTTGTTAAATTTAAAGCTGGTAGCGATTTAACCGGGTCTGTAAAATAGACCGACCTTTTTAAAAATTAAAGTCCCGCCCCGGTGGGACTTTTTTTTATGCTGTCATTTTTCAATAAATACCGGTAAGGCAGCAATGCATCTTCCTTGGCATAATCTACTCCTATTCTGGGGCTGATTACGATGTCACTTTCGTTCACAATAATTCCCCTGTCCTCAACCCATATTCGATTTCCTGGAATGACTTCTCCATTATTATTAATACTTAATCCCAAAGCCTGTGACACTTTTCCGGGGCCGTCTGTAAACCCTTTGATCCTGAATTTCATAGTGCGCCTTACCTCCATTGTTTTTAAACCTTCAAAAGGATAGATACCCCGCAGCAAGACAGCCTCTGGTATGTTTTTTTTATGGGTTACAAAATTAAATAGATGATGCATCCCATAACACAAATAAATGTAAGCAATTCCTCCATCCTTATACATGGTTTCAGTTCGCGAGGTCCGGCGGTTGTTATAGGCATGTGAGGCCCTGTCAATGGCCCCTGCATAGGCTTCCGTTTCGTTAATAATTCCGGCAGTTAACTCATTATCGAAGTGAGTAAAAATTATTTTACCCAATAACTCCCTTGCTATTTGCGTGACCGGCCCCCTGATAAAAAACTCCTTGCTCAACTTCATGCATTGTAGGTTTTTGTTTTTTGTTATTTTTGAGGATTCTATCGTTTAAAATAATTTTATGCAACCTTTCGCAAAGATATTCATTACTGTAATCCTGTTCTTATTGGTTTTTGAACTTAGCGGGAAAGAAGTTGAAAAAAAAGTGCCCATATGGTTGCGACCAACTTTCTGATTGAACGAACTTCTGGAGAATACGGTGATATCATTTTTACATCGGATTTTGTTGAGTATCGGAACGGTTTGGCGCTTTACCATGTATTTAATTGGCAGGAAGGCTTTATTATTGTTTCGGCATGTAAGTTTGTATATCCTGTTTTAGGATATTCATTTAAAGGAGCATACTCCGGAGAGAATATTTCGCCGGCTTTTCTTTCATGGTTAATGCATTATCAGGATCAAATTGAATATTCAATTCTGAATAATGTTATTGCAAAACCTGAGTATTTTGAAAGTGTGGCAGAAATACGAGTCCGGAAATGTATCAAAACTTGAAAAAGGCGAGTTTGTTGAACCGCTTCTTCTTTCAACGTGGAGCCAGGGATGTTACTTCACAACAGTACCTTCCCGGAAGAATCCAACGGACTCTGTGGGCATTTATGGACAGGATGTGTGGCAACAGCTATGGGACAGATTATGAAATACTATAACTTTCCGAAAAAGGGTATTGGATCAAATTCATATTACACATCCTATGGTGTGCAAAGTGCAGATTTTGAAAACACTTTTTACGATTGGGCGGGTATGAATTATCACCTTTCTGATAATGATTTTCCAGTCGCTGAATTGCTTTATCATTCGGCTGTAAGTGTTAACTCCATATTGACACCAAATGGTACAGGCGCCTATGATTTTGATGCAAGAGATGCTATGAAATAATTTTCAATACAATGATAGTGCTGCATTTTTATGGAGAAGTAGTTATGCCGGAAATTGGGGTGCATTGTTAAGGAGTGAGTTGGACTTGATGAGGCCAGTTATTTATGGGGGTGTGGATCTGTCTACTCAGGCAGGCCATACATTCGTTTGCGACGGCTACCAGGATACAACCCATTTTCATTTCAACTGGGGCTGGATGGGTATTACGATGGTTATTACTATATAGATTCGCTGGCTGCCGGAGGAAATTATTTCAATTTCCAGCATGATGCCATAGTAGGCATCCGGCCCGATGGCAATGGAATTATTGAATTGCATCCCCCACAGGGCTTAACTTCAACTATTGAGGCTCATTCTGTTGACTTAAACTGGTCAGAACCCATACTTCCAAGTTCACTGGAATTAATCGGCTACAATATTTTTAGAAATGATACTTTGGTCAATAGCCAAATTGTTGATGGAGTATCCTTTACCGATCCATCGGTTCCAGCCGGATCACATAGCTATCGGGTACAAAGTGTTTTTATTGGGGAAGCTAATGGCCCTTTTGCTTCAATTGAAGCATACATTAGTAATGTTTCACAAAATGATATACTGCCATTTACTATTTATCCCAATCCCGTAAGTGATCCTTTGTTTATTATTATGGAATTTCAATCGGGGGATAATACTGTTTTAATTTCTGATTTATCCGGCCGTACGGTTCATAAAAGTTACTTTATGGGTCGTTCTGATAAATCAGTCAGAATTGATATTGACCTGCCCGCAGGTGTATACTTTCTGGAACTTAGTAATGATACTCATTCAGGCTCACAAAAAATAGTGGTAAAGTAGTTTGGTTAGCCAGCCGGATTTAGAAAAATAATTACTTTTTGAGACCATTCTGCAAAGTTCAATTTTCCGCTATCTTTGCACGGTTTTGAAAATCAAACTTAGTTCAGTAAATGGTACACAACAGTACGATTATAAAATTACAAACGAATGGAGCATAGCGAACAGGAATTAGTACGAAGACAATCTTTGCAGGAATTAAATAAACTGGGGATCAATCCTTATCCGGCTGAATTGTATGATGTGAATGTAACCGCTAAGGAGATTCATGATAACTTCCCAAATGATAACTCTCTTTATCAGGATGTCAGTATTGCAGGCCGGATTATGCAGCGCCGGATAATGGGAGCTGCTGCTTTTACGGAAATCCAGGATGCAACCGGAAAAATCCAGCTGTATTTCAAACGTGATGATATTTGTCCGGGTGAAGATAAAACCATGTACAATATTGTATTTAAGCGTTTGCTTGATATTGGCGACATAATTGGTGTAAAGGGTTATGTATTCACCACGCAAATGGGGGAAACAACCATTCATGTTTCGGAATTTAAACTTTTAAGCAAATCCATAAAAGTACTTCCTGTTGTGAAAGAAAAAGACGACAAGACCTGGGATGCCTTTACCGATCCGGAGCAACGGTATCGTCAGCGCTATCTCGACCTGATCGTGAATCCACACGTTAAGGATGTGTTTGTAAAACGAGCGCAACTAACAAATTCCATGCGCTCATTTTTAAATAAAAAAGGGTATCTGGAAGTAGAGACACCCATCCTCCAGCCTTTATATGGAGGAGCTGCAGCACGTCCGTTTAAAACCCATCACAATACCCTTGACATGACCTTGTATTTGCGTATTGCTAACGAGCTTTATTTGAAAAGGCTTATTGTTGGAGGATACGATGGTGTTTATGAGTTTTCAAAGGATTTCAGGAACGAAGGGATGAGCCGTTTCCATAATCCTGAGTTCACCCAAATGGAATTATATGTCGCCTATAAGGATTATAACTGGATGATGGACCTGGTAGAAGAAATGGTGGAAAAGATTGCATTGGATATGCATGGAAAAACCAAAATCCAGGTTGGGAAAAATGAGATTGATTTCAAACGTCCCTGGAAAAGAATAACGATGTACGATGCCATTAAGGAATACACGACCATTGATATTTCTGAAATGAACGAAAAGGAATTGGCAGAAGTAGCTAAAAAGGTGGGTGTTGATGTGGATGAATCCATGGGCAAAGGAAAATTAATTGACGAAATATTTGGAGAAACAGTAGAACCAAATTTGATCCAACCAACATTTATAACAGATTACCCTGTCGAAATGTCTCCCCTGGCCAAAAAGCACAGAAGCAAGGAAGGGCTGGTTGAGCGTTTTGAAGCCATCTGTAACGGAAAGGAAATTTGCAATGCTTTTTCTGAATTAAACGATCCGATTGATCAGCGTGCCCGTTTTACCGAACAGGTTGAATTGGGGAAACGAGGCGATGATGAATCCATGGTGTTGGATGAGGATTTTTTGCGTGCCTTGGAATATGGCATGCCACCTACAGCAGGCCTGGGTATTGGTATTGACCGTTTGAGCATGATCATGACAAACTCCCCGTCCATACAGGATGTTCTTTTCTTTCCGCAAATGCGGCATGAAAAGAAGGTTGTTGCCACTTCCGATGCTGAGTTTGTAGAATTTGGCATTCCCGCTGAATGGGTTCCCGTAATTCGTAAAGCCGGTTTTACGATGCTCGACGATTTAAAGCAAGCCAACCCAAACAAGCTATTCAACGATTTGGGAGGTTTACGTAAAAAAATGAAGCTCGATATTCCTGCCTTGAAAATTGAAGAAGTAAGAGGCTGGTTTGAATAAGCTGGTTCATCAGTGTAGAGTTTTTTTGTCTTACAATTCATTTGATGTCAAAGAAAGGATAATGCTTTCCTAAAAGGTGGTGGTGCCTATGCAAACTTAGCTTACTTTTTTGATTCTGAAAATAATAAATGTTTGTTAGGTACAAGTAATCAGCAAGGGTTTTAGCTGCGTGTTCCTTTTGACTAATTTTCCTGTTATTTATATTTCTTCCTGATAATAGAGGAAATCAATCGTTTATTTTCATAGCTTTGATACCTTAATTGAAACTATGCCCTATGTTCATAATCGACCGCTGGGAAGAAATTTTCAGTACCATACGTAAAAACAAGCTTCGCACATTCCTAACCGGGTGTTGTCACCACCGGACAAAGGTATCTATTATCCCCTACACCCGAAAATCCTTGTCATTCGAACCTCCATGTGTGGAGCATGCCAAATCAAACAAGGGTTCGTAATCGGATTATTTTCCTATTATTAATTTGCTAGTGTTTTTTATATGCAATTGAATTTGAAGAATGATTTTCCATTATTATTATTATTATTATTATTATTATTTCCATCCACTTTCAACGTGTGAAAACTAAACTGCTTTTGTTTTTTATGTTATAATTCAAGAATGGTAATATGGCATTAGTCTATTTCATTCTTATAAATTTCCCATTACTTATAATTTCAACATCTTTATTAATGATTTGATAGAAATAAGTCCCAACTTTATATTGAGAGGCATTTAATTGAGCTATTTCACCAGTAATTTTTTTGGATTCGATTAGTTTTCCATATAAATCATAAATTGAAAGTGTAAAATTCAGGTTTTTATATTCTGGAATGACTATTGACAAATAATCCTGACAGGGATTAGGATAGGGATAAGACCTAAATATGTTAATCTGCTCAACACCCTAGGGCATTAAGCCTGTAATTTGAATGTTATCAATCATCCATCCTTCTTTTTCGTTTTGTATGCTATCACTATAGAAAGAGAACCTTAGCCAAATTTTTTCCGGCATTCCTGTTACCGTTAAATAAGAATCAAATATAATCTCATCATGCACCCAACCATTTGATTGACCGGTAGAAAGATAGGACTCCCGACCAAGAACCATCTCTAATATAATGAATTACATATGTGGTATCAGTGTACAGAACCTTCCAATCATTACCCTCATCATAGGATACCTCTACAACTCCATAATCAAGAATTGAATCCGTATCAAACTTTTGCCAAAAACTGATTGCTGTTTGACCCCCTTCCACTATACTTTCAGGTTCAAGTTTTAAAATGAAACTTGAATGGTTATTCGATGTGTAGTAATTTGCAGTATCTGTTATTATTGCAAATGGTGGGGAATAGGCAGAATCAAGGATTGTTTTGACGGGTATTCCGATTTGCCAGAGGTTTGTACTTGAAGAATCAACAAATAAATAATTGCATGACTCCTCAAAGTCTATACTGTCAGAATAATAGATAGCGACTTGAGATAAAGCACTTAATGCTGATACTATTAAAAATAATATAAATATGTTTTTCTTCATTTTGATTGAAATTATGTAGTTAATTACAATTTAATTGGATTAAGGAGCTTTTTTGTATTAAGTAAATTTTTTAGTTCTTTTTTTAGATTTACGGAAATTGCTGCCATAATCTCAAATGGTTCAAGTCTTCAAGCCAGGGTGTAGCGAAAGCGTGACTTGGACCATGTTATTATTACGCCGCAAAATGGCGCAATCGTCCAATTGTACCAAAACCCTTTACTACACCACAAACTTATACAGCGCCCTCCGTAGCTTCAGCAAAGGAGGGCTATACAATTTACTCACCAATAAAGCCCCCTATTGGACTACAAATTTACATCGTCCTGCCACCTTACCACCCGAATACACCACCCCGAAATACATCCCTTTCTTCCATAAACCAGCATCAACAACACTCTCCCCCTGGTACGGATAGATCATCTCCTCATGCACCAATTTACCATAAACATTATAAATGCAGAAGTGCGGCTGTGTCCCCCCTTGAGGGGGGTAGGGGGGTGAAAGGTATTCCGTATTCTCAAACTCAAAACTAACCTCCCCACCATTTACCGGGTTCGGATAAACCCTAACCGGTATCGTTTTAATAAAACTGTAATACTCCTTTGGCGAAGGCGCATCCCCAATATCTGTCCAGATAAAACAACTCGTTAAATCTATGGTGCCCGATTGTATTCCTCCCGGGCACAGGCTGTCATACTTATGCGGCGTAGGGTCAAACGGCACATCATTCAGGTTTTCGTCTATTTTGTAAACGTAAATGTCTTTATCTCCTTTCGTTTCTTCTATGCCTGTGGCAAATACATATTTATTATCGTAAGTTTTAATTAAGCTTGCCGAAGATGTATTTGGCTTTGGAAGTATATTATACAAATTACCTGCTGTATCCACTACTAAGACTCCACCGGGATTTAAAGAAATGCCCGGGCCAAACAATGAAGCAGTAATAAATAATGAATCATTTATCCTCGCAACATCCCTGAAATGATTACTGTTAACATCCGGGCCTATCTGTGCATTGCTGACCTCACTGTAGCTTAATTCTTCACCATCTTTGTTATAAAACATCAATAATCCAAAATCCAGGCTGTTGGGTAATCTTCTGATACCAACTCCCATATAAACCGAATCATTTAATGGAATTGTCTTATATGCCTTCCCAAACACCGAATCCAAAGCGTAAAAGGGTAATATCCATTTTTCATTAAAAAGGCTGTCGATACCAATAAACAAAGGGCGTTGAAACAAATGAGTAGTATCATCCGGATAAGGCCAGTAACAATAACCGGATATATAATATTCATTATTGATATCTTCTAGTGAATATCCAGCATGTTCTTCTAATCCATGGATAATTATTTTTGAGGCATATCCTTTTCCATAATAATTCACCGTTTGCAATAATCCGATTAAAAATATTGTTTCAATTTCTTCCTCAGAGTCTAATAGCCAATAAAACTATTTCGTTATTATCATTTATTATATTAAAATATCAATGCTGAACCATCTTCAAACCAATCTGAGGAATAGTTCAGTATTTTACACCAAACTTTATTCCCACAGGCATCTATTTTTGAAACAAATGGCCATTGATCAGGTAAGTTACAAAACCTGTAATGTAAATGTTTCCATTTTCATCACTTGTAGAGGCAAATTGTGCCACAGTACTCATATCGTGCCCCAATATTTTATCATACAGCATTTCTATATTAATATCGGTTTTAATGTTCCAGCCCTTATTAAATTCATACACTTCAATTCCTCCTGAAATATAATATCCTTTATCGTATAATTCAATTATATTTCTTGCCCATTCGTTTCTATTTGATAATCCAAAGTAAGCTTCTGTTTCAATTTGCGAATAGGAAAAGAAATTTGCTGAGATTAAAAAGCCCAAAATCAAAAGTTGTAAGTTGTTTTTTTGTTTCATCGTTCTCATAATTTTTATAAAATTAAGGTTATGCCCCTTAATCCGGGACATAACCACATAATTCTATTAATCAATAACCATAAACTTAACACTTTCTATCAGCTTGCCGTTGATCTTTAAGGAAACGACATAAATTCCTGCCTTCCAGGTTTGGGTATCCACCGTCAATTGATCTTGCTTGTTCATGACATTTTTCGAATATTTCAAATTTCCTGCTACATCATACACCTCAATCAATGCATCATTTTCTATTTCCAGTTCATATTCAATAATGGTATAATCCCTGGCAGGGCTGGGCTTCACCCTAATGGCTTCTGGAACTTCTGAAACCTTGCTGATCAGCTCTTCATATTCAAATTGTCTTGTTGATGATTTTAAGAGGTCAGGCATTAAAATCGGTTCATCATATCCAATTGTTTCCAGGGCAAGCAATACATTACGCGCATACACACTTGCCATTCCGGCCTTGCTTGTTTCCATCTCTGCAAGTGCTGTTATATGCACACTGTCAACCTCCAAAATACTTTTGCCCTGTTGTTTCAAACCGGAAAGCAAAGTATAGTAAGCTGTGATTTTTGTATGGGCTTCTGACTCGGCTGCTGAAAGCTCAAATTGGGAAGGGATAGCGTTCAATATGCTTAATCCTTCGCCCCACGCCCCATGCTCTAAGCTCATCATCGCAAGCCTGTATTTCGAAGTTAGGCTGTTTTCATTCTCCAGCAATACAGCCAGGCTGTCAATCGAAGCCTCCGGGTTAACTGTATCATTCAAATAATACCTCGCAAGTGAATTGAATGCTTTTGCTTTTTCCATCTTAAATGCAGCCAGATGGCTTTCCGTCTCCTCTCGTATCGAAACAATACTCCTCCCTGCAAGTATCTGTGCTTTCATATATTCCGGCAGGGGGTCCCAACGTTCGTCCAGTTTATTCATCAGGGCTTCTGACTTGGCAGTACTGGGGTTGGCCACCATAATATCCCGTATCATGGCACCCGGCAACACATCCTCCTTCTCAATGGCAGTGCTAACCACCGTATCGCTCAGATAGGGCGATTTGTTCATCAAATCGTTATATACCCGCATGGTTTCGGGCGGCATGCTGTTGTCAACCTCTGTTTGGGTAGCTTCGGTATTACCCCCGTCAATAAGTACATTTAACAGATTTTCAGTCGAATCTATCTTTTGTTCCGCACCGGCTATTTTGCCTAACATTCCATCTCTTCCGCCGCCACCGGAACCTTCTGATGGGGGACAACCGTTTTCAAAAGACCATTCCGGGTCAACGTTTTCCCAATCCAATGTAACCGTACTTTGGGTATAATCAACAGGCTCAACATCACTATCCGTAGTGTTTTGCGGATAATAATAAATAACCTGGTTCGCCTCGTTTAATATATCATCATAATCATCATCAGGGGTACCATGGTCATCAAACAGGTTCCCCGCCATATTCTCCGGGTTGCTGCCGGGGCTTCCCTGGCTTTCAGCAATCCCCATTTCCTGGCTCATAACAGGACCGTCCCACAAAACCAGTTTGTCCCAATACATATTATCATAGGTATTGCACTTCAACTCAAGCCCTGTCCCGTCAATAGCACGATTATTATTTTGCGCTATGATCCCGAACTTCAAGCCGTCAAACTCGTTACGGTAAATTTGGTTAGGCGCTCCACCCGATTTATTGATCACCATCCCGATACCCGCATCATTTCCCTGGTAAAAAACATTCTCCTCTATGGTATAGCCCGTCGATCGGTCTAAGTATACCCCATAGCTTCCCCCTGCACACATTGGGCCCGTGGTGATGGTGCAGTTTTTAATACTCCCCAACTTCATGGCACTAAAAAACACACTTCTGTGATTACCCGTAAATTCAGTATGCGCTATTTCCGGGAAATAAGATGTTCCGCCCGAAGTGGCATAAATGCCCCGGTTCAGGTTCGTAAACTCCCCGTTGTCCCAATCGGTGCATGGGCTGCCACTAACACATTTGCCTTCCACCCTGAAACCGGAATTAAAACCATAAATACCTTTACCATAACAATTGTTGCTGCTCTCGTTCAAAAAACGGCAATAGGTAAAATCAATCCCGTGCATGGAGTTCAGCCTCACAAAATAGCCCGGGTCGTCTTCACATATATAATTATCATTCAGCACAAAATCACAATCATCAAAATAGCTTGCACTGCTACTGCTGTAATCATAAAAAATAACAGCAAAACGGTTGTTCCTGAACACCGCTTCGCTTGCCTGCACAATCCCACCGGTATAATTAAGATCCACTACCTCGCCTTCTGTTGGGTCAACACTTATCTTACAGGTTTTAATACCCACCAGGGCATTTTCAATCGTGCCCCCGTTAATAATTTCTACCCATCCCTGGTCAACAGGGTTTTGCGTAGCACTGGCCGTGCCCCATTGTTCGATGCCTTTCCACATTTTATTGCAACAGCCTGATAAAGTTCCTCCATCAATTACTAAATACCCTCCTCTTTCTACTATTAGTTTTGAGCCTTCTACAAAACCAATTTCTCCTTCCACAATCATTTTACTTCCAGAAGTAACTATTATATCACCATCAAAATTACTTCCTCTGTCCACGTTACACTCTCCCCGCCGCATATTTTCAGGCTCTTTGGAAGGGTGAAGGATTCGTAAACAGAGACTGTCAGGTTTAACAAACACAAAAGACTTAATCAAATTTTCATCGGATTGCGAATAAAGCCACAACGGAAAAAGAAGAAAAAACACTATTTTTTTCATAACGATTATTTAATGGTTCACAACAAACTTACCTCTCCCAACGGCCACCCCCTTCCATAAACCACCACCAAATACATCCCTTCCGGCCAGTTGTCAACATCGGCACCAACTTCCTTTTGCCGGTAATTACAACTGTTTCATAAACCTGCTTGCCCATTAAGCCTGAAACATTTGAGTTTAATGTTATGGTGATGCTCCGTATTTTCAAGGGCAAAACTAACCTCCCACCATTTACCGGGTTCGGATAAACCCTAACAGGTATCGTTTTAATAAAACTGTAATACCTTTGGCGAAGGCGCATCCCCAATATCCGTCCAGATAAAGCAACTCGTTAAATCAATGGTTCCTCGATTGTATCCCCCGGGGCACAGGCTGTCATAAGTATGCGGCGTTGGGTCAAATGGTACATCATTCAGGTTTTCGTCTATTTTGTAAACGTAGATATCATCATCTCCTTGTTTCTTCAATGCTTGTGGCAATAACATAATTGCTGTCAGATGTTTTTATTAAACAAGGTGCATTTACAGTATTTGGATGGGATTGAAAATTATAAACATTTGCTGAAGTGTCTATTATTAATTCACCAACAGGATTTTCACGAAAAAGTCTGGTCCAAAAAAAGAACCAGTTATAAACGAAGTGTCATTAATTCTCTGTATATCCCGTATCTCATTGCTATTTGTACCAATTCCTAATTGATCATTTGTTATCTCGTTGTATCCAAGTTCTACTCCGTTATTATTATAAAACATTAATAGTCCTACATCCTCGTTATTGGCTAACCTTCTAATACCAACTCCCATAAAGACAGAATCATTCAATGGAATGGTTTTATATGCTCTACCATAAATTGAATCTAAAGCATGGAAGGGCAATATCCATTTTTCTTCAAAAGGCTGTCTATTCCAATAAAAAGTGGGCGAAGGAACCAATGTGTGGTATCATCGGGGTACGGCCAGTAACATTTACCTGAAATATAATAAACATCATTATGTGAAATTATTGAACTCCCGATTGGTTGTCTTATCCATGAATGATCATTTCTTGAGGCATAGGGTTTTTTCCATAAAACATCTCCGTTGTTACTTAAACCTATTAAGTGTGTCATATCAATCTGGTCATCCGATACTAGTGTTGTTAGTAGTACAATCTCATTGTTATTATTTAGTATTATGTCATTTGACCACCCATTATTAAATTCATCTTCATAGTTTAATATTTTGCACCATTGGTATTCCCCACAAGGTCCCATTTTTGATATAAAAGGCCACTGGTCCGTGTAAGATATATAACCACAAATATAAATGTTGCCCTCACTATCGGTAATAGAATTACTAATTCCAATATCACCTAAAGAATGTTCAAAAACTTTATCATACAAAATTTCAAGGTTTTTATCTGATTTTATATTCCAGCCATAAATATAATCATCACTACCTTCAAACCCTCCTGATATATAATAGCCATTGTCATACATTTCTATAATACCTGCTGACCAATCCATTCTATTTGATTCTCCGAAAAAAACTTCAGTTTTTTGTGCAAATAACATTTGCCAGAATACCATGATAAGTATTGTTATAATTATTGTTCTCATAATTTATAAATATAAAATAAGGGAATGTTCCGGTTTAGGAACATTTCCTTATTAAGATTAATCAATAATTGTAAACTTTATACTTTCAATCAATTTACCGTCAATTTTCATCGTGCAGATATAGACACCAGCCATCCAGTTTCGCGTATTCATCACAACCTTGTATTTTTTATTATAAATTTCTTCCGAATATTCCGTTTCCTGTCGCTCTGTGTATTTCCACCACAGCCTTTTCCGCTAATGGTTTCCATACTATATTCCACAATTATATAATCCTTTGCCGGGTTGGGTTGTACACGGATATAACCCGGTGCTTTGTTTGCCTTGATTAACAACTCGTTGTATTCTTCCACGCTGCTGCCGATTTTAACAGGTCTGGTAAAATTATCGGCTCATCATATTGTATTTCATTTAATTCCAGCAATATGTTCCTTGGCATAAGCGCTCACCTTGTCGGCTTCCGATGCTTCAATATCAAACAACAAAGCTATCTGTGTGCTGTCGGCTTCAAGGGTTTTCCCCTCCTGAACAATACCTGATAACAATGAATAGAATGTAGTATATTGTAAATGGGCTTCCGCTTCTGTTGGAGTAAGTTCAAATTGTGTAGGAATATCATTCAATACACCAAGCCCTCACTCCACGCTCCATGTTCCATGCTCAACATCGCAAGCGAATATTTTTCACTAAGACTGTTCTCGCTCTTTAATAAAAGAGCCAGGCTGTCATGCGATGCTTGCGTATCAACGGTATCGATCAGGTAATACCGTACAAGTTCATTAAAATATTTTGCCTTATATAGCTTATAACTTGCCAGTCTCGATTCAGTTTCTTCCCGAATGGACACAATGCTGCGACCTGCCAGTATTTGCGCTTTCATATATTCGGGCAGGGGGTCCCAGCGTTCGTCCAGCCTTGCTCATCAGTGGCTTCCGACTTGGCCGTATTGGGATTGGCCACCATAATGTCGCGTATCATAACACCCGGCAACACATCCTCTTTTTCGATGGCTGTGCTTACAACTGTATCACTTAAATAAGGAGATTTGCCCATCAGGTCTGTATACACCTGCATGGTTTCAGGGGGGATACTGTTGTTAACATCAGTTTGAGTGGTTTCGGTATCACCACCATCAATGAGTACGGCTAAAATGTTTTCTGTTGAATCGATCTTTTGCTCAGCACTTGCCATTTTGCCTTTGTGCTGTCTATTCCTCCTACGCCTCCTCCCGTATCGTCAGTTGGAGGACAACTGTTTTCTAAATGTCCAACCGGGTTGAAAATAAACTGGCACTGGGGTAACATTCGGATGTATAATCAACAGGTTCAACATCATTGTTATTGGAATTCTCAGGATAATAATAAATTATTGAATTCCTTCGTCAAGGATATCATCAAAATCACCATTGGCTGTCTGCCCGTCATTCTGAAACAGGTTCCCGGCCATATCTTCCGGGTTGCTACCCGATGCACCCTGCGAAGCGGCAACACCCGCTTCCGGGTTGCCTACCGGCGCATCCCAGGCTATGACCTTGTCCATCACCGTGCCATTGTACTCATTGCACTTCAGTTGCAACCCTTCACCTGTCAATGCCCTGTTTTTTCCCTGTACGTCCATCCCGCAATCAAGGCTGTAAAATAGTTCCGGTATATCATATTGGGTGCTTTCCCCGATTCGTTAACGATCAATCCAACCCCGACCTTTTCCGGAGGTATTGAATAACTCAAATGGTCAAAACTGTTTTCTTCTACCTTGTAGCCCGTTGAATGGTCCAGTAAGATAGCCCGTAACCACCGATAACGGAATACGGCGAATTGATCTCAAAATTGTTTTCATACACCACTGCATTGGTCATCCCGCTTATATAAACGCCCTTGTAATTATCTTTAAAGTCGGTATGGCTTATATCAATATATTTTGTTGGCGATGTGGCAGTGGCATAAATTCCGGTCTTCAACCCTCAAACAAACCGTAATCCCGCCTGGTACAAGGACTGCCTGCAAGACATTCGCCCTCTACAACAACATACGAATTCGTACTGCGTATTCCCCGTTGCCCGTTACTTGCTCCGGCTTTATTTAAAAATCACAATTCGTAAACCCACCCCGTTCATATTAGGGATGTTTACAAACTGATTGGGCCAGCGGCCTCCAATATACCCTTCATCGGTAACAAATGTGGTATTTTTAAAATAGCTCACACTGGTCGGGCTGTAATCATAAAATTTTACGGCCACTTTATTATTAAGGAAAACAGCATCTTCTGTCTGTATGATACCCCCGGTATAACTATAATTCGGTACAGCCTCCCCGGGCGGTGGGGCTTCCAGCTTCACAGTCCGTATTCCACAAACAGCATATTCAATGGCACCCCCGTTAACTACCTGTACCCATCCCTGGTCATAGGGGTTTTGAGTGGCACTGGCTGTGCCCCATAGTTCGATGCCTTGCCAGTGTTCACCGCACGATTGGGTAAACTTTCCGCCATCAACAACTAGTTTGCCCCCACATTTCACAAACACCCTTGTATCCGTTGGCATATAAACTTCATTTTTCACGATCAGCACTCCCCCCGAATCCACTACCAGGTCACCGTGCATGGCAACGCTATTATACCAAATTGCACTATCATTAATGGTTATTATCGAATCCCTGTTAATACAAGGCAAATCAGCTTCCCAAACACCTTTGGCATGAGAGCCAACAAGGATTTTGTTCCTTAGGAAAGAAAACCTTATTTGTGAATAAGATGTAGGTGGCATATCACCCGTAATATTCATCCATATCGAATCCGTCCGGTCATAATAATAAACCCCGACATCACTAGCCAAAAACAACCTCCCCGATTCCTTATGATACTGGATATCATTGACCGGCACCTGTGGCGGCAGGCCATCAGCCATTGCATACCAGGTTTCTCCCAGATTTTTGCTGTAATATACCTTCTTCTTTAGAGAATCAACAGTAGAACTTGATGTAAATCCAAAGCTGCAATATATTATGGTATTTGTTGGGTGAACTTCGACCGCGATACCAGTTATAGGCCCACCCTTTAAACCATTTATTATTTTTTTTGAAAGATCTGTAAATATAAGCGAATCATTTTCATCAATTACAGCTTTAAATAATGCTCCTTTTTGGTTTTCAGGATTATTAATAAAATAGCTAATATTCCCAAAATATCTCCTCGTTGCAAAAAAGAACAGATTGGGAAGATCACTTGAAATCCCATACTCCCTCAGGTACAAGCCATAATTATATTCCGTAATTGAAGTATCTGGTTCTGCAAAACTATCAATAACAGGGGGATTGCTTAAAGACAAATTCTCAGTATCAAACGTCATTATTTTACAATAATCCCCGGCATACAATGTTGTCGGGTCATTTGGCTTAAAAAACATAACTGGATATGGTTTAGCATATGTATATTGATATTCATAGAATGTATCTGAATTAACACCCATATCATTTGAGTAATCTAAAGCTCCGTGTCCGGTTTGTGTCACATAAATTTTATTTGGATCGCTTGGGTTAATTAAAACTGTTTCTTCATCACCTCCTGCAAATATCCTCATAAATTCACCTCCTTTTTTCATTACCATACCGTTATGCTCAGTTCCAATAGCCAAAATATCCTCACCATATCTGGAAACATCAAAACCCTGAATGTCAATATTCCTTATGCCGTCACTTCCATCATTTGCAATATATTCAAAATCATATGAATTATTATTATGTGGTTTTGGGTTGTTTTTTCTTGTTAAGCCTCCATCAGTTCCTAGAAAAGCCACATCAATAGTATCATTGTTATCTGGCCAATTAGCGCTTCTGTTGTCATTATGAAACCCAGCAGCGTAACCTAAGATTGCTTTATCCCCGGTACCTGTATTAAAATCATAACAATATGGCTTGATTCCACCAACTATAATATAATTCGCATTTTTTGGTGAGACTTCACATTGTAGAAAATGTCCACCTCTCATCCAATTTGTATTTATAAATGTATTTTCCGCAGTATAGGTCTCTGAGAATTCATTATACATTACTACATAGGTATAATAATTACTTGTGTCAATTAATGTAAACCAAATACTATCAGCATAGTTTTTATGGGCATCAACTTCCATAGCAAACGCAATATGCGAACCAGTACTTTTTAATAAGGAGTCTGTTATATTGACTACTACTTGCCCATTATTTTCAATCCTATATGCCTCTGGTCCTACAACGTATATAGTAGAAGGATCAGAAGGATCAAAGACCATATCATTGAAAAACTGCTTAGCTTTCCATATACTATAGAAACTATTTCCACTTGTCTTATCAATAATAGGGTAGCCAGACATTACCAGTATCAGTACTTAATAATAGTTGGTAGAGAGTCAACAACCACATTATTGAAGTATCTTCAGGATTGTGCAAAAAACTCCTTGGACTTAATGTTGCGTGCCCATACGGATAATAATATTTATATGTACTGTCACCCGATGAATTTAAACCTTTATATGTGTAGCACCTATTTAAAGTCCAATTATCACCTCCATCAAGTGTATAAAATAAACCATTTGTATAGCCATCTGGTTCATCAAGCTGAATAGGTAGTTGTTACATAGACTTGATCGGTATCGTTTGGACTAACATAAATCGAAGAAATTCCCTGAATCATTGGTTCATTTTCTGAAATGTTATTCCAAGTATTCCCGCCATCAATTGTTTCCATAGGCCTCCTGAATATTCACCTCCGGCCATAATATGGTTAAGATTGTTTTCATCAACCCAAAGTGATATAATCAGTTCTTGTCCTGAAACAATTTCAAATGGTGTCGAATTAATTTTAGCCCACAAAGTGTCGGGGCTATTATACTCCCATTCAAACTCAATATCCCCTCCACATCTGTATTGTTCTCGTAATAATCATTTATTGCCTCACCAAAGGCACTCATACTGCCGTCTTCATCGTGCTTCGTGCCAAAATGTTCCGCCCATATAACAAAATGTTTATACTCTTTCAGGCTCGGTAATATCTACACCTTTATCAACGGCCAGTTTTTCAATGTATTCCAGCCTCTTCTCATAAACATTAAAATAATTGTCTTCCGGGTCTACTTGTTGTGCCTTTGTATTCATTGCCACCAGCACAAACAAACTGCAAAAAATAATGCTGTTCAATAATCTTTGTTTCATAATTTTCGTCTTTAAATTGTTGAGTAACTTTAATTTTAAAACCTTCTCATCCAATTAGTAATATTTATTTATCTTTGCAGTACACCTCCTTTCTTGTTATAATTTTTATTTCAGGTCGATACGAATAGATATCTTTCATGAAGGGAGGTTTTTCTTTTGTTCCCTGCATAAAATATCTTCAGTAGAGTCCGGTACATATTTCCCGGTTTGGTCATCTCGGTTTTATTATACTCTCAAAAATAAGGAAAAATTTCATTATAGCTTCAAAACTCAACAATTCTCCGTTAAAGTCCTTTGGACATTAATTCATTAATTCAACAACTCAACAATTCTCCGTTAAAGTCCTTTGGACATTAATTCATTAATTCAACAACTCAACAATTCTCCGTAGGAGTCCTTCGAACAGCCATTTAACAATTTAACAATTCAGCTATTCATCAATTCTCCGTAAAGTCCTTTCATTTACCCCATGCCATATCGAACCCCCCTCTGGCGCAAGTTTGCAACTTGTGCCTCCAAAAAATCCACCCTCCCATAATATTTTTCAATAAGCTCCGTTTTATATTTTCAAATTACCACTATCCAAACAAATCCTAATTCATTTATCAACTCTAAAACAATTAAATTATGACTGGACCACAAGAAAACAAACTTTCAGAGTACCAGGCAACCATTGCCGTACTCGATGCCAATGCAACAATCTGGAGCGAAGTTGCTTCAGTCAGCGACATCGCAACCAAAGTCAAAGCATGTGTCTCGGGCATCCAAAGCCTGCGACAGGTGCAGGAACTCGATACCAAAGGGATCACCGTCAACAAGGCCGTAGTCCGCGAACAGCTCACCGCCATCACCCTCAAACTCATCAACGGACTGGTTGGCTTTGCCTCTTTCACCGACAATTACACCCTGCTCGATGAAGTAAACTACACACCCTCCGAACTGGAAAAAGCCCGCGACACCATCTTCTACGACAAAGCATTGCTCATTCATGGCAAAGCCCGTACTTACGAAACCGAATTGGCTGCATACCTGATTACCCCCGAAGACATCCTTACAGCCGAAACCCTGCTTGCCGAATACCTCACGGCCATCCCCGAAAAAAGGGCTGCCGTTGCCGTCTCCAAAACCTCTACCTATAACCTCAAGCTCAAGTTCCGCGAATGCGACGACCTGCTCAAAAACAAACTCGACAAGCTCATTAAAATATTCCAGCCTACTTATCCCGATTTTGTCAACCAGTACTTTACAGCACGCATCATCATCGACCTCGGCCGCCGTTCCGCCGATCAAAAAACCATTATTGCAGGCACTGTTACCGACTTCGAAACCGATGCTCCCATAACAGGTGCACTCGTTACCATTGTCCAGACAGGCCAAACATACATAACTGCTGCAGATGGGTTATTTTCCGTCGAACTGGCCAATCCGGGCGAATACACCGTTCAGGTCGAAAAAACAGGCTATCAAACCTTCACCGAAGGTTCCATACAAGTCGAAAAAGGTCAGGAAGTTACCCTCGAAATCGACCTCGAACCAAACCCGTAAAAGCAATTTACCTTACTTAAAGCCCGTCGGTTCACTCCTTCGGGCTTTTTTATTTAACATCATCCAGGCTAACCCTAAACTTGTTTTAAGACATTTTGAAAAGGTGGGTTATCATACACTACACCCATTCATTCGCTTGCCTGTCATGTCGAACGTATGTGAGACATCCTTGTGCTTGCCTGCCATGTCGAACGTATGTGAGACATCCCATTGTTAACTTTCTGTGCTTGCCTGCCATGTCGAACGTATGTGAGACATCCCATTGTTAACTTTCTGTGCTTGCCTGTCATGTCGAACGCATGTGAGACATCCCATAAACTTTCCCCTATCCCTATCTTTCCTCCATTTTTACATTCAATCATTCTATCATTCCGATCAAAGGGAGGAATCCTTCCAAAATTGTATACCCTGCCGGTTTATATTTTTACCAACAACAATCTGCTATCAACAACCCCCTGTTAATATTTAATGGATTTATAAACCTTTATCACAACCCCACAACCATCAATTTGCCTATTTTTGGGTAGAATTATTAAACGATCATAACCCGTAATTACTATATAAATATTGAAGCAGAAAAAAAACATCGAAATAAAGTTCTATTCAATTTGCTACGATTTTAAAGAAAAACATGAGTTTGACCTTTCCTATTTAGGTGAAACAATCCTTCGAAATATTGGTATGGCAATTTATTCTGGAAATGGTAAAAAATGGGGTGGCGAATCAACTTTTTCACCTACTACTCATAATGATTATGACAAGGAGTTTTACAGAAAACTTATTAAAGTTGAACCTACTTATAAAGTAATTGATTTTCTTGATTATCATTTTAATTACTTTTCAGCCAATACTAATACAAAAGAAAGTAAAGAATTATTTTTATTGAATATTCAATATGAAATTTTACCAATGCTCAAAAATGTCCGTAGACATGTATTTTTTGAAATAGCAAAAGATTGGTTAAATAATAAAAGATCAGTTATAGAAAAAAAACAAAATATGATAGCTCCAAAGAAAATAAGGAAATATCTAACACCTGCAATGAAGAAAAGATTGCAGGCAGAAGTTCACAGCATATGTCCATTCTGCCCTAATAGTGATGTTGAAACATTTGAATTCCATCATATTGATGGGGATAGAAGCAATACCGTCTATAAAAATTTGATAATGGTCTGTCCTACATGTCATGCTAAAATAGAAAAAGGTCTAATCCAAAAATCAGAAGTTTTTAATAAAAAGAATAATTTATCCATGAATAAAAAAGGAAAAATTGATGGAATTGGCATAAATAATAACACTTTAAATAATTCTTTTATAGGGAATAACAATATCATCAATTTTAATTTAAAAAAGCAAGATGAAAGAAAGGTTTTTCCAAAATATCCTGTGGGTTCCATTGGGGAAAATGTAATAATGTATGGATATTCAAAATATCTCGCAGATAGATATGCGGATTTCAGAAATTATGATTTAAAACTTAAACATCAAAAATTTAACTATGCTTCCTTTTATGGAAAAGTAAAGAAAGATTTTAAAGCTGGTGGTTTTTTTCATATTCCACAGAGTCGTTTCGATGAATTGGTTAATTAACTGCAGGCAAAAAATGATAGTACTATACTTGCAAAAATTAATAAAAGCAAAGGAGTATTGAAAAATTATGATTCTTTTGAAGAATACCAACAATTAAACTCAGGCAAATGAACAAACTTATCCTCGGCGACAACCTCGAAATATTAAAAAACTTCGATTCCGAAATCATTGACCTCATCTATCTCGATCCCCCGTTTTTCAGCAACCGGAACTACGAAGTCATCTGGGGCGACGAAGGCGAAGTACGCAGCTTCCAGGACCGTTGGAGTGGGGGCATTGACCATTACATCGCATGGCTCAAAGACCGTGTCGAACAACTCCACCGCATCCTAAAACCCACCGGCAGCATTTTCCTCCATTGCGACTGGCATGCTGATGCTTATATAAGGGTGGAGATATTGGATCAGATTTTTGGCACTCCAAATTTTAGAAATGAAATAATATGGAAAAGAACAAATGCTAAAGGTCTTGCATTTACAAGGCTTGCGCAAAATCATGATACTATATTTCTATATTCTAAGTCAAGCAATTTCACTTTTAATCCCGTTTATAAGCCCCATGATTTAGATTATACTGATAAATTTTATAAACATATTGATGAAAACACAGGAAGAGTTTTTGCCCTAGATAATTTGTTAAATCCAAATAAAGACAGACCAAACTTAGACTATGAATTTTTAGGAATAAGAAGAGTTTGGCGTTGGACGAAAGAACGGATGCAAAAAGCCTATGAAGATGGTTTAATTTTTCAATCCTCTCCAACTTCAGTTCCACGTTTGAAAAGATATTTAGATGAACAAGAAGGAACCCCAATAGATGATATTTGGATTGATATAAATAACGTTCAATCATCAAAAGAAAAAATCGGCTACCCCACCCAAAAACCCGAAGCACTCATGCAACGCATTATTGAAATGGCAAGCAACGAAGGTGATCTTGTACTCGATCCTTTTGTAGGAGGTGGCACTACTGTAGCAGTTGCCGATAAGCTCAGCCGCAACTGGATAGGTATTGATCAGTCAGTCCAGGCCGTTAAAGTTACCGAATTCCGGCTTAACAAGCAGCAGGATTTGTTTAGCAAACCTTTCATCGTTCAGCTTCACAAATACGACTACGACACCCTTCGCAACAAACCCGCCTTTGAGTTCGAAAGCTGGATCATTCAGCAATTCGGTGGTTTCTCAAACCAGAAACAACAGGGCGATTATGGCATTGATGGCAAACATACCGACAACACACCCATACAAGTCAAACGCAGCGACAACATAGGCCGCAACGTAATTGATAATTTCCTCTCCGCCATTCGCCGCAGCGACAAAAAGCGCTTCGAAAAAAACAAAACCGCACAATTGCCCGTCGGATACATTATAGCCTTTTCATTCGGCAAAGGGGCCATTCAGGAAGTTGCCCGGCTAAAAACCATGACAACATCATCATTAAACTGGTCGAAGTTTCCGAAATAGTCCCCATTGCAAAAAAACCAACAGTCCGGATTCAGGTCACCGAAGCCGGAAGGGACAAAAAAGGCATTCGCGAAATTGAGTTTTCAGCCATCGGCCACAGCGAAGCCGGTATCGAATTTTACTCATGGGATTTCAATTACAAGCACGACAGTGGGTTCAAGCCATCCGTCATCATCGACAAAGAAGGCCAGCAAACACACAAGTTCAAACCCGGCACCCATTCCATTGCCGTAATGGTAGTTGACAACGACGGCCTCGACAATTTGGAAGTCATTAAATTAAAAGTAAATGGAATGGTTGAAAGAGGATAATTATGTTTAACTAAAATACATTACAATGGAAAAATTAAAATTAATTCTCGCAATTTTGGTTACCTTGTTCGTGGTTCAGAGTGTAAAATCACAAATCACATTGCTGCATACTTTTAATGAGTATTTGTCATGGACTGGTGCTATTTATTTTGAGCAATTTGCCATGCCCGACAACAGTTATAACAATTCAATCGTAGCTAATAATACTTTAAATATAATTATTTATAATGCTGATTTTACTGTTCAATCCGATCAGACCTATTATTTTAATCCGCCTGCAGGTTATGAAGTCACTTCTGTAACGACATCCCGAAAACTATTTAACGATGATGACAATCCTGAGTTTATGGTTAGATATACCAAAATAGAACCTTCAAATGATAATACAAAAACTAAAGCTCATTTACTCGATCATCTCGGTAATCTTATAAAGGATTTTGGTACTTACTATTCAATTACACCATACCCATTTTTGCACATCGCAAATAATCAAAGACGTTTAATAGTTTACAAAACAGACATAAACAATATTTATCAATCGGAAATCTATTCTGTTCCTGGCGAATATTCAGAAGTAAATGAATCAAGTTACCAATTTTTACTGGATCAACCATTCCCAAATCCTTCCAAATCTAAGGTAACCCTACCTTATCAAATTAAATCCCAGGAAAAACCTTTAATGAATATCTTTAACTTTCAAGGTATGCTTATTGAAAGTCTGTTGTTAGATTCGCGGTCAGGTAGTATAAATCTGGATGTTTCCAAATATACAAAAGGAGAATATATTTATGAGGTCAATGGAATAAGTCAGAAGTTTATTGTTCAATAAGAATCATCCTATGATTTGTAATAAATGAACACCTTCAATTATCACGACGTAAACTGGAATGTTTTCAGTCTTGTCAATACAAGCGAAATTGCAAAAGCGCTTAATGTACAGGAAATTCACCGCCATGGAATAAATGCTTTCATCAGCGATGTACTTTCAGTCATGACCTACTCCACCATTAAAGGTGTTATTCAATTCAATGTCCACGAAATTCCGTCCGGTTATTCCATGACACTCGACTATCAAGCAACCAAACTCCGATCAGAAACCCTGTTACAATATTTTAGGATTATCAAGGCAGGGCAAAAACCTGAAACAGGCATCACTCCATGGAAAATTAACCTTGCAGAAAATTTGGAAAGCCTTGTAAATAAAAGCAAGGAGCTTAAAATTCTAAGAAGGGAACCTGTTGATAAAGCATTTCCGGTTTCCCTGTATGCTCAGATTGACTTCGATAAACTAATAATAACAGATGAACCCATCGACAAGCCCGATCCTCATGCTTCAGTCAATAGCCGTCCTTTTATTGTCCCCCCCGAATTGCTCGACGAAATTATCAATGAGAACCTGTGGGAAGCGATCTCACTTTTCGGCAAAGACAACGAAAGATTAATTCATTTGCTTGAGCCTTTAAGCGGAAAGGTTTTTTATGCCGATTTCCTGATCGCTTCTGCATACTATGTCTGCCTTCGCAAGCCCCGAACCGCTTATCTGCATTTGCAGCGTGCTCTGAATCTCATGTATGATGATGTTCAGGTCGAAGTTGCTGCCTCTGTTTTCGATATGATGGCAGATATAGAAATAGACGTCAACAACGATTTTGATGCTGCTGAGTTATCTTTTTTGTGCGGACTTGTTGCCGAAAACACAACCAGCTTTCTTAATCTGGCTTACTTATACCTGCAACAGGCAAATCATCAAAAGAAGGATTATGCCTTATACCTTGCGAGGATGGGCGAACAATTACTGCCCGATGATCCCGATCCCGAACATCAGGTTTCCGGTTATCATATTGTGGCTTCTGTTTACCTCTGGCACAATCTTCATTTCGCAGCGCAATTGGCACACGATAAATTTCTTTCTGATTTAAACTGGTGTTTGAAATATCCCGAATTTGTTTCAGCTTATCTTATGTTTGCGATTGCGAACGAGAATGCCGATTTTATCATCCGGATGTTAAAGGATTATGAACCTGTGTGGGAACATTTCCCCCTCATTATCGAAACCTATGCTTATGCCATCTTCAATCCTCAAAGTCCCCAGTTCCGCATGGAAATGGTTCCCGTCATCAATCAGATAAACGACATTAAGCGAACCTACCGCTTCTGATGGGTTTTCCCCCTCTGTGTATCCTTTGTTCCCTCTGTGGTTTATTCTTCAAAAAAAAACCATCGCAATCACCAGCGTCCATAACACATAATTTAAAATCACAACCGTAAGCATCGTTTTTGCCCATACCGGATTTGTTTTCAGTTGTCTACTCGGAGCTGCAAATGGACGCGAAGCAACAAAAGCAATAAATACCAAAGCTTTAACGACGAACTTTGCCAGCCAGGCAATTCCTTTAATCATCCAGAAACTGATCATTACAATAAACAATATAGTGAGTACAGCCTCCATTATTTCAAATTATTCCTTCGCCTGTATTCATCCATAAACTAGCTTCCGCAGCAAAAATCCTCATGATCTTCAGGTTTCCCGAAAATATTCTTTAAAGCAGCTATAAATATTCTTATTGTTAAGTAAATGAAATACAAATTAAGTATAAAAATCGGAATCACAAATATGACAATAACAATCACGGTCAAAAGAATTTTTAAAATAGTTTCCATTTTCTTATTTCATCAATAGTTCAATATAGTTTTGCCCAAACTTATCAGTTACGTTCACCACCGCCTCCACTCTCGCCACAAGCGATCCCGCTTCCCTTGCTGACATGACAATATACCCGTCTTCCCCAAAAACATCATTCAATTCACCCATTATATCCTCTGCTTTCTTCACTAATTCCTGAACTGCCTCATCCGGTGGAAGCCGTTTTTATTTATCAATATAAAATCGCCTGTTTCCCTGCCATACTCATAATCCGGTTTCAGGTCCGATGAATGAATGATATCGTAAATTCCATCATCCTTGCTGTTCTCTACAAGGTATTCATACCAGTCTGTTTTTCCTTCATTACTATTATCAATTGCAATTCTTATCACCTTATTCTGACCTGCTTTAAACGACCTGTATCTTGGACTTTCCAAAACGGTCATGTATTTCGTTTTCTCTTCGTCTGTTGTGTATGCCTCCTGCAGGAACGAAACAGCCACATGTACGTTCTCCCACGGTTCTACCTCCTTGTTCAGGTGCGATATTTCTGCAATAAGATCAAGCGCGTTGGCATCGATCAGCCTGCTTAAAAGTGCATTTTCATCTCTTGGAATGAACCCGATTTTTTCATTATTCCAGTAAAGCGCAATAGCACATTCATCATGCGGGTTTTCTGGCTCCCTCAAAAGCTCAAGCAAATCACCTTCATTCATACTTTCCAGCAACTCCATCCCTTTATAAAACCTGAATCCCGCAACAAAAAATTGTAGTAAATAATACTTATCGTAGCTTTTAAAAACATTGGCAGGCAACAAATTCAATCCACCCAGTGCAAGAAGGTTATTGATAAATTGGCTTCGCTTCATTTCATTTCAAAGTATTTAATGAATATCTGTATTAAAACTTATTTCAACAACATGATAAAACCACTTATTAGTAGAAACACTACCCCCAAAACCGTCAGTCCCTTACAAACCATCACTGCTTCCTTCCTTCTTTCTACCGGACCAAAGACCAGGTAATAAATCACCATAAAAGGCATTAATAGCAAGGCAAGAAAGAAAGAGTTCATAAACCATTTCCCGAAAGACGAAAATAACGAAACCACTCCAATCGTCACATAAATAGTTATGATCAATTCAAGCATTATTTTTTTTTTAATAGTTTCAGGTAGTTTTAACTGCAAGTATAACTATATTTTTCAAATATTTTTCATAAATTATATAATATTTTCAATACTTACAAAATAGTTTTTCCCACTTTCAAGGTCCATGCCCCCTCTGCTTCGGGCCTCCACACTCGAAGTAAAATAACCTTTCAGATAAATATTTTAACTTTGCTTAACCTAAACACAATACAATGCAACAATACGCTCATGGCAGCCACTGGGAATGCATCATTGAAGATGGATATTTGATGTTCCTGCTCGAAACCTTGCTTAATCAGGGTGATGTCGAAAATAAAACCCTGGCAGAAGTAAAACTTAACGACGGTGAACACCTTTCACCTTCCATGGTTCATTCAATAACGATCCCTGAAGAATTTTCAGCTATGGCATTGGTAGCAGCCAATAACCTAACGAATGAGAATCTCTTTGTTACCGCATATCCGTTTATTCGTTCTGGTGAAATCCATCGCCTGAAAATAATCGAAATAATCGAATGGGATAATAATCTGGAAGCATACATAAAAGCCGAGACCATGGCAGGGCAAAAAATATCCTTTTTCGATACAATGTATTTTTACAATAAAACCTCCTATAATATCAATCAATCCTACAACTTCCACTTATCCGCCATTGCATATACTGCCGAAACCTTGCCCGAAAAATTTATTAAATATAAAGGTAAGGATGCTGAACATTTTTATAAAAAATTCAATAAAAAACCGGAATATGAAAAAGATGGGAAAATTAAGCCATTCATAATACATATCGATGATATGGTGGCTTTTATTCCCCTGGATGAAAATTTCCCTGAAGATTATGGTTTTCAATCTACCGCCGATTTCCTTGCTTATTTCGATATATGGGGGCAGAGGTTTTGTCAATTTCGCATTCAGATTTTTCCCGATCCCGAAGTATACATCAATCTTTTTGCAAAAAACAGTTTTTTTTCAAACCGCAAATACGATGGTGGGTCCATTCGTGGTAATATTTGGATGCAGGGTTATTTAGCAACTTAACCCAAATAGTCCAAGTTTGCAACTTTCCCCAGCCTGTCATGTCGAACGTATGTGAGACATCCCATCGTTAACTTTCTGTGCTTGCCTGTCATGTCGAACGCATGTGAGACATCCCATGAACTCAACCCCTCCGCAGCCTTGGCAAAAAAGGGCATGCATTCTCACATTCTTGCATTCCCGCATTCCCGCATTTTCATCCACCGCAGCCTTTGGCGAAGGTGGGCAGGCATTGAATCATTCTCCGTTCACTCTGCGTATTCTCTGCTTACTCCGTGGTTAATAGCAAGCCAGTATAAAAACACCTATTCCCGCATTTTCACCTACCCAAGCCTTGGCGCAGGATGGGTTCATTCCCGCATAATAAAACCCCCTTCCAACCCCTTCATTTCTCCTTCCGGTAATAGATATTCTCCATCCGGCTATATATTATCTCCATCCGGTGATATGTTTATTCCATCCGGTAATTTTGTTTCAACATCCGGCAATATATATTCAACATCCGGTTATATAAAATCTCTGTCCGGTTATATTATATCTCCTTCCGGTTACAATGTTTCTCCATCCGGTTATACATTATCACAATTTCACTATTTTTGCGTTAAGATAACAAGTTAAACCCCAATATCTCATGAACAACATCTCAAAAGTAGTAATCCAGCAAGCCAGACAACAAGGCATAAGCCTGGCCCGGTTGGCCCGTATGGCCAATTTAACTACCGCAGGCTTTTATAAAATGATCAACAAAGACGATTTCAAAGTATCACGTGTCATTCAACTCTCACGCCTGCTCAACTACGACCTTTTACAGCACATCCGAACAACCCCCACCTCCCAGTTGCCCGAATTCATTGAACTTAAGCACGAAAACAAACAACTCAAACAAACAATCGAAACCCTCCGCGACAAAAACAACCTCCTCACCGACTTCGTTCAAGTCCTCAAATCACAAAAGAAATAGATACAATCAGTTTAAGTCAGCCTGGGTTATCATTAGTGTTGCACCTGTTTCATTCTATGCAAACCATACAATAAAAGCATCCTCCTCCTGTTTTATAAATTTGCTTCTGGTAAAAGGTTGATAAAATATTTCTTCGGTTATTAGTCAACAATAATTACGATGTAAATGTTAATTTTATTAGCTTTGAAATCACTTAATAAAAATTTGTTCCATGTTCATAATCGACCGCTGGGAAGAAATTTTCAGTACCATACGTAAAAACAAGCTTCGCACATTCCTAACCGGGTTTAGTGTTGCATGGGGAATTTTTATGTTGATCATCTTACTGGGGTCGGGTAGGGGCCTCTGAAAATGGTGTTCGTGATCAATTTAAATCATCTGACCGTTAATACATTGTGGGTATGGGAGGTGAGACCAGTTTGCCATATAAGGGGTTTCAAGCCCGGACGTGACATTAGCTTTGAGAATGCAGACTACTATACCATCAAAAACAATGTTGATGGCGTGGGTAATTGCCGGCCGAACACATGTATGGGGTGATAATACCATTTCTTACAAAAATGAATATGGAAATTTTGATATTCGAAGCGTACATCCTGATTATGGAGTTATTGAGAGGTTAATGCTTGAAGGTTCGCTTCATAAACCCGTTTGACATAAGTCAAAATTTAAAGGTTGCAACAATTGGAATAGCTGTTAGGGATGCCTTTTAAAGGGAAGATGCTCTTAGTAAATATATTAAGGTAAAGAAATTCTTTAAAGTAGTAGGCATTTTTGAGGATGATGATGGCCAAGGACAACCAGCAGAATCGCTTATATTCCGATTACAACCGCCCAAAAAGTATTTATGGACCGTGACAGGGTAAGCACCATGGCAGTTACCGTTGCATCCAGTGATGTTGGTGAAAGTGAGCGAATGGAGGATGAAATCCGCACAAAACTGGCACAGCGGCATAATTTTGATAAGGAAGATGAACACGGGCAATGTATTTATCTGGAATGGCCTGGAAGAGTTCAAACAATTCCAGGACTTATTCGCAACCATTCGAATGTTTGTATGGGTTATTGGTATCGGTACCATCATAGCAGGGATTGTAGGTGTTAGCAATATAATGATGATTGCAGTAAAGGAGCGAACCAAAGAAATAGGAATAAGAAAATCGATGGGCGCTACTCCTCTTTCCATCGTTTTACTTATCATGCAGGAGGCTGTTTTTATCACAGGCTTCGCTGGGTATTTCGGGCTCGTGTTGGGGGTTAGTCTTTTGGAACTGATCTCTCCGCATGTTGAGACTGAGTTTTTCAGAAACCCGGATGCGAATTTGGGTGTAGCTATCAGCGCAACCATCTTGTTGATTATTGCAGGTATGATCGCAGGTTTTATCCCGGCAAGAAAAGCAGCAGCAATCAAACCGGTTGAAGCATTGAGGGATGAATAACTAAATTCGAAAATGCGTCAATGATTAAATGATATAATTAACTCTTATTAAAAATACCGACATGACAGAAAAAGAAGTTTTTATTACAAAAATGAAAAACAGAACAAAGAAATTTGCTGCAGATGTAATAAATTTTTGTGATTCATTAAAAGATTGTAAAGCCTCTTCTGTTATAACTTATCAATTAGTGAAATCTTCTTCATCAACAGGAGCAAACTATAGAGCGGCTTGTAAAGCAGGATCAAAAAATGAATTTTTTAGTAAAATATGTATCGTTGCTGAAGAGGCTGATGAATCGGAATATTGGTTAGAATTAATTAAAGATACAAACCTATCAAATGATAAGAAAGAACTTGAAAGGCTCTTAATTGAAGCACAAGAGATCAATAAAATTGTATCAAAAGCAAAAAACTCAACTTATCAGAACACTAAATAGTATCACTTATGAAATATTGTAACAATGAATCATCGACACATTCAAGCATTGAATCCTTGACGCATTAATTCCTTAAAGTATGTTTGACAGGGATCGCTGGCAGGAAATATTTCACACTTTGAAAAAGAATAAACTTCGCACGTTTATGACTGCTTTTGGAGTGTTCTGGGGGATATTTATGCTGATCATTATGCTTGGCTCTGGTGCTGGTTTGGAAAATGGTGTCACATCTGGTATGGGGAAATTTGCTACGAATAGTTTTTTTGTCTGGACCAATCAAACTACAATTCCCTATAAAGGATTTCCAAGAGGTCGAAGGTTTAACTTCAGGAATGATGATATTGAGGCCCTGCGGGATAACATTCCTGAAATTGAATACCTCTCTCCAAAATTGCAGGGTTGGTCAAGAGGGGATGGAAATAACAATACAGTAAGAAATGATAGAGTAGGTGCATTTTCAATTTATGGGGATTATCCTCAGTGGAATAAAATTGATCCCATGGATATTATTGAGGGTCGGTTTATCAATGAAATTGATATTGCGGACAAAAGAAAAGTCGCTGTAATTGGAACCCGGGTTCGTGAAATCTTATTTGAACCCGATGAAGATCCCATTGGCGAATACATCAAAATCCAGGGAGTATATTTTCAGGTTGTAGGTGTTTTTGTTCCGCTGAATACCAATATCAGTTTTGGTGGAGAAAAGGAACAATCCATCTTCATACCTTTCACAACATTGCAAAAAACCTATAACTACGGCGATGTGGTTGGATGGTTCTCCATTACATCCATCGAAAATGTACCTGCTTCAGAGGTGGAAGAAAAAACCTTGAAATTTCTTGCTCAGCGGCATTCCATTCACCCGGACGATGAGGAAGCCTTCGGGCATTTTAATTTGGAGGAAAACTTTCAGCAAATGAGAGGTTTGTTTGCAGGAATATCCGGGTTGATTTGGATTGTTGGTATTGGTACTCTGTTGGCCGGTGTAATTGGTATTAGTAATATCATGCTTGTGATCGTAAAAGAACGCACAAACGAAATTGGAATTCAAAGGGCCATTGGTGCAACTCCCTGGAACATCATGAGCCAGATCGTTATTGAGTCCGTTTTTCTTACTACCATTGCGGGTTATGTGGGTTTGGTAATGGGTGTGGGGCTTGTTGAAGCCATTAATTATGCATTGATTGAATTTGGGGCAGATAATGAAATGTTCAAGCGTCCGGAAGTTGATTTTAATATAGCTGTCACAGCACTGCTTGTTCTGATTCTGGCAGGTGCACTAGCCGGACTTATTCCTGCCCGCCGCGCTGTTCGGATAAAACCCATTGATGCCTTGAGGTCAGAGAAATAGCTGTTGTCAATACCGATGTTTTAACATTAAAAATCATTCTGTAACACGATTGCCCGGGATAACTAATGAACAATTGATATAAGGAATGGAACTAAGGTATCTAAACCTTTTGAATTTGAAAATGGGGTATTGGAATAATCAGCAGTGCCATAAAAAAAAGTTACCTGTCCCGAGGACGCATATTTTCCCGACAAAGGGATGAAAATCCTGCTTAGTTCGTACTCGCTAAATTTCCCGAAGGACATGGATTGTGGCTGGGGATAAACAATTTCAATATACTTTTCTTTGTTTTTAAGCTCTTCGATCAGCTTGCTGGTAACAATCAATTCGTAAAAATCATCACAACCTGTTGCTATAAAATCTAACTTTTCAGACAATTCAATTGTCTTTTCGTCACTCAAATCCTGCGTTTCCCCATTATAGATAATAACCGGCAATTGATCGCCGGATGCTTCCTTGTTTTGTGCTGAATGGCATCCGGCGATCATAACCGATTGAATATAAAAAATTATTGTTAAAACTTTAATAAACATATTATTGAACGGCAATATTATCAAGCAATATTACTGTATCGAAAATACTATCACCCACATCACCGGAGGATAATACCAGCGTTACACCCTGGCCTGCATATGCCGAGATATCGAAGCTCGAAAACTGCCATCCCGTTCCATAGGCATCTCCCTGATCGAAAACAATTTCGGGTGAAACAAGACTGACACCATATTCTGCATTGATTTCATCGATGGTTTTATAAAACAACACATGTTCGTTACCGGCATCATCCACCAAAGAAACTTTGAAATAATCCTGGTATTGAGATCCTACATACTCCAGGAATTCTTCCGACAGGAAGTTCCAATATAAACTTAGTGTGGTTGCATCTTCCGGAACACAGAAGTTTTGATTAATGGAGCCCATTTCTAAAGTGTAACCAAGCCCTGTTGAGATAATGCCCATGAAGCCTCCTCCATAAGGTGCAATATATCCCAATTGAGTAATTATTCGTCCATCTCCCATGACTCCCCATCCCGACAAGCTACCTTCTTCGAAATCACCATTTACAAACTCTGATGTGAATTTTATTTGAGAACTACCTTTCATGGTAAAATAAGCGGGTGGTACGTTATTGTCATGTTGGCCGGCAACAAATGCTTCACCTGTCGTTTTACCATTGGTAATTAACTCGGGGAAAAGCTGGTTTGCCATATCCCTGTCGAACCATGATTTAACCGTTTCAGAAAAACCAAAATAAGTTTTTGCCCCTTTGTTAAGAAATGCATCCGACATGGTATTGTTGTGAGAACTTTCGCATGAACCATTATAAACAATAGAGTTCGGATAATTGTCATTATAAGTGCTGATAAATGAAGGTTTAACAGCCCAAAGATTTTTCCCTTTAAAAGGAATTGACATAATGTTTCCCAACGCCCAGTCAAGGATTTCCGTGAGGTCATAACCCACTTCATCACCGGTCAGGAATATAACATTGTTCGCTTTATCAAGTCCACCATGTGTATGAATCACAATCAATCCGTATTCTGAAAGCGTTCTTAATGCGGTTAGGTCTGCGGCTTCATTCTTTAAATAATCAATGTTGAAATTCGGACAATCTGAATCTGCAATGAGGGTATTTAATCCATCCAAAAATTCTGTACCCCAGGAGTTGAATTCTACCCAGTTTGGTGCGAACAGCATTACATCCTTATCAAGTACGATATTGTCGTCATCCTTAGTTTGGTACATAGACGGACTGTTCGTACCCCGGATTTGCTTCGATAAAGGAACTGTTGCAGTGGTTCCTCTTTCCTTTGCTCCGGAACTACCACCCTCGTCGCCTTCTTCGTTGGTAAGAATCATCCCTTCCAGGCCATAGTCGAATTCCATCCAGATGTCACCCGATGCAGTCTGTGCTGTTGCAATAACCAATGATTGCTGATCAAGATAATCCATGGTTTGGCTGATGGCTTCTTCCATTCCCGAACTGGCATAGACTTCCTGGAATTTTTGATCGGCTGCTAACTGAATGTCCGTGATCTCTTGCACTGTGGTTTCAGGAATTTGGTCAACTACCGAAACCTGACCAACTTCAGAATAAGAATTTACTTCACCTGTTGATTCATTGGTGGTAACCTGAACCCGCATATAGATTTGTGATGGTGTGGATTCATAAAATGATTGTAGGCAGCTATATACACCATCACCTTGAATATCATCCCCGTGGTAGAGATCCCCATCATCATACATTTCTCCATATTCTTCAAGAACATTGCCTTGTTGGTCAACTCGAATTAGTTTTACGCTATTTTCAACGAGGTTTGGATTGTTCAATACAGGAATCCTGAAATTAACATCTGTATTGGCATTTACAAAAAATCCCCCCGGATTGATAGTAAGCACTCCGGTAAAAGTGAAAAATTCATTGTAGGTTACCAACAGTGTTGCTGTATCCGTATTATTGGCTTCATCAAAGGCAATGAATTTGAAGAGGTTATCACCATTTGTTAAAGTGAGGTTTTCAACAGTCCAGTCATTGGTCCCTGTTGCTGTCCCGTTTTGTCCGCTGCTATTTGACCAAAGTACTTTGTTTAGGTTTTTGTCATCGCTTGCACTTCCCGAAATGTTAATGGTGTTGGTCATTGCCAAATACGAAAAATCAGCCGTTGGGCTGGTAATTACAATCAATGGCGGAACATTGTCAGTGACAGAAGGATTGTTGTTGTTATTGTTGTCGTCTTCTTCTTTGTCCTTCTTGCAAGACTGGTTTAAAACAAGAATTGCAGTCATAGACAGTAATACGATAATTGAAATGATCTTTTTCATTTTAAATAATTTTATTAAGTTAGGAAAAATGTATTTTATATTTGATCAACATAAGTCAAAAGTATAACATTGGTTTGAAATCTCAAAATAAAATATATGAAAACAAACTATTTATACTGAATGTAATTAAAAAGGTTATGATTTCGGCCATGAATAATTGCTCAATAGGAAATAACCCATCATAAGATTAATAAAGTATAGCAGAAGATTAGAATAAAGGTTTCATGGTGTGTTAAAAAATAACATTACCAATTTGGTTAACCAAAAAGGCAATTAACCAAGCAATTGCTGTAGTATAAGTAATAATAAACAATGCCCATTTCCAGTTGCCTGATTCTTTTTTAACGGCTGCAACTACTGCTACACAGGGAAAATACAATAAAACAAACATGAGGTACGAAAAAGCCACAACAGGATTAAAAATCTTTTGTCCGGCTTTGTCCCCATCGGTATAAGTAATACTCTGGAGTTTGTTTTGTAAAGATTCATTTATACTGCTTTTGTCATCTTTTACCTGGTATAATACTCCCATGGTGCTCACAACTACTTCTTTAGCCGCAACTCCTGCCAGCAGGCTAACACTCATTTTCCAATCAAAACCCAATGGCCTCATAACGGGTTCTATATATTTACCAATTATTCCAATAAATGAGTTTTCCTGCAAAAAGTGGTATTTTTCTGTATTCAATTGCTCAATTGCTGTATTCTTTGCTTCGGACATTTTTTGGTATGCTTCGGAATCTTTTGGTAAATCAGAAAGTGCATTAACATAATTAATTTCAGTATCAACTATTTTTTGATTAAACTCCTCTGCCTTTTTTGAGTTTCTTGGAAAGTAACCGAGTGCCCATATCAACATAGATGCAATTAGAATAACTCCACCCATTTTTCGCAGGTATTGCGATCCTTTGTACCACATATGACGAAGGGTAGTTTTTAGGGTTGGTAACCTGTAAGGTGGCAATTCCATTACAAAGGGGGCTTCTTTCGATTTGAAAATGGTTTTCTTGAAAAGAATAGCAAAAAATATGGCAAAGGCAATCCCAATTGCATATACGGAGAATAATACGGTTACTTCACTTCCGGGGAAAAAAGCTCCGATAATTAATATGTAAACCGGAAGACGGGCACTACACGACATAAATGGATTGATAAGCATGGTAAGTAAGCGGTCATTTTTGTTCTCAAGCGTCCGTGTTGCCATGATTGCCGGCACATTGCATCCGAAACCCATTATAAGGGGGATGAATGATTTGCCATGAAGGCCTATCTTGTGCATTAGTTTATCCATGATAAACGCTGCGCGGGCCATGTACCCTGCATCTTCCATAAATGAAATGAAGAAGAAAAGAATGAGAATATTGGGTAGAAAAACAATAACTCCGCCAACGCCCTTTATGATTCCATCAATAATTAAATCTTTGATCATTGAATCGGGCAGGAGCATTCCCATTCCCTGGCCGGTCAACCCAACCAATTTTTCAATCCACAGTTTTGGATATTCCCCGAGATTAAAAGTTGCCTGGAACATCAGCCACAAAAAGAAGATAAATATTGGAAACCCAAAGATTTTATGAGTGATGAAGGTGTCAATTATTTCGGTATCGGTTTTAAGCCGTTTTTTGAATTTGCTTGGTTGAAAAGTTTCTTTCAGGGCACCGTTGATAAATCCATATTTTGCATCCGTAATTAATGTTTCACTATCTTCGTTAAAGAGCGACTCAAGTTTCTGGGCTTGAGCTTCTGCAATGGATTTTATCTCGACGTAGTTCTTCGTTCGGGACAACGAAAAGTATGCGCCTTTATCTTTTTCCAAAAGTTTAATGGCATAAAAGCGCGAAGAAACCCGATCAGCCAACCCTTTATTTTTTCTGATCTCATTCTGTATTATCTGAATGGAATCTTCAACGCCTTTTCCGTAATTGATATGGATGTGCCTTACTGTGGGATCCTTTTCTTCGTAAACTTCAATAATTTTTCTGAACAGTTCTGTAATTCCTGTCCCTTTTGACCCAACAGTCGGAACAATAGGTATTCCAATCATTTTGCCCAATGATTCGTAGTCGAACTTATCGCCCTTTTCCACAAGTTCATCAAACATGTTTAAAGCCACAACAACTTTGATATCCATATCAATAAGTTGTGTTGTCAGGTACATGTTTCGCTCAACGTTAGATGCATCAATAACGTTAATGACAATGTCCGGGTGAAAGCCAAGAATGTATTTTCGGACATACAATTCTTCAGGAGAATAGGCTGTCAGGGAATACGTGCCTGGTAAGTCAATGATGTTGAAAGTATATCCGTCCAATTTGAATTTTGCCTGCTTTGAATCAACAGTTACTCCACTATAATTTCCAACATGTTCTTTCGAACCGGAGGCATAATTAAATATGGTTGTCTTACCCGAGTTGGGATTTCCTACAAGGGCAATATCAATGACTTTTCCTTTTTCTTTTGCGGATATTTTTAGCAGTTTTTCGTCTATAGTGCCTTCGAATTTTTTATCGGTTTCTTTGAAGTTGGTAGCATCCTTGGCAGTGATGACTTCAATGAGTTTTGCTTCACTCTGGCGGAGAGACAGTTCATAGCCCAGAATGTTGTATTCGATCGGATCTTTAAGAGGAGCTTTTTTAATGACCGTAACAACCTTCCCCCGGATAAATCCCATCTCCGTAAGCCGTTTCCGAAATGCTCCCCTGCCGCGGACTTTGGTAATGATCCCTTTTTCGCCTTGCTCCAGATCGAATAATGTCATTGATGTTAATTTAGACTTAATTTAAATTGAGCAAAAATATTGCAAAATTTAATAACATATGAAGTTAAACTTAATTTAGAATTAGATTTTCAGTTTATAAATTTTGCTTGTTATTGGTAACCTATTTTTTTCATGATTTGAAGAGGTAGTAAGGGTTTGGTTTTAATCAGAATTTTCAGAACTAATTTATTCGTGTTATAAATAGGCTTTAAAATCTTTTTTGTTGATTTATAGCCAACATTAATAATTTGCGGAAAAGTAGAAGAATGTATGTATCATACTCAGAAAATTAATGTGACTGAAGCGTTCGATTTAACATCGATGAATATTTGACTTTGTTTCATGCTTTTCCAATATGTGGACATAGTTTGCCAAAATGAAACTCGACTCCCAAAATAGTTTTTAATTAATTTGCGTTAGTAACTTTTATGATATTGCATAAAGTATAGGTTTAGCGATGTTTATGCGGTATAAATATGAATGTATAAATATTATGGAATTATATTTGTCAACTATCCGGTGAGCAGTTTTTTCTACCTTGTAATTTCTACTTAATCGCCTTAATGGGAATAAATAGGATTCAATTTTTTTAAAAGGGGAGAATTGTAATTCGATTGTAGAGAGGTAGAAATGTAATTTAGATGAGTATCAATACTCTGATATTATTATTTCCCTTGGTAATGGAGGTAGGTTTAAGAATGGCCATTAATCAGGATTCGATATTTAATGAGCTTAAATTAAGGATTAAGCTTCTTGAAAAACAAAACAATCTGAAAGCAGAGCTGATGGAGGAAAGGCTTTTGCTTTGGCTTGTTTCAGATACAATCCATCAGGCCGGCAACCGCGATGAACTCTTTTTTAGCCTGCTCGAACGAATTGCTGCCATCCGTGAAGTCCCTTACAGTATTTGTTGTCGTATTAGTAATAACGAACAATTTCTCCTTAGCTCATATTCTGCTCAAACGGGTGAAGAATTTAGTTCATGCCTATTGGATTTATCTCCTGAACTGATCAGCAAACTAAAAGTTGGCCCCATCTTTCTCAATCAGGATCAATTTGAATTAGAAGGATTAAAGCTAGTTGATAATTCATTCATGCAACCATATATTGTATCCATATTCCCTTTTCAAAGTTTATATATTCCTTTTGGCTTTTTTGCTTTTGCGGAAAGCAAACCCTACTTCCAAAGCCTTGCAAGTATGAGTTTAGTAGTTAAGCAGGTTATTCATATGGCCATTGAGAAATTGGATAAACTGACAATGCTTGAAGAATTGAAAAGCTTGAATGTTGCTTTTGAAAACAAATTGAGGGAAAGGATTGATAAACTGAATAATGTCAACGAAGAGCTTAAGAAAGAAATACATGTTTTAAAGTCTAAGGGTGCAAAAGATTCCTTGAAACCAATCTCTTCCAGAGTAAATATCAACCCCTCCGTATTGTCCAATATCAGTCACGAGATCAGAACCCCCCTTAATGGGATACTTGGCTTTTCAGAATTGTTGAGAGAGAATGGGATTGCTGCAGAAGAAAAAGATAATTTTATTAATATTATTAAATCGTGTGGAAAGTCCTTATTGAAAATTGTGGATGATGTAATTGATTATTCAAAGATAGAGTCAGATCAGATAGCAATTAAAAGGGAAGATTTTTCGATTGCAAAATTCATGACTGAAATTTATGACTATTTCAAGAATGACGAGTTGTTCCGACAGCGCGAGCAAGTTGAGTTGCGCTTGAATATAAATGTTGGAGCCAATAATCTTATCAATGCTGATCCCAAGAAGTTAAGGCAGGTTTTGGAAAACCTGATCGGAAATGCCATAAAATTTACCGAGAAAGGATATATTGAAATCGGATGTAAACTCTCAAAAGAAGATCAGACAGATTCGGGAAACAGGGATATCGTATTTTTTGTAAAAGATACTGGTACCGGTATCGAGGATGAGATGAAAGGTTTAATATTCGATGAATTTTTTAAGATTGAGCATGATATTTCACGATTGGTTGGCGGAACCGGATTGGGGCTTACAATTGCAAAACATATTGTTGAGATGTCGATGGGCAAAATTTGGTTTGAATCCGAATATGGGGTTGGGTCGGAATTTTATTTTACACTGCCCGAGGCAATCCTGCCTGTGCCGGGAACAGACAAGCCAATTACAGCAAAGGAGATTAAGACTAGGTATAAATGGGCAGGTAAAAAAGTCTTGATCGTTGAAGATGATGAAATGAGCTATGTTTACCTTAAGGAGGTTTTAAAATCAACTAAAGTTGAGATCTTTCTGGCTCGTTCAGGCCGCGAAGCAGTTGAGGTTATAAAGAAAGACCAGGGCTTTGATTTGATCCTGATGGATATTAAATTGCCTGAAATGGATGGTTTTGAAGCCACCCGAAGGATAAAAGAAATAAAAAATTCAATTCCGGTGATCGCTCAAACGGCCTATGCAATGGCCGACGACCACCAGAAAAGCCTTGAGGTTGGTTGTGATGGCTATATTAGTAAACCCATAAACAGAAGAAAACTATTGCAAGCAATGGAGATTTTAATACAGTAGGAATTTTTTCCCTTCACAAAATTACTGCTCCCTACGATTAAAATCTTCATCCAGGCTTGTACAATATCCTAAGAACCTAAAAAATGGAAGGATAATCAAAAAGCTCTTCATTTTGTGTATTATTCATTAAAACATAATGCAGGGCTTTATGTGCTACAACATTTCTGTAACCCCATCTTTTCTCAAACGATCTTTTTAATTCATGCACCGCGTTTTCTTTTGCAGCGAGCGAACTTTTTTGATATAGTTCAAGAAAATCTTTCATGTCCTGATAAATGTCGGTGAAATATTCAGCCATGCTCCCCTTTATCGGGTCGGGTTGGTTTTTTTCAAGACTGTCTACGTACCAAAACTCATCATTATTCCCAAATTTCTTTCTTAATTCATTAAACAGCCATTCCCATTTTTCTTCGGTCAGAAATCGTTCATTGGCGTCCGGGTTGCTTACCTCTATCTCTGGTAGCAATGAACCTTTAATGTAGAGCAAAGGGCTTATTTTTTGCAAATAGTTCATAAGTGCGGTTTTGGACATCTCTCCCGACTTGTCCATGGTTAAACAAAAGTCGTTGGCAACTGTTAACATCTCTATAACGTTTTTATGGTATACCGGATGATTTGGAATTTCTGTCATTATCTGGGAAATTTTAGATTAAATAAACACGTGCAAAATTCTTAAAATTGTTGAAATATTCAATTGCAAATTGCGTTAAAATTCATTATATTTGATAAATTATCAGGCTATGTTTAAGATGGATAACCCTTTACTGAAGAAAAAAATCTTTGACAGGTGTATGGAGTTTCACCTTGAGAAAGTCAGGACAATTGAAGATGTTATTGGAAGTGATGCACAAGTGGGAGCCAACGAATACGGTGCAAGCAAAGCGATGTTTTCGACTCCTATCAGATGCAGCTTATTGGTAAGAGAGATATGTATGCCCAGCAACTTAAAGTTGAACTTGATATGCTCGAAACCCTCAATAAAATCGATCTTTCGATTAAGCACCAGTTGGTTTCTTTTGGGAGTGTCGTTATTACTGATTTACAGCAAGTTTTTGTTTCGGTAAGCCTTGGTAAAATAATGCTGGATAATGATGTATTTTATGATATCTACAAAAGTCCCCTTTACTCGCAATGAAAGGCTTGAAAAGGAGATGTATTTGATTTCAGGGGCAGGGAAATTAAAATTCTTGATATTTTCTGAAATCCCAAATAGAATAAATATCCCTTTAAACCAGTAGCTGATTTTTTACCTTTAATCAAAATTATTAATTTTCCGATATGAAATCTGACTTGGCTGCAGCACAAATGGGGCATACCCAGTCTTCAGGCAGTTCAGAAAAAGGTGTACCGGGTGGTATATTTTGATATTCATCCCCAATTTCCGGATCGTACACATAACCGCATACTTCGCATACGAATCTTTGACTTCCAGCTTCATTAGTTTCTTTTACCGGTTTTGTTTCATCTTCTAGCTTTGATTTATCAATATAGGTTGGTGCATTTTTAGGAGCCATCCCCTTTTTAACATTCCTATAATATGCATAGGTAATGGGTTCATTATCGTTAAGCGATTCAGCTTCAACAACCTGGCCAATAAACAAATAATGTGTTCCCACATCAATTACATCCACAACTTCACACTCGAAATATGCAATCGTGTTATCAAGTACTATGGGCATTCCGGTCTTTCCCAGTTTATAATTGGTTTGAACAAATTTGTTGTTGTCTTTTCCGGAGTTGTAACCAAACAAACCAATCAAATCAGGGTGGGTTTCTTTTTCCAAAACCGAAATTGAAAATCCTTTACTTTTTAAAATGATTTCGGAACTCAGGTTGTCTTTGTGGCAACTAATAGCCAGTTTGGGCGGTTCGGCTGTAACCTGAAATGCTGTGTTTGCAATGTATCCATTCATTTTGTCACCATGTTTCGAACTGATGACAAACAAACCATACGACAGTGTGAAAAATGCTTTTATATCCATCTTATTTTTGAATTTAGTATTTGTTTTTCATTAAGATTTTGAATCTCTAAAACTATAAAAATTTCGAACTTAATTTTAATTTTAGCCAATTCTTGTGCTTAAATAGAGGTTGGTATATTATTTATGAATTCCATTTAGAAAAATTAAACTTAATTTTGTTTTGTTTTTAAGAATGAAACATATACTTTTGCACTCCCGAAAATTAAAATAAAATTGTAATGAAAAAAGATATTCACCCAACAGATTACAGGTACGTGGTTTTTAAAGATATGTCTAACGATTATACGTTTATTACCCGTTCAACAGCGAAATCGAAAGAAACTATTAAGTGGGAAGATGGCCAGGAATACCCATTGATTAAATTGGAAATTTCACACACTTCACATCCATTTTTTACTGGTAAGATGAAACTTGTTGATACTGCAGGACGTGTTGATAAGTTTAAGAACAGGTATCAGAAACATTTAGAGAATAGAAAATAGAACGATTAAAGATATTTTATCCAATGAAAGCTCTTATTTCTTAATAAGGGCTTTTTTTTTAAAAATTGTCAAAAAGTTTAAATGGTTTCAAGATTATTATGTAATATTGTGTCCTGATTTTTAACATTTTATTAAATTAATACCAAAGCTTTTATATGAACTATATATTGTTTGACGATCAGAGTAGAAATAATTTATTACCCTTGACCTTTTTAAGGCCAATTGCTGATATCCGAATCGGAATATTAACCATCAGGGAAAAGTGGGAGAAAATGTTGAACACAAAAACATCAACTTTAACGGAAACCTATTTGAGTGCGAAATTTCCAATTGTGAAGGATAATAATAATATCCTGATCAATGGGTCGGTATGCCCAAACAAGGAATTGGTTAAGGAAATTCAATCCCTCAAGCCCAATTATGCGCTTGTCACCGAAGAAACAATTGTAGCCCTTCATTTAAAAGCGGAAGATCTTGATGAGTCAGGTGAAGTGGATATTTCCGGTATTGATGAAATAGAAACTCAAACCAAATTTTTAAAAATCAATGATACCTGGGATATTTTCAGTAAAAATGGAGAAGCACTTCAAGCGGATTTCGAATTAATTACTCAAAAAAGAAAAAGCCAGAAAATTAGCGCTACTAACAGGGTGGTTGACGAGCATAACATTTTCATTGAAAAAGGCGCTAAGGTTGAGTTCTCCATACTGAATGCTTCAACCGGTCCGATCTATATTGGAAAAGATGCCGAAATTATGGAGAATGCTGTTATCCGCGGACCTTTTGCTATGTGTGAACATGCTGTTGTGAAAATGGCTGCTAAAATCTATGGGCCAACTACCCTGGGGCCTTATTGCAAAGTTGGGGGTGAAGTTAATAACACTGTTTTCTTTGGTTATTCGAACAAGGCACACGATGGATTTATCGGGAATTCGGTTATTGCAGAATGGTGCAATCTTGGAGCCGATACCAACAATTCAAATCTGAAGAATTCATACGATGAGGTGAAACTCTGGAGTTATACTCAGAAAACATTTGTAGGGACCGGCCTTCAGTTTTGTGGAATGATCATGGGTGACCATTCAAAAACCGGAATTAATACCATGTTCAATACCGGAACGGTGATTGGCGTGAACGTTAATATTTTTGGAGCTGGTTTTCATCGGAATTTCATCCCTTCCTTCTCGTGGGGAAGTACCTCCGGATTTAAAATATACGATATCAAAAAGGCTATTAAAGTTGCCGAAGCAATGTTTGCCCGGCGAGGTATAGATTTTGACAATATTGAAAGGGAGTTGTTGATGAACGTATATGAACAAACGGCAGAAAATAGAAACCTCTAATGCTTTTGGCATACAAATTGCCCCTACACGATCTCAAGTTTAAAATAGTCAAGGTTTTTTGTAACTTATTGCTTTTGATTTGGTTAATAGATAGCCAGGATTATGAGCAAATTGATTCAGGACTTTTACCTGTCATTATGACCTTAAAAACGATATGAAGATAAACTATCAAAGTATTTTTATGATTTCGGATATGCTGGATGGCGAAACAGAATTCATCCCGCTATTGTCCGCTGAAGATGAAGATTTAATAAATGCTGAAAAGCTACCTGAAGCGCTTCCTATCCTTCCATTGCGAAATACTGTTTTGTTTCCCGGTGTTGTAATTCCAATTACGGTTGGCAGAGACAAGTCAATCAAACTTATTAAAGATGCCTATCGCGATAAAAAGCTGATTGGTGTTATTGCACAGAAAGATGCTGAAATAGAAGAACCTGGCATCGATGACCTGCACCAGATTGGAACTGTAGCCAATATCATTAAGATTTTGCAAATGCCAGATGGCAATACAACGGCAATTATTCAGGGTAAAAAGCGGTTTCAATTGTTGGAGATTATCCAGTCAGATCCTTATTTCAAGGCAAGAATTGCTGAATATGATAAAATTGAGAATTTTGACAGGGACTCCAAATTCAATGCTTTAATTGCCTCCCTTAAGGATTTATCAATGCAAATTATAAAGCAATCCCCAAACATTCCTTCGGATGCTGCTTTTGCAATTAAAAATATTGAAAGCCCTATTTTTCTGGTGAATTTTGTTTCTTCCAATTTGAATATAGAAATTCAGGAGAAGCAAAATTTATTGGAGATTTCGGATTTTCACGAGCGCGCTCAAATGGTACTGACATCTCTGACCAGTGAGCTACAGATGCTTGAATTAAAGAATCAGATCCAGAATAAGGTTAAGATTGACCTGGATAAGCAGCAGCGTGATTATTTTTTATCCCAGCAAATCAAAACCATTCAGGAAGAGCTGGGTGATGCTCCTGGAATTCAGGATGTGAATGACTTAAAGGAAAAGGCAAAAAGTAAAAAATGGACGAAGAGCATAGGAGAGGTTTTTGAGAAAGAATTGAACAAACTTCAGCGGATGAATCACCAATCTCCTGATTATTCAGTTCAGATGAATTACCTGGAGTTTTTTACTGAATTACCCTGGAATGAATTTTCAAAGGATAATTTTGACCTGAAGAGGGCAGAGAAAATTTTGGATGAAGATCACTTTGGACTTGAGAAGGTGAAAGAAAGAATTATAGAACACCTTGCTGTCATCAAACTTAAGAATGATCTAAAGGCTCCGATTTTATGCCTGGTTGGCCCTCCGGGTGTGGGTAAAACCTCACTGGGTAAGTCCATTGCGCGGGCACTTGATAGAAAATATATACGCATGTCTCTGGGGGGCGTCAGGGATGAATCGGAATTGAGAGGTCACCGAAAAACCTATATTGGTGCAATGGCAGGCAGAATAATGCAAAACCTAAAGAAAGTTAAATCGGCAAATCCTGTTTTTGTGCTTGATGAGGTTGATAAGGTTCTTGGGGCAAATTTCAGTGGAGATCCACAAGCTGCTTTGCTTGAAATTCTTGATCCTGAGCAAAATGTTGCTTTTCATGACAATTACCTGGAGGTTGATTTTGACCTCTCTAAAGTTATGTTCATTGCTACTGCAAATACCCTAAGTACGATTCATCCGGCATTGGTTGACCGGATGGAAGTAATTGATATAAGTGGTTACTTGATGGAAGAAAAGGTGGAAATTGCCAAACGCCATTTAATCCCAAAACAATTGAAGGAGCATGGTGTTAAAAGAAACCAACTTACTTTCACAAAGAATATTCTTGAAAAGATCATTAGTGATTATACCCGTGAAGCAGGTGTTAGACGGTTGGAAAAAAATATTGCATCAATAATCAGAAAACGGGTTAAATTTATTGTTGAGGAAATTGATTACAATAAAAAGATAAGCGAAGAAGATCTATATAAATTGCTTGGCTTACCACAGAATCAGCGCGATCGAGAATTGAAAATTGATGTTGCTGGAGTTGTAACGGGCCTTGCCTGGACAGCTGTGGGAGGGGAAATATTATTTGTTGAAACAAGCCTTAGTAAAGGGAAAGGAACACTGACCTTAACAGGTAATCTGGGTGATGTAATGAAAGAATCTGCTACCATTGCTCTGGAGTATTTAAAATCGCATGCCCATTTGCTGGGAATTGATCCTGATGTATTTCAAAAATGGAATGTTCACATTCATGTTCCGGAGGGCGCAACTCCAAAAGATGGCCCTTCAGCAGGAATAACCATGTTTACAGCGTTGACCTCAGTTTTTACACAAAGAAAGGTTCGTTCGAAATTGGCTATGACCGGAGAGATAACACTTCGCGGGAAAGTAATGCCTGTAGGTGGCGTTAAGGAAAAAATCCTGGCTGCCAAGCGGGCAAAGATAAAAGATATAGTGTTGTCAGTAGAGAATAGAAAGGACATTGAAGATATTAAAGATGTGTACCGTGAGGGATTGACGTTTCACTTTGTCGACCAGATGATTGAAGTGGTAGATTTTGCATTGCTGAAAGAGAAAGTGAAAAACCCCATGCCAATTGCTGCGAGTTAATATCAGCTAATCAGAATGCAAAATATCAAATAATCAACGTAAAAATTACAAAGTACCTCAAAACAATTCTACTACATAAACAACTTTTCACTTTGATTTTTTGGTACTTGATATTTGAACTTCGAAAAGAGTATTAACAGCCTCATAAGCGGGATTCTGTTTTAATTCTGTCATTTATCTGCGATTCCGGTCACCCGAAACCTTTAGCAGTCAACCCCCCGGGATCGGGCGAGCAGCCCTCTTATCCGTACGAAACGAATACCCCCGGTATACATGACCTTTCAACCCGTAAGGTTTACCCGATTGCTATGTCACCATAACAACCCGTGAGCTCTTACCTCACATTTTCACCTTTACCCTCCAAAGCCTCAGCAAAGGAGGGAAGTTATTTTCTGTGGCACTTGCTGTATCCGTCAGCTGACGTACCCTTCCCGTTAGGAAGTACGGTGCTCTGCGTTGTCCCGACTTTCCTCTCTACTGCATAAACAGTATAGCGACAGACCGGGCTGTTAATACCATTTGCAAAATTACTTAAATAATACCTATTTTTGCTTAAAAGCTGTTTTTATGAAATTTAGAACAATTGTTTATACCATAATATTAGTATATATGAGTGCTTGTGGGGTACAAAAACAGAAAGCTGATCTGATCGTTTATAATGCCCGGGTGTATACGGTGGATGATGCTTTTGCCATTCAGGAAGCTTTTGCTGTTAAGGACGGTAAATTTATTGCTGTTGGAACGAGTTCGGCCATCAATGGAAATTATGAAGCCGAACTTACTATAGATGCTGATGGCAAAGCTGTATATCCGGGTTTCAATGATGCCCATTGTCATTTTTATGGTTATGGAACCAACCTGATAAAGAGGGCTGACCTGGTCGGTACGAGATCATTTGAGGAAGTAGTTGAACGATTGAAAGAACATTATGAAAAATATCCTACGGAATGGATTGAAGGCCGCGGCTGGGATCAAAATGATTGGGCACTGAAAGAGTTTCCAACAAAGGAGCTTTTAGATGAAGCGTTTCCTGGAAATCCTGTTTATCTTATCCGAATTGATGGCCATGCTGCTATTGTAAATTCGAAAGCAATGGAATTGGCTGGGATTAACAGTCAGACAGCAGTAAATGGTGGTGATATTATTAAAGTTGGAAATGAACCAACAGGTGTGTTGATTGATAATGCAATGGAACTGGTATCTCAAAATTATTCCTGAACCAGATGAAGCCTTTAACAGAAAAGCTTTGCTAATGGCACAGGAAAATTGTTTTGCCAAGGGGCTGACTTCGGTTACGGATGCCGGGCTTGACAAAGAGATTGTTTTGTTGTTGGATAAAATGCAAAAGACAGGAGAGCTAAAGATGAGGGTGAATGCAATGCTTTCTCCAGCTAAAGATAACATTGATCATTTTGTAAAAAAAGGGCCATACATTACGGAACGGCTCTCAGTGCGATCTATAAAACTTTATGCTGACGGGGCTTTGGGTTCACGAGGGGCTAAGATGATTGAGCCTTATTCAGATGATCCTAAAAATGACGGGTTGTTTATGCATGATTCGGCATATTACCACAAACATTGCCAGATTGCATTTGAAAACGGTTACCAGGTAAATACCCATGCCATTGGGGATGAAGGGAATCGTTTTGTTCTGGAAACCTATGCCGGATTTTTAAAGGGTAAAAATGATAAAAGGTGGCGTATCGAACATGCTCAGATTGTCCATCCCGATGATTTTAAATTATTTGGAGAATATTCAATAATTCCATCTGTTCAACCCACCCATGCCACATCTGATATGTATTGGGCAGAAGACAGGGTAGGGGCTGAGCGGATCAAAGGGGCTTATGCCTACAAACAATTACTGGATGAAAATGGATGGATGCCTTTGGGAACTGATTTTCCGATTGAGGATATTGATCCGTTAAAAACTTTCTATGCCGCGGTAGCACAAAAAATTTGGATGGCATTCCTGAGGAAGGGTTTCAAATGGAAAATGCTTTGTCAAGAGTGGAGGCATTGCGGGGCATGACAATATGGGCTGCCAAAGCAGCCTTCGAAGAAAACCAAAAGGGAAGTATTGAATCAGGAAAAGTTGCTGATTTTGTAATACTTCCGGATGATATTATGAAGTGTGACTTGTCAAATATTCCAGGTATTGAAATAGAAGCAACCTATTTATTTGGGCAGAAGGTATTTGAGTTAAAATAATCTATTTATTAACAATTGTTAATAAAGCTTGTTGAAATCGTGTGGAAATCTCTATCCCAAAAAACTTGACTTAGGGTAGTAGCTTAATGTACTTTTGTTTCACCAAGCGAGGGATAAAAGGTTAGCTTGGATCGTCAGGGGTTAAGGAACGGGAAACCGGAAACGGTGAAACGGAAATTTGCCCGGGTTTATTGAGAGAAAGGCATTAGGTTGTCGTCCCGATATAAGCCAGCCTTGAAATCAAGTGGTTTGGAAAGGAAGGAATCGCAAGTGAACTTCCCGGAAGATTCAGATCTGCACAAACAAAGTTCTTCGGAGCGGCGGGAAGGCAAATCAGGCAGAGAAAGGCAGGTGAATCTGAAAACTTAAACCGCAAGGTTTAACGGACAGAAGTCAAACTGAGAATCACAATCCGCACGGGTTATGAATCAAAGGGAACAGAAAAGCTGCGGTGACAAAAAGGGAAGCCGGCAACGGCTAAACCAGACGGATCCAGGTTCTCGAAAGACAAAGTCGCAGGGCTAAGTCCGGGAAGAGCGAACCACAATAAACGTAACTTGGCACAAAACAATTGCTACGGTAATTGCAGAGTGAGCGGGAATCTTATCGCAAGATGAGGTTCCCGTTGGTTTTTTAATCATAAATGTAATCAATCCCAAATAGGTCAGTAAATTTCTCAAAATCCTTAATTTATCTGCACCATACTTTAAATCTTCTTCCTTATCTTTTCTTGGGGTTTTATAAGAGTCAGATGCTTCTCAGATTTGGAATAAAACTTATCCGCATAACAAATAAGTTTTTCTTCCATCGTAATGGGTTTCATGTCGCGGTGTGGAAGTTCAAACCCCGATTCGATAATATCCTTCACGGACAATCCCGTACCAACATGTCGTTCGCAGATAGGAGCAATATTAGCCAGTCCTTCCAATTCAAGAATTTCCTTCCAGGGTAGGTGTGGGCAATGTATGGTAGTTTTCCGTAGCAACCAATTTCCGGGGCATTGGTTTTGATGATCCCAATATCGTGTAGCATAGAGCCTTTAATGATGTAATCCATATCCAAATCTAAATGGGGGTTGTTTCGTGCAATTTTAATGGATAGTTCGGTAACTTTTACAACATGGGTATAGAAATATTTATAAGCCAATGAGCCCGGTTGATAATACTTCAAAATTATTTGTGTCACCTGTTCAGGAATCTCGAAAAATACATCTTTGTTCATAAGAATTATGGGTTTGGTTGTTTATTCCTCCCACAGGGCTCAATGTGGATGTTTACATCCAATCGTTCCATACGGTTTTTTAATTCATATTCAATATTGTCACAAAGATCGTGGGCCTCCCTTACTGTCATCTTTTCCGGAACTTCCAAATGGAAGTCAAGATACTTTTGGGCGCCGGATTTACGTGTTCTGAACTTGTGATAATTAATGCAGTCACCAGTATAATTCTTTAATGTAGTGTGAATTGTCTGTATGTCGTTGTCCGGTAAACTGGTATCCAGCAGAGGCCTGAATGCATTTTTAATAAGTACAATTGCCTCGTAGAGAATGATCAATGCAACTACAATGGCAATTATCGGATCCAAAAAATGCAAATCGGTAATCCAAATTAGCAGTATGCCTATGGCTACCCCGGCAGATGTATAAACATCTGTTTTTAAATGCAAAGCATCAGCCTCAAGCGCAATGGAGTCATGTAGTTTTGCAACTTTATACAGCCGTTTGGAAACAAAAAAATTAACCAATGTGGAAACTGCCATGACAGAAAATCCCAGAAGAAGAAATTCAACCGGCTCATTGTTTGTAAACTTTTGAATGGCCTCAAAGACAATCCAGCCCGCCGCAATTAAAATGAGCAATCCTTCAACAACACCAGAAATGTTTTCAATTTTTCCATGGTCATAGGGATGCTCCTTATCAGGAGGACGGCTGGAAATCCGAACGGAAAAGAATGCTATGATTGCTGCAATAAGATCCATCATCGAGTGAATGGCCTCCGAAATAATACTTACAGAACCACTTAATACCCCTGCAACCAACTTAAGTACAATCAAAAAAAGATTTGAAAAGATTGAAAGACGGGCCGTTTTAACTTTATTGTTCAAAATGTTTTTCTCTATGGAGCACAAAATTAGATTAATTGGAGAAAAATACTTGCAAAATGAGATTATTTTATAATTTTGCAGCCGCATTAGGTTTTGTGATGTCCTTGTTTTTATTTTGAAATCAAAATCGTAATTCAATATTGCATCAGGACCCGTAGCTCAATTGGATAGAGCGTCTGACTACGGATCAGAAGGTTAGGGGTTCGACTCCTCTCGGGTTCGCAGATGAAAACCAGCGTTTATCAATATAATACGCTGGTTTTTTTGTTTATTACGTCTTTCCCTAAATCATATTTCTGCCATTGAAATGCCGATAAATTGCCAATTCTTACTATCCTTGTTTATCAATGTTTTGTAGAATGGCAACAACAATCAAAATTATTCAAATAAAAGCACGGAGACGGGATAATACTCAAAGTATTTGACTTTGGATAACGAACAATCGGAAGGGTGTGTTTATTCCTCTAAATATTTATGTTACAGAAAATGAATGGATTGATGATCAACAGATTGTTGGATAAAAGGCCTGTAAACGCTAAAATTGAATTGAAAAATTTTTTATTCCAATCAAGTATCGAAATGTTGTAATTACTGTTATTGTAGCAATTAATGTAATAGCAGCCCGGATAAAGACGCAAAAAAACCTGCATCCGGATTCTATCAATAGTTTCTTGGTTGCAGTTGGTTCGAAAATCAATGGGGCTGCCTGGCCTGCAGGGTGATTTATAAATATTAGATATTTATGTATTTACAGGCTTTTTAATTTTTGGCGAATAGGGTAGGGAATGCTTTGTTAATTGTTCTATTTCTGTTAAATATCCTGAATTGTCCTATCTTTTAATTAATTTTGACAATAAATATTTATCTGGAGGTTATATGATGAACAATAGATCTATTTGGTGGAAGGGTAAGGCTTGGTTTGTTTATTTAAATTTATTATTCTTATTGGTTCCCAATGTAGTTTCATCACAGGTAATTGATACGATTGCTAATTGGGATGGAATTAATGTAGAATGGTCAGTTTATGGTGCTACCGGCCAGCTTGTTGATAATCCGGATCAACTGGGAGTAAACCCTTCCGCAAATTGTTTTGAAATTACAACCAGTGAAGACCCTTATGATTTTATGTATACTGATTTTTCAGCCCCAATCAACTTTACTGAATTCCCAATTTACAGACTTAAAATATTGGCCCCGGCATCCGGCGGATCGGTATTGCTGAAATTTGAAAATAGTAATAATTCTTCCTGGCATGAGATTGAGTTGACTCCCATTCCCGGTCAGTGGGATGATCTGGAGTTTGATTTTTCAGGAACTACGGCAACGGATTTTGTCAGGATGGTAATTTTCCTGGATTTTCAGGGCAATACTGCAGACAATCTGTGGTATGTTGATGATGTATTAAGAGTATCAAGTGGGAACACCGGCTTGACTTCGAACCTTCCAATTGTCATTATCAATACGTATGGAATAGAAATTCCTGATGAACCCAAAATTGATGGTTTCATGGGAATTATCGACAATGGCATTGGAAATATGAACAACCAGTACGATCTGCCTAACGATTACAACGGTTACATTGGTATCGAAGTAAGGGGCCAAAGCTCACAAATGTTCCCAAAGAAATCGTATGGGTTTGAAACCCGGGATGAACAAGGTGAAAATTTTAACGTCCCACTTCTGGGTATGCCTGAAGAAAACGACTGGATTTTATATGCCCCGTATAGCGATAAGTCCATGTTAAGGAATTTTATTACCTTTTATATGGGAAGTAAACTTGATCCCTATTGCACGAGAGTGGCCTTTTGTGAAGTGATTGTGAACAATGATTACAAAGGGGTTTACATTCTTATGGAGAAGATTAAAAAAGATGAAAACAGGGTGAGTATTGCTACACTCAATCCTGAAGATATTACAGGTGATGAGCTCACCGGAGGTTACATAGTTAAAGTTGATAAAATAGATCCGGGTTTTGTTTATGGAGTCGATGGATGGAAATCTATTCCAAATCCCGTGTACCCCGATGCTATGAATATTACATTTCAATTTTATTACCCCAGTGCAGAGGATATTGTTTCACAGCAAAGAAATTATATTCAGGACTATATTTTATTTACTGAAAACGCAATGACCTTTCCATCCTTTACTGATCCTAATATTGGTTATAATAAGTATCTTAATTCGGGTTCATTTGTTGATCAAATGCTATTGAACGAAATATCTAAAGAAGTTGACAATTACAGATACAGTACCTACTTTTATAAGGAGAAAGATAGTGATGGAGGAAAACTTTTTGCCGGACCTGCATGGGATTTTAATCTGGGTTATGCAAATGTTGATTATTGGCCTCCTGGCATCGATCATACTGGATGGTTGTACAGTATGGTTGAGCCGGTTGATTGGGGAATTATGTTTTGGTGGAAACGGCTGATGGAAGATACATATTTTAGAAATTTGGCCAAAACAAGATGGGAACCTTTGAGGCAAAATGAGTTAAGTAACGATAACCTTGTATATGCGATTGATTCAATTGTTGCATACATTGATGAAGCCCAGCAAAGAAACTACGAAAGATGGCCCATCCTGGGAACGTACGTTTGGCCAAACTACTATTGGCAGGGGAATACCTACAATGGTGAGGTGGCGTTTTTTAAAAACTGGTTTTTTAACAGATTATATGGATGGATATCAATTCCAGGCACAGTTCTGTATCCAGGTTGCCGAATTATCAGGAGCCTTACCTGAAATGGAAATTACACTGACCGATGATTATTTCAGCCGGCCAATCCTGAAAAAGAAATACTTTACACTCAACAATGCACCCCTGAGTGTTCATCGATACCGTTTTATACTAAAATGCATCCCATGCTACCTTAACGTTATTGAAATGTTAGTGTGCCGGTAAACGTTTCAGTAACAATCAAATCAAAAATCCTCAATAGTTTTGATGACTTAACCACTAATCAGGTATTGGTCGGTTTTGATGTTCCATCATTTACCGAACCAAAATGTGTGTTTTTTAATGGAGGCAGGCTAGTTTTAGAATGTAGCCACCCCGAATTATTAGGTGATAGGATAGAGGTGTTCAATATCTCAGGACAAAGGATTATCACTTCAAATTAAAACACAATGGAACAGCATTGAGAGTAAATATTCAACCGGGTATTTACATTTGCAGGCCAGTAGCTTGAAGCAGGGCCAAAACAAAACATTCGTTTATTCAAATTAATACTTCTCACATATGATTAAGCTATTTTCATTTACGTTCTTAAGTTTTGTTCTTATATTGAATGTGAATATGGCCATCGCAGGTGATGTGTCGGTTTCGGGCCGACAAATATTTGTAAATGATACTGTTTACATTATCAAGGGGATATGCTATAATCCTGTTCCAATAGGCAGTGAAAACAGAAGTTTTAGCAATTTAACTAGAAGATCTGGCTTTGATGGTAGAAGCAGGAATAAATACCATCCAGGGTTTATTCTCCAATTGAAGATGCTTTAATTTTAGATCAGATAAATGATGCCGGACTTAAAGTAATTATCAGTTTTGGATACAATCAGGGAGGGTATTTTGATATTCTTTCCGGGTCATTTATTGAATATGTAAATGCATTTAAGAAACATGATGCTATACTTTTTTGGGAGCTTGGCAATGAATATAACTATCATCCCGAATGGTTTGATGGTAATGTTGAAAATTGGTATCAGGCGTTGAACAATGCTGCAGATTTGATCCATAAAAATGACCCCTCTCATGTTGTTGCTACTGCACACGGAGAGTTGCCTGATGAAACTGCTTTGTCCTTATGCCCCAATGTAGATGTCTGGGGCATGAATGTATATCGCTGGGATAATCCGGAGGATATTTTTTCGGAATGGAGTGCCATTGGTTCCAAGCCAATGTACCTGTCTGAGGCCGGAGCTGATAGCTATATGGCTGCTGCAATGAATGACTATGAAAAGGGTGAAAATGAGAAAGCACAGGCTGATGCTACTGAAAATATCCTTGATGATGTTTTCAGCTTTCCAGACATTTGTTCTGGTGTGGCCCTATTTGCATTTGTTGATGAACTATGGAAAGCCGGTAACAACAGTACCCAGGATCCTGGCGGATGGGCCCCAAAAAGTAGTGGTGTTCCTTACGATGGAGCTGCCAATGAAGAGTATTGGGGAATTGTGGATATCGAACGAAACAAGAAAATGGCCTTTTTTGTAGTCAAAGAAAAATTTACTGATTAATTCCCTGAATAGAGAAAAGAAATTTCCAACTTAACCTTGTTGTGCAATAAATCTATTTGATCAATAAAACTGGAAATTTTAATTACGCTTTACCTTTGCAGGACACATTTTTTAACTTCTGTAAAATTGCCTGCTTTTATTTTGTAAAAATACATTCCTGATAATTCGTTGCTAACATCCCATTTCACAGAATGGCTCCCTGGATTCTGAGTTTTATTTACCAGGGTTTTAACAACTTGGCCGGTAATGTCAAATACCGTCAATTCAACGTGAACAGTTGCAGGAATGGAATAGTTTATAGAAGTTTCCGCACGAAAGGGGTTTGGGTAATTATCTTGTAGAGAAAATCCGGAAACCGGATAAACATTGCTGTATTCTTCATCATTGATGCCTGTTATTCCACCTTCCCAGTATATATCATCAAGTGCAAATTCGCAAGAAGCCCCGTTAACCTCCAAAATAACAAATTCGTAGCTCAACATCCGCAAGTCAATTAATTCACCACGGATATCCTCCACAGGAATTGATGCCTGTCCCCATTCACCATTTCTAACAAGGCCATACATGGTTTGATTAGCTGGAAAGTCAACATAATTCTGGTTACCCCAACTATCAATAATTCCAATTTTGAAGCTTACATTGGCTGGAATTTTAATCATGAATTTAACATTACCATCGCCAAAATTGAAAAGGTTAACTGGCTGAACAGACATCACTCCAGCTCCAAACCAACCCATCCCGGTAGTAATCCATGAAATCCCGTTTTCGCCTTCATAGGGTGGAATTGTTCCATCGGTCAATGTGCCTTCCCAAACATAAATTTCAGCATTGTCACCGGCGATCAATTCATTATTTGTTGGTGTTTCATCCGTGAATATACCAAACGTTCCACTTTCAAAGATGGGAGGCCCAATATGAACCTGACCCTGACCATTCCATTCATAAACCTTAATATAGTCAACATACATTTCAGCAGGAAATGGCATGGAAACGGGTAGCCCGGAACCAGGATCCCCAAGATTGTATGCATCAGTAAAAGCACCGCCAATGGCAAGGTTTGTAATTAAATAAAAGGGCTGTTGAAATTCCGCAGATACACTATCAATAGGAAACGGATCGGTATAAAGATCATACTCAACACCATTATCAGTAACAGTAAAACGTAAACTTTCTTCATCCCAATAGGTTCGGTAGATTAAAAACCTGTCATTGAGTGGCGAATCATAATTATAATAGGGTCTGCAATATTCATCATCCGGGTCCCATGAAATACTTGATGCTCCTGACGGATTACCTGGATTTACCGCATCTTCTGAATAAAAAATTGCATTGGCTCCCACCACTTGATTAACTGTGGAGTTATTTAAACCGTTACCACCATTGTGGCCATCATGCAAGTCTCTGAATGCCTGGTTATGTCCCATTTCCATTATATCAATCTCCCCACAGCCTGGCCATGCATAATTTGCAGTGCCTAACATCCAGACAGCAGGCCATCCCCAAGATCAATATTAGGTACGCTTACCCGGGTTTCTATCATCCCATAGTTGATGTTTATCTTTGATTTTGTATTGAGCCTGGCAGACGTATAATTTAAAGGATTTCCCCATTGGTCAACTATTTCCGGTCCGGTTTCTTGTTTAGCAGTTATATGTAAAGCATTATTTCCGGGTTCTCCGGGGATTTCATCAATAATTACGTTTTCGGGTTTATAAAATTCCAATTCACCATTGCCCCATCCCCATGATCCATTGCCATAATCAATGATCCAATTATCTAAACTGTTGAAATTTTCTTCCCAGATTACTTCCCCAATTTGGCTTCTTCCATATTGCGCTGAGAAGAGCAATATGAGTAGGGTTGAAATAATTCTTAATTTTCGAAAAACTGTAAATACTTTTTCCATCTTGCCTAATTTTACATGAATTGAAAGATAATAAACAAAAGTCAGTAAGAAGAATTAGGTTTCAAAATAATTAACTGCATAATAAATACAACATATTTCCAAATTGACTACATCAAATTTACATCAACTAAATTGTGATCGGATGAAGTTCAGTCGATAAGCATTATCCAGCTAATGAAATGCATTGCTTTGAACCTGCCATTTCTCTGAAAATTTTAATAATTTTATATTGTTTAAAAATTGATTGGTAATAATGCGATTAAAATTGCCTAATTTAGCGTTCCTTATATGGGCATAAAAAGCATAAATATTCATCCAACCTTTATCCTTTCAGGACTCTTTTTGCTATTCCTATGTTCATATATTGAAGCCCAGATCAATAGTGTCGGGACACCATTTATTAAAAACTATAGCAGGTCTGATTTTAAAGCGGGTCAGCAAAATTGGATGATTGACCAGGGACAGAATGGCCGCCTCTATTTTGCCAATAATGACGGTATTTTGGAGTTTGATGGTTTGTTCTGGAGCCTTCATCCTTTGCCAAAGGGAATACTGGCAAGAAGTATATTTGTATCGGATGATGGACGAATTTATACTGGTGGATTTAATGAATTTGGATATTTTGAACCTGATTCCATCGGGCAGTTAGTTTATCATTCACTTTTGGAATTACTCAAACCCGAAGATCGGGATTTTGATGAGATATGGCGGATTCATAATACCCCTGATGGCCTTGTATTTCAATCTTTTAAGCAATTGATAGTGTTGGAAGATAATGAAGCTCATGTTATTAAAGCTCCAGGGAATTTTCATTTATCTTATTTTGTTAATGGTCAATTGCTGGTAGTTGATTTAGAAGAAGGTATTTTACGTTATTCCATGAAGCGTTTTTTTCCTTTGCTGGGAGTTGAAGCTCTTAAAGGTCTTGAAATTTGGGCGATATTGCCATTTGGTAGTAAATTGCTATTGGCTACTGCAAACCAGGGAGTTTATATATATGATGGTAACCAATTGGTAGAGTGGTCAAACTCCACATCCGAATTCTTAAAGCAAAATCAGGTTTATTCAGCCATCAGGCTTAATGATGATTATCTCGCTTTCGGTTCCATCCAGGATGGTTTGGTGATTTGTACCAACGATGGTATTGTTGTGCGAAAAATAAACATGCTTAAAGGCCTGCAAAACAATACAATCTTAAGCCTCCGCATGGATAATTCTGGTAACCTTTGGCTGGGTACCGATAATGGTATTGATTATATTGAAATAAATTCTCCTTTGAGTGTATTATCATATGAGCATGGCTTAAGTGCAGGTTATGCCGCAAAACTCGTTAACAATATACTTTATCTGGGGACAAATCAGGGGGTATTCTGGAAGCCCATCGAATCGTTTGTGTCGACAGAGAATAATGAGAAGTTTAAACTCATCGAATCAACGAGGGGACAAGTATGGACTTTGCAGCTTATCGATAATCAACTTTTTTGTGGAAGCAATACCGGAACTTTTTTAATTGACGAGACGGATGCTACTAAAATATCCGATGTCCCTGGCGGATGGACATATGTTCAATCTCCCAAGTGCGAAAACAATATTATTGCCGGCACATACTCCGGATTGTTGTTATTCCAGAGAGAAGGGAACCGTTGGTATGAAAGTAAAAAAATTAAGGGGTTCAATGAATCTTCAAGGTTATTGGAAGCGGATGAGGATGGAAGTATTTGGATGAGTCATGGATTTAAAGGAGTTTTTCATATTTATTTAAACGAAGATCTGGATAGTGCAACCAGGGTTGATTTTTACAATTCTTCTGATGGATTTGAAAATGAAATTGGAATTAATGTAACCCGCTTACGGAACAAGATTTATTTTTCAGCTGACGATGGTTTATACGAATATAATCGTGCGGCTGACAATTTTGAAAAAAGCACGTTTATTAACGACTATGAATTTGAGCATATTTCGAAATTACGGGAAGATGAAAATGGCAACATTTGGTATTTTGCCAACAAGGAATCTGGCGTATTGCGAAAACAAGAGGATGGAGGGTATACGAATATCAATTTGCCGTTTAAACAGATTAAAGGGAATTTTATTGGAGGATTTGAATTTGTTTATCCTGTTGATGAAGAGAATGTGCTGTTTGGGGCGAGCCATGGTTTTATTCACTACAATCCCAATCAATTTAAAAATTATCAACTGCCTTTTTCGACATACATAAATAAGGTAAGTATTTACAACCCGGATTCAATAATATACTCGGGGCATAAACCCAAATCAGATAATTTTATTCCCGGTATTGATTTTAGAAATAACGCTTTGCATTTTACCTTTTCAGCAAACGATTATGAGAATCCGGGGAGAACCGAGTTCTCAACTTTTTTGGAAGGATATGAAACGGTTTGGACAAGCTGGGAAATAAGGCATAGCAGGGAGTTTACCAACCTTTATGAAGGAGATTATACCTTTCATGTAAAAGCCCGTAATATTTATGGAGTTGAAACCGAAACCGTTCATTATCAATTCACCATTAATCCTCCATGGAAAAGAACATAGTTGCCTATAGCCTTTATTCAATAATGGGTTTATTTATTCTTGGAATAGGTTTATTCTTGATCCGAAAAATTGAACGATCGAAGCGACAAGAGAAAAGCTTCAACAAGAGAGATTCAGAGAACGGGAAGAGAAATTGCAACTTGAAACCCTTGAAGCCGAAAAGGAGATCGTCCGTTTAAGGAATGAAAAGCTCAGGGAACAAATGATTTCGAAAGACAAGGAATTGGCCAATTCAACCTGGATATGATTCAGAAAAACAAACTACTTACAAAGATAAAAAGTGACCTGAAAAAAATATCATTGGCCAAAATGGATGATGAATCGAAAAACAGCATTCATAGTCTGTCCAAGAAAATAAATAGAGAACTTGATACCGAAAAACAATGGGAAGTGTTTGAAACCCATTTTGAGAATGTTCATGAAGCTTTTTTAAAAAGGTTAAAAACACAATTTCCTGAACTTAGCCCAAGGGAACTAAAGTTATGTGCTTATCTCCGCATGAATATTTCCAGTAAGGAAATTGCAGTTCTGATGAACATTTCCACCAGGGGAGTTGAAATCAGCAGGTATCGGCTGCGAAAGAAACTATCCCTCGAAAGAAATGAGAACCTGACAGATTTCATCCTTACTTTTTAAGAATTTATAATTTCTTTACCTTAAGAGAAATTGAGATTTGTTTTCTTAAGTAGTTAATATCCAGTCAATAAAATTTCACATGATGAGGTTTTGATGTAGTGGAATGTTATTATGATGAAATTTTGATGATGATATTTATTAGGATTCCGTGATACATCACATTTATTTTTGAAGAAAAATTAAGATCAAATTCATTTTGAATACAATTTCTTAAAGCAAATTATATATGAAAAGAATTTTTACAATTTTAATTATGTTTCTGTTCTTGTGGAGTTTGAAGGCTCAGTCGCAAGAAATAACAGTGACGGGAACTGTAACTTCTGCAGATGACAAGCTTACACTTCCCGGAGTTACCATCCTTGTGAAGGGTACTCTGGTCGGGACAACCTCCGATATAGATGGAAAGTATACCCTTAATCAGGTACCAGCTGATGCCACCCTTATTTTCTCATTCGTGGGAATGGTAAATCAAGAGATTCCAGTAAACAACAGGGCTATAATTGATGTGGTAATGGAAACCGAATCATTCGGACTGGATGAAGTGGTGGTGATTGGTTACGGTACGGTTAAGAAAAAAGATGTAACCGGCTCCGTATCACTTGTTGGTTCTAAAACGATTGATAAATTAAAGCCGGTAAGGGCTGAAGATGCCTTACAGGGGACTGTTACCGGTGTAAATGTAACGCAACAGTCCGGGTCTCCGGGTTCTGACATTGATATTCGAATCAGGGGAGTTTCAACCAACGGTGATGCGGCTCCGGTTGTTATTATAGATGGATACCAGGGGGATTTGAATACCCTTAATCCAAATGATATTGAGACGATCACAGTTTTAAAAGATGCACAAGCTGCAATTTATGGTACGGTGGGAGCAAATGGTATTATTCTGGTGACAACAAAAAAAGGAAAAAAGAACTCTCCGACAAAAGTGAACTTTTCCAGTTCATTTGGTATGCAGGAAACAACCCGTAAGTTACCGTTGCAAAATGCAACTGAGTATGCTGTTTTATTGAATGAAAGCTATGCCGCCAATGGCGAAGCACTTCCTTATCCCGATGTTTCAGGCTTAGGCGAAGGAACTGATTGGCAAAAGGAACTTTTTCAAGCGGCTCCTATTTACGACAACAGCCTCCGGATATCAGGAGGTTCCGACAAAAATGATTTATTCGCTTAGTGCATCGGACTTGCGTCAGGATGGTATCATTGGTGGTGATAAATCAGGCTATGACAGGTCTACTGCAGCGCTCAATTTGGGTTCCGACCTTTATACGTGGCTTAAGTTAACCACTTCAATAATGTATACCCATATTGATAGAAGGACCTTTAATGACTTTGGATTGGGCTCTGTTCTGTTTAACGCTGTAAACATGCCCTCTACTGTTCCCATATACGATGTTAATGGAAATTATTATAATGCTCCTGGTAATTTGGGTATTGAGATAATTAATCCATTGCAACAAATTGCCAATACATTTAATGATTACGATTTGAATAAGAGGAATGGAAACCTGGGCCTGGAATCAAATTTTGCTGAGCATTGGAGCGCAACTGCCCGGATAGGTTTTAATACGATGAATGATAAATACAAGTCATTCTCAAAAATTGTTGACTATGGCGGAAAGGTATTTGATGTAACCCGAAGCAGTGTTTTTCAGCGTAAAGAAAACCACAATGACTACACATTTGATGCTTTTGTAACCTATAATAATACTTTTAAAGATGTGCATGGCTTTACAGGAACCTTGGGAACCACTGTTTTTAAAACATGGGGTAACAACCTAAATGCTACTGGTTTTGATGTTCCAAATAATTCATGGGAATTTGCAGATATTGGTTTGGCAAATGGCCTCAATACTACCAAAGCAACCGGTTCATGGGTTTACGATCAGCGGAGATTGTCTTATTTTACCCGCTTGCAATATGATTTCGATGGAAAATACCTGGCCTCTTTTATGCTGAGGCGAGATGCTTCTACAAAGTTCGGCCCAGATAATGCTGTTGCCTGGTTTCCTTCTGCTACCCTTGGTTGGATCATTTCAGATGAAAATTTCATGAAAGATATGAAGAAAGTTGACCTGGTAAAATTCAGGGTTTCTTATGGTATTTTGGGTTCGGATAAAATTGGCGACTACCGTTATATTTCCCGACTTGATGGTGAAGGAGTTTACATTTTAAATGATACACTTGTAACCGGTCAGGCAGTTGGGATAATGCCAAATACGGAAGTTAAGTGGGAACAATCGGAACAGTTTGACGTTGGTTTTGATCTGAAATTCTTTGGCGATAAATTGGATTTTACCCTGGATTATTTTTATAAAAAGACAAATGACCTGCTTATTGAGTATATCCCGGTATCGGGAATATTTGGAACCTATGCTCCGGGCGGTGGTGGGCCAACACGTAATGCCGGAACGGTTCGCAATAGCGGTGTTGAATTTGCCGTTGGCTACCGGAATACAACGAAAAAGGATTTTACCTATCGTTTCGATTATAATTTTACCTACCTTGATAATGAAGTTCTTAAGGTGGATAACGGTACTGGTATCGTTCGTGATGGATCTTTTGGAGTTGGCCAACCACAACCTGCCTATATGGAGGTAGGTTTGCCAATCGGCTATTTCTATGGTTATGAAACAGATGGAATTTTCCAGACTCAAGCTGAAGTGGATGCACATCCATCGCAGCAAGCACTTGGAGCAGAAGCTTCTCCCGGTGATATCCGATACAAGGACCTAAACGGTGATGGAGTCCTTAATTCGGATGACAGGACCTATATTGGTGACCCTATACCCAAATTCATCATGGGACTAAACATTTCATTTGACTATAAAAACTTTGATTTTGTAATGTACACATTCACAAGCCTGGGTAATGATATCGTAAGAAATTATGAACGTACACAACCCAATGTCAACAGGCTGAGCTATACCTTAGACAGGTGGACAGGCCCAGGTACAAGTGAAGTGCCCTGGGTAACAACCGCTGCAGCCAATAATATTTTGTCTGATTATTATGTTGAAGACGGATCTTATCTGAGAATCCAACGTGTTCAACTGGGTTATCGGATTCCGGAGGAAAAATCGAAGAAGATTGGAATCGAAGAAATCAGGTTTTTCATTGCGATCAATAACCTTCTTACCCTAACAAAATATACGGGATACGATCCGGCAGCCTCCAGTGGCAGGCCTATTGGTTCTGGTTTTGATGATGGATTCTATCCGGCATCCAGGGTTTATACATTTGGATTTAACCTTAACATTTAAAAAAAGTTAGAAATGAAAAGATATATTTTTAATGGATCGTTAATCGCAGGATTCCTAACCATGATGATTGTTATGAATTCCTGCTCAGATGAATTTGTAAGGGTTACCCCTGAGTACTCAATTGACTCTGAGAATTACTTCAATTCTGAGAGTGATTATTATATGGCCCTTGTAGCTTCATACGACTTATTGCAAACAACTTATGCAAATGCAATACTAGGCGAGATTGCATCAAACAATACCCTTTGTGGCGGTGAAAGTCCTACCGATGTAATTGGTTGGCAACAGATAGATGATATGATACATACTCCAACAAACAGTAATCTTAAAGATATTTGGAATTGGATGTTTGCCGGAGTTCAGCGTTGTAATTATTTCATGGAATTTAAAGATAAAACGAATTTTAATGGTAAAGATAAAATGATTGGTGAAGTTCGTTTTTTGAGGGCATACTATAATTTTGAACTGGTAAAATGGTTTGGCCCTATTCCTTTAAAAGTAGATGAACGATATAAACCGGGTGACGAAACCAGTATTCCTCGTTCGCCTGCTTCAGATGTTTATGCCCAAATTGAGGCTGATTTACTCTATGCGGTGAGTGTTTTACCTGAATTTCAATCCGAAACAGGAAGAGCAACCAAAGGGGCAGCCCAGGCATTGTTAGGAAAAGCATATTTATACCAGGAGAAATTTGAAGAAGCAGCACAAGTTCTTGATCAGGTTGTCATGGCGGGCTATTATTCTTTGGTACCCGACTTCCACGACATTTTTGAAGCCGAGGGAGAAAATGGGCCCGAATCAGTATTTGAAGTTCAGTACTTTGAATTCGAAGGTGCTGGATTTGGATGCCTTCAGTGTAGCGAAGGAAACGTAGCAGTTGGATTTAGTGGTGTTAGGGGTTATGAAGGCCCTTTGTTCACTCCGGGGTTTAGTTTCAATGTTCCGGTGCAGGAGGCTGTAGATGCTTTTGAATCGGGTGATCTTAGAAAAGATGTAGCCATTCTGGATATCGTTGCGTGGTCTGATTCAGTTGATGCAGAGTATACAACAGGGAATGAACATACAGGATATTTTAATCGAAAATACATACCACGTAAAAGACATCCGGACGCTGCGAATGATTTAAATTTAACAAATCCAAATAATTACCGGGCAATCCGGTATGCAGATGTGCTTCTTATGGCTGCCGAGGCAAACAATCGTGGAGGAATTTCCGATGCCAAAGCATTGGAGTATCTCAACATGGTTCGTGAAAGAGCATTTGGAGATGATCTGCACAATTTAGCCTTAACCGGCGCAGCCTTAACAGATGCGATTTATCACGAAAGAAGGGTAGAGTTGATGGGCGAAGGCCATCACTTCTTTGACCTGGTTCGGACAGGAAGAGCGGCTGAGGATATTAATGGCTTTGTTGAAGGAAAGCATGAGGTATTCCCAATCCCTATTGAAGAAATCGAATTTTCTGCCGGTAACTGGACTCAAAACCCCAATTATTAATCCAAAACTTAGAACAATGAATCTATTAAAAAACATAACATTATCGATGATCTTTCTTGTGCTTGCATTTTCTTGTAAGAAGGAAGTAGATAACCTGCAAGAGGTAGACAAAATTGCTGCACCCTCCAACCTAACGGCAATTTTTGATATTACTCAGGATAACACGGGTACAGTGACCCTTCTTCCGGATGCAGATGGGGCTACTGAATACATTGTTACATTTGGCGATACCATTCCAAATTTACCTTCTTTTTACGGTGTTCATGAAACGATAACTCATGTTTATGCTGAAGGAAGTTATACGGTTGGCATAACAGCATCTGGACTAAATGGACTTACCACAAGCATTGAACAAGTACTTAATGTTTCATTTATTCCACCAGAGAACCTTGTTGTCACAATTGAAAAAGATGCAACAAATCCCAGAAAAGTTTCTGTTTCTGCAACAGCCGATTATGCCACTATTATGGATATCTATTTTGGTGATGTGGCGAATGAGGAACCTGTTCATGCAATGCCTGATAGTGTTGTTACGCATACCGATGCCGAACCTATGTGGGATTATGAAATTAAGGTTGTTGCAAAGAGTGGTGTTGAAGCAACAACAACCTATACCGAAATTATAACTATTGATGAAGCCTCTGACCCGGTTAATTTGCCAATTAATTTCGAATCGTTCACTGTAAATTATGCTTTCCTTAATGGTTTGGTGGAGCAACATCAACCGTTATTGACAATCCGGATGCATCAGGGATTAATACAAGTGGAAGAGTCGCACAATTTGTAAAGGGTGCTGGTTCCGAAACATGGGCAGGGAGCCTATTGACATTGGAAAATCCAATAGACTTTTCGGTCGAAAAGCTTTTTAAAGTAAAAGTATGGTCTCCAAAATCAGGAGCTATTGTTAAATTAAAAGTTGAAAACTTAGATAACGGGGATATTTCACATGAGGTTGATGCATTAACAACCACTACAAATGAATGGGAAGAATTACAATTTGACTTCAGCGGAATTAATATGGATAATGAGTATCAAAAAAGTAGTTATCTTCTTCGATTTTGATGTTGTTGGCGATGGTTCAACATATTATTTTGATGATATTTTCCTTGAAATTCATCCCCACCACAAACCCAAATGGTGGAAAAACTTTGAGGGCACGCCACCGGCATTTACTGATTTTGGTGGAGCCATTGCACAGGTGATCAGCAATCCAGACCCATCCGGAGCAAACACAACTTCAAATGTTGCTGAATTTTTGAAAACATCAGGTCCTGAAACTTGGGCAGGTACTTTCTTCGATGTGGGTTACGCTTTGGATCTGGATACTTATTCTAAGATAAGTATGATGACCTTGACGCCTAAAGCCGGTGTTTTGGTTAAGTTTAAGTTAGAGAACTCGGCGAATGATGAGGAAGTTTATGAAGTTGATTTAACTACTACTTTATTGAATGCATGGGAAGAAATGATATTTGACATAAGTAACGCACCTGATTTCAATTTCGACAGGATCGTCGTTTTCTTTGATTTTGGTAATGTTGGAGATGAAACTACCTACTATTTTGATGAAATCAAACAGGTCAGTGAAGGTGGTGGTGGTTCGCCCCTGGAAGGAACATGGCAGGTTGCATACGAAGTAGGTTCATTGGGGGTTGGACCTAATCAGGGAGATATATCATGGTGGTCTATTGGAGAAGCCTGATCTCATTGAAAGAGATTGCTTTTTTGATGATACTTACGTATTTGGTGCTGATGGTTCCTTTAGTAATGTGCTCGGAACAGAAACATGGTTAGAAGATTGGCAGGTTGGAAGCTATGAATGTGGAACTCCTGTTGCCCCTCATGATGGAACTGTGGCTGCTACTTACACCTTTGATGAAACAGGAGGAACCGTAACCCTGAATGGAACGGGGCCTATTTAGGCATTCCAAAAGCCTATAATGGTGGTGAACTTACTACTCCTGAGGATGCGCCAATTTCAATTACTTATGAAATTGTGTTCTCAGAAAATAATACGGTAATGACGGTGGATATAAATGCGGGAGCCGGACGGTGGAGATATAAAATGATAAAAAATTAAAAAAATAGATAACGATGAAAAGAATAAGTCAATATTTATTTATCACCTTTATTGGGCTGTCATTAATTACAGTCAGTTGTCAAAAAGATGATTATGAACTTGGTGCTTTGATAACACCTACCAATGTAACCTTGAGTTATGAAATTGTTGGCGTTGACGCCGAGCATCCCTATGGCGATGGAAGCGGAGTTGTAAATTTTACTGCTGGGGCTGATAATGCCATTACATTTACCTATGATTTTGGAGACGGAAGGGATATTGGTGTTGCCCCTTCTGGTGCAGTCTCTCATATTTTTAGTCTTACTGGAGTAAATACCTATAATGTTACGGTATCAACTGTCGGAACGGGTGGAATTATTTCCACAAAAACGACCCAAATTGATGTCTTCAGTTCTTTTTCTGATGATGAAGCTCTGCAGTTTCTAACCAATGGAAGTTCAAAGACCTGGTATTGGGCTGCTGATCAAGCCGGACATGCCGGCCTCGGGCCAAATGCTGAAGATTATGGCAATGCTGAATATGCATGGGCTGCCTGGTGGCAAATAGGTCCTTTCGATACTGAAAAGGCTTGTATGACGATGCAGAATTGGTTTTTTCAATAACTGATGAAGGTTTAACCTTTGAGCAAATAGCCGGTCCGGCATGGATACCCGGTACTTATGCAGGAAAAATTGGCGTTACCGGCGACCTTTGTTATGGCCCCGAAGTAGCGACTCCTTTGTATGGCGTTAAAAATGTGTCTTTTGCACCTTCAACATCCGAGGCTGCTATCAATGGTGGATACAGAGGAACAACAATGAATTTTTCTGATGATGGTTTCATGTGCTGGTGGGTTGGCGCAAGCGAATATGATATTATTGAAATTAGTAATGATATCTTAAAAGTCAGAATAAAGGAAGAGGATACCTATGCCTGGTATCATACGTTCACCAATGTGAAACCGGAACAGAAATAAGAATTGCATTTTTCAAACATATAGAGTTTAGATTTAGTTGATAAGTATGATGAAATAGACGCTGCACTAAAAGCATTAAAGGGTTGCTTGAAAGCAGCGTCTATTTAAAACCAAATCGGAGTTCATTTAAAAAATTAGATATTATGAAGATAATTAGACATGTTAACCAAGAAAGTTTATATAAATCCAAACAAGTTTTTGGATTGTCAATAGCATCTTTACTTATTGTTATGTTCATCTTCATCGCGGGTTGCAAAAAGGATGAAATTGCAGAATTTACAAGTGGTTTTAGCTATGAAATGGTAAATGAGAATTATGTGATGTTTACCAATGAATCAACAGGGGAGTATTTTTCCATAACCTATGATTTTGGAAATGGAACAACACAAACCACCACTGAAAAGAAAATTCCTCTTTTTCATTACTATCCTGAGGCAGGAGAATACCAGGTAACAGTGAAGACGTTAAATTATTACGGTGATGTTAAATCCGTTTCGAAAACAGTAAGTATTGCTTCGACAGATGTGATTGTTTCTTTTACTGCTGAAGTTGATCCGTACAGAGCTAATTATGTTAACTTAACGAATACGTCCCAAGGTACTTACGACTCATTTAAGTGGGTTTATAACGATGTTGAAGTAGAAGGTGAAATGGAAATACAGGTCTATTTTCCAAACGAAGGTACCTATGATGTAGAACTTGTGATTACAAAGTATAATGTGGATTTGTCCCTTATTCAGCAGATTGCGATAACTCAGGATGACCCGGCCAATTTGCCAAACCTGGTTTGGTCAGATGAATTTGATTATCTGGGAATACCAGATCCTGAAAAGTGGAATATGGAAATAGGTGGAAATGGTTGGGGAAATAATGAATTACAATATTACACCGATAGTGAAAGCAATGCTATGGTTGATAATGGTATTCTTACCATAACTGCCAGAGAAGAGTCGTATGGTGGAAGAGATTATACATCCGCCCGAATAACTACTGAAAATAAGTTTGATTTTAAATATGGAAGAATTGAAGCCAGAATTAAACTTCCTTATGGGCAGGGATTATGGCCAGCCTTTTGGTTATTAGGAGCCAATTCCAGTTCTGTGGGCTGGCCGGCATGTGGCGAAATAGACATCATGGAAATGGTGGGAGGCAATAATGGTGGAGACAACACTGTTTATTCAACCCTTCATTGGGATGAAAACGGACATGCAGAATATGGCGAACCTTATACCTTGGAGTATGGAATTTTTGCCAATGACTACCATGTTTTTTCTCTAGAATGGGACAGTGAAACAATCATTGCATATGTTGATGGAATTCAATTTTACTTAATTGATATTACTCCTACAGGTCTCAGCGCATTTCAGAATAACTTTTTTGTTGTTTTAAATTTAGCAGTGGGTGGAAACTGGCCGGGGCCACCAAATGCTGAAACCGTATTCCCGCAAACCATGGAAATTGACTATGTACGTGTTTTCCAGGAACCGGCAGAAAAGTAGTGTAAGTGCTGAAACTTAAAAATTTCAGTATTAAATTGTAGTCAATGCCTTACAACAATGAAAAACATATTATTTTATCTATGTGCGATTTTTTGTTTGCAAAGCTGCCATCAGATTAATGATGGTGACGCTGCAGAAAATACTGAAGTGCCTGAAAATACATATTACCAGCTCATCTGGCAGGATGAGTTTGATTACTCCGGATTGCCCGATTCTACAAAATGGGATTATGACACTGAAGGGAATGACGCAGGTTGGGGGAATAATGAACTCCAATATTATACGGTGGCCAATGCAAAAAATGCTTTTGTTGAAAATGGAGTTCTAAATATTATTGCTCATAAACAAAGTCTTAAAGGAAAGGAATTTACATCCGCCCGATTAATTTCGAAAGCTGATTGGAAATATGGAAAAATCGAGGTAAATGCAAAATTGCCTCCGGGCAGAGGAACCTGGTCTGCCATATGGATGATGCCGGGTGGCTGGTCATTTCACGACGGCAACTGGCCGGATGTGGGTGAAATCGACATCATGGAGCATGTTGGCCATGATTTGGGTGTTATTCATTTCTCAGCCCATTCCAGGGATTATCAGTGGCAAAAAGGAACACAACAAACCGCAACTGTTAATGTTCCCGAGGTTGCTAAGGAGTTTCAGTCATACATTTTGGAGTGGACTCCTGAAGTATTGAAGGGGTTTGTAAATGATAGTCTTTATTTTGAATATCAAAATGAAGGACTGGGCGAATCAAAATGGCCCTATGATAAACCTTTTTATCTCATTATGAATATTGCAGTTGGTGGTGCCTGGGGAGCTATGCAGGGAATAGATACAACGGCATTTCCACAAACCATGAAGATTGATTATGTGCGGATTTATCAAAAAGATAAAAAAACTGATAATAAATAAATTTGAAAAGGAAGCATGGCCATATCGTTCTGATCTCATTAATTGTTGCTTTAGGTGGCTTTTTAATGGGTTTCGATGCTTCTGTCATATCAGGGGTGGTTAAATTCATAGAACCAGAATTCAACCTGACAAAATTAGAATTGGGTTGGGCTGTCAGTTCTTTAACTCTTACTGCAACGTTGGCAATGATGATTGCAGGACCATTAAGCGACCGCTATGGAAGGAAACGCATTTTGTCAATTGCAGCAGTTTTTTATGCGCTTTCAGCCATTTTATCGGCCATTGCACCCACCTTCATATTTTTAGTAGCAGCTCGAATGCTTGGTGGATTTGGTGTTGGCGCTTCCTTAATTATTGCCCCCATGTACATCGCGAAATTGCCCCACCTAAAAGCGTGGAACAATGGTTTCGTTCAACCAGGCCAGACATTGTGATTGGAATATCTGCCATTTTTTACAAATTATCATGATCCTTCGCTTAGGACAATCTGGTGTTGGATGATAATGCACATTAATTGACAGATATAACTGGCGATGGATGTTAGGCCTTGAGAAGCCGCCTTGCCGGCTATCATTTATTTTATGGCCCTTTTTATTGTCCCCAGAAGTCCCAGGTGGCTTATTATGAAGGCAACGAAAAGAAGCGCAGTTAAGCACCACAAAAACAGGCAGTGAACCATTGGCTATGTCCGAATTGGAGGCAATCAAGAAAAAGCCTGAAGTCCGATATGGAAAAAGAAAGGTTCATTTGAAAGAAATATTTAATCCTGCATTAAAAACGGTTCTTGTTATAGGAATTGTTATTGCTGTATTGCAGCAAATCACTTAGAATATCAATTCCGTATTTTTATGCACTTATGATCTTTGAGCAATCAAGTTGGGTGTGGATGCTGCATTCTCTCAAGCCATATGGGTGGGTCTCCTAATTGGTATTCACCATTATGGCCATGATGTTAATAGACAAGATTGGCGGAAACCCTTATTGATTTTTTGGTGTAACGGGAATTGCGATCTCCATGTTTTTGCTGGCATATGGTTTTAAATCGGCAACTTTTTCGGTTACCGAAAAAACGATGGCAGAACTTTCTGCAGAAATAAATATAGAAAAACTCGAAACAATCAAAAATATAAAATTTACAAGTGATGTAGATTTTAAGTCGGCGCTTAAAGATGTTTTAGGGCATTCTGCAGCCGGCAATTTTGAGTCGGAAATTCTTCCTAAAGCTATCGAGTAATTCGGTATTGATCCTGGCAGCAATATTGGCTTTGTTGCTTCATTTGCTGTTTCGCTCGGACCGGTTATGTGGGTTTTATTTTCCGAACTCTTTCCCAACAGGGTCAGGGCAGTAGCTATTTCATTCGTAGGATTTATCAATTCTGTTGTCAGCTTTTTGGTACAATTGGTTTTCCCGTGGGAGTTAACCAACCTTGGAACGGCTCCTACTTTTTTTATTTACGGACTGTTCGCCGCATTGGGCTTACTTTTCATCATACTTAAAGTCCCTGAAACCAAAGGAAAATCACTTGAAGAATTGCAAGTTATTTTAGTAAAAAGAGAAAGTAATATTTAATCATTATTTCAAAATAGTAGTGGGAACAAGTAAAATATATCTGGGTAAAAATGAAATAAATACCGGGCAATCAAAAGTCTCAGGTCAATTTGTTGAGATGGATAATGAGAAATTTTACCAAATAAAAAATTATCATGAGATGCCCGACTTTTTTATCAGCATTGTTAGTGATTCCGATCACTGGATGTTTATTTCAAGTAACGGCTCTTTGTCAGCAGGTAGAAAAGATCGTGATAATGCCTTATTTCCATATTATACAGATGACAAAATTCATGATTATAAAGGTAAAACCGGTATTAAAACCCATTTACTGGTGCATCCAGGGAAATAAAACCTTATTGTAGGAACCTTTTACTGATAATTCAAGCAAATTTTATAGCATTACCAGAAACCTTTGCAAGAGCATTTATGGCAATAAAATTATCTTCAGGGTTAACTCCGACCTCGGTCTAACTTTCCGTTATGGTTGGTTTTAACAGTAGAAGTTGGTTTTGTAGAAAAAGTCGTGGCTGATCAACCACCAATACCTATAAAACAAAAGTGGATATACTTGATGGCATTCGAAACATCCTTACATGGTATTAACTACCATTTTCAGAATAGATACAGTAATTTGTCGGATGCTTATAAAAAGAATGAACGGATAATAGGGAAGCACCTGGTTTGTTTATGTTGAGTTCCATCGGTCGACAGGGCTGAACCAATGAAGCATTAAAAACAACAACGGTATGGTCCACCGGAATGAAGGGAAGTTTCCGTATTCCTGATTTCTGATAAACAACTCAAACCATTTATTAACGGAAAAATAATTGAATCCGAATATGACGTTAGAGCTTCACGCCGGGCTATTTTTTAAACGCTCCAAATTGAATTGGCTGAAAATGATAAACATGGATGGATTATTGTTGCCGATATAAATAATGGGAAGTGCAGAAAGTTTCCGATTTACAAAATCTTTCATCAGCACTACAAAAATCACGAAGTCTTAATACAGGATGACATTATTCGGGGAACTTCAAACCTGAAAAAAATGGTGGCTTTTGCTGACGGCTTTCAAATTACCAATACGGATTTATGTTATACCCGCCACTACACAAATACCTTTTAATATTATGCGAGGGGGCGTTTTTGCATACAATTATCGTATTGATAAAAATGATTTCCAAGGACTATTTATAGCAAATTAACCGCCTGCTAACCAAAGAACATCAATCATTCGACATGTACCTGATGATATTTTTTACGCCGATTTGATCGAATTGGCCGAGAAAACCGGTGATCCGGATTTGATAAGGATTGCATATATGAATATTTGCCTTTGACCTTTAGCCGCAGGCATGGTGACCCAGTCGACCCTGGAATTTGTTTTCCATTGAAACCAAAAATAAAAATGGTAGCATAAAATACCATTATGCCGGTAACTGGCGTGATATTTTTCAAAACTGGGAAGCACTGTGTTATTCATACCCTGAATTTACCGAAGGTATCATTTCCAAATTTGTGAATGCTTCAACCATTGATGGTTACAACCCCTACCGCATCATGCGCGATAGTGATTGGGAAAGTCCTGATCCGGATGACCCGTGGTCGTATATTGGCTACTGGGGCGATCATCAGATTATTTACCTTCAGAAGTTATTGGAGGCTTAGCAATGATTTTCATCGAGAAATTGGATGAATTGCTTACCCGTGAAATTTTACATATGCCAATGTCCCCTACCAAAGCTCAAATCGTATAATAGAAATATACCAGAATCCAAAAGATACGGTTGTTTTTGACGACGAATTAAATAGACATAAAATCAGAACGAGAACATCTGGGTGCAGATGCCAGTTGTCAAAAATAAGGCAGGTGATCAGATTTATAAAGTAAATGACTGAAAAAATATTGGTTACTCTTTTATCGAAATGATAATTTATTCCGCAAACTGAATTTGATTTAAACGCAGCGCCCTGAGTGGAACGATGCAAATAACGCTCTGGTTGGGAATGGGACATCCATATTTGACGCTTTATTACCTCCGGAGGTTTATAAAATTTTGGGATGATAAGTTTAGTACCATCCATAAAAAAGTAAGTGTTTCGGAGGAAGTGGCCTCCTTGTTTGAGTCAAATTATAGGTTTTTTTAGTGAAAATATCTCGCTTTGCTCGAAAAAAGGAATTAAGGATGCTGATCGTAAAAAATTTGGAACAAACTGGGACAGGCGCATGAAAAGTACAGGAATGAAATATATAATTTTTTTCCTTTTCAGGCGAAAAGAAACAATTAGTTTTAACTTGTAGATTTTACATGTATTTGTTGAAATCTTGGATCAGTCCATTAAAGCAAACAAGCGCGAAGACGGCTTATATCACGCATATAATCTCGTTTCTTTATATGATGACAAAATCACCATCCGTCATTTATGAAATGCTGAAGGGCAAGTAGCTGCAAGTTCCGGCTTTTAACGACCCTTGAGAGTCTTGAAGTTTTGGATTCATTAAAAGAGCAAGATGTTCCGGCCCACGATCAATACAGCTATATGCTATGTCCGACAGGCAAATTTACCAGGTTTATCGAAAAAGAATATCATTCCTGCAGATCGGGTTAATGAATCACAATTGTTAAAAGAGCATAGATGATCGTGAAACTTCCATCATTGAAAAGGATCGTGAAGGTCAATATCACTTTAATAACTCTTTCGATATTGGAAGCTTGCCAGGTTTTCATTGGATCAGTTAAGATTTGGTAGCTACAGCCATATGGTAGAGAAAAGAAAAAAATAAAATTCTTGACATCTATGAATCCATTTTTGATCATCAATCTTTTGCAGACCGATCAGAACTTTTTATGGGTATGAGGGGCTGGGATCTATTTACTGGCATATGGTTTCCAAGTTATTATTGGCCACGCAGAATATTCTTTCAAGGCTTTAAATGAGAAGAACATGTTGCTACCATTCTTAGTCGTTTCAAGAACACTATTACGAGGTAAAAGCAGGTATCAGGTTATACAAGCAATGATTTATGTGGTGCTTTTCCGATGGATGCCTATTCGCACGCACACTGGTAATGCAGGTGTTAACATAACCCGGCCTGACCGGACAGGTAAGAGGATATTATTTCCCGGATTGGGGAAATGGGGTGAAGTTAACAATGGAGAAATTATATTTAATCCGGCACTCTTAAATAGAGAAGAAATTCTGGATGAGGAAGCCGTATTTGCTTATTATTCAATTCAGGGTGAAAGCCATGAAATAAAATTGAATAAAAATCAACTTGCTTTTACATTCTGCCAGGTACCAATTATCTATACCATTTCAAATAAAAACGAAATTGCTATAACCTTTGTTGATGGGCGTAAAAAAATGTTTTCTGGCAATGTTATAAATGCTAAAATTAGTGCGGAGGTTTTTACTCGAAGTGGCACAGTGGACAAGATAGCGGTCTCATGTAATAAACGAAATGTCAAATAATGTTTATGAAAACATACAATCTCCTCATAATATTCTCTCTTCTCCTTGTTTTTCAGGGGTGTTTTTCATAATAGTAAAGTTCAATCAATAGATGAAAGCAAATCAAGAAATAAATAAATTTAACCCATTGCAAGACGAAAATGATTTGTTAGGTGGTGTTTCAGATGCAATTTGTTATTCCGGTTTCAGGAGCGGGCAGCATCCCGATAGGGGTGACGGTGCTGTAAATCCCTCACATGAAGAAACACTGGAAGACCTGAAGATACTGTCGGAAGATGCCGGGTTTAAACTTATTCGGGTATACGATAGTGGTGAAAATTCTGAAATGGTACTTCGGGTTATCAGGGAAAATAACATCAATATAAAAGTACTCCTGGGTATATGGTTGCGGGCCGAATTGAGCAACCACGAAACCTGTGAATGGCTAACAGAACCTATACCGGATGAAGAACTTCAGGAAAACAAGGAGTTGAATTTAGCGGAAATCGAAAAAGGAATATTGCTGGCCAACGAATATAGAGATATTGTGCTGGCTGTAAATGTTGGGAATGAAGCACTGGTTGATTGGAACGATCACAAAGTGGATACCGATACCATTATATCCTATGTTTATAAAGTAAAACAAGCGATTGACCAGGAAGTTACTGTGGCTGACAATTATAAATGGTGGGCCGATCATGGAATGGAACTTGCCAATGCGGTTGATTTTGTTTCCATCCATGTTTACCCCGTTTGGGAAGGAAGAGATATCGATGAAGGGTTATCCTATTCCATTGAAAATGTTCTGGAAGTTCGCAATGCTATACCAGCATCCAGAATTGTAATAACTGAAGCTGGCTGGCCTTCGGTTGCCTCTGAATTCCCTGATCATGTGAGCGAAGAAAAACAACTTCGATACTATAACGAAATTAGGTCGTGGTCGAAAGAAAATAATGTTACAACCTTCTTTTTTGAAGCCTTTGATGAAGATTGGAAAGGAAACCCAGCGAATATGGATGGGGCTGAAAAACACTGGGGGTTATTTACGGTTGACCGTAAACCCAAAAAAGCGATGCACCATTTATTTGATGAGTAATAAGAAGAATTATGATAATTCTTACAAATAAGAAATAAGTAAAAAACTTGAAATATGAAAAATCAATTAAAAGATTTGTTGATCCGGTTTTACAACAGTAACGACATAAACGACTCCTATTCGAGACAAAAAACTACGAATGAGAGAAATCAGAAATATATTGCCCCCGGCAACAATCCGGGATATGAAAATAAGAATGCATTCGAGAACTAATCGTTCGTTAAAGTTTTTAACATCATAAATTATACTTAAAATTTAACCACTGAATGGTAGCTCGATATAAAACAGCAAAGGAAGACAGGGTCCCAATGGGACAAAAGTTCGCATATGGCGCAGGGCAATTGACAATAAACCTATATCCCGCTGCTCTTGGGGTTTTTATGTTCTATCTTATTTACGGATTTAAAATGGATCCCGCTTTAGCGGGGTTGGTAGCTGCTTTACCAAAATTATTTGATGCGATTATCGACCCAATCATGGGATTTATCACCGATAACACACGTTCAAGATGGGGAAGAAGAAAACCGTATATTCTTTTGGGCAGTATGCTAACCGGACTTTCTTTTATGGTACTATGGCAGTTATACCCTGAAAATTCTGAAGTGTATAATTTTATCTATTTTTTAAGCCTCTCCTTTGTTTTCTTTTTGTCGTTTACCATTTATTCAACGCCTTTTATTGGCTTGGGGTATGAAATGACACCCGATTATAATGAACGTACCAGGCTAATGGCTGTTGGACAGTTTATGGGTCAATTGGCCTGGATGATCGCTCCTGGTTTTGGATTTTAATTGGTAATCCGGATATTTTTTTGAAGAATCTACAGAAGGCGTAAGGGTTCTTTCCATATGGGTTGGCGGCTTCAGTATTATCCTGGGTGCTTTTCCGGCTTTGTTTTGTAAAGAAATGGTACTTCCTGAATCGCAGGATGAATCAAAGCTTAATATGAAGCATATTGCCTCAAACCTAAGGGAATTATGGCAGGCCATTGTTCAAACCCTAACTTGCAAGCCCTTTGTAAAATTATGTGCAACCACCTTTTTGGTTTTTAATGGCTTTCAAACCATCGCACAGTTTTCTTATTTTATTATTCTCTATTACCTGTTTGAGGGTAGTATTACTGTAGCCGGTACCTGGCCGCCCTGGTTTAGTACCGTGAATGCTGCTGCCACAGCATTTCTTATTATTCCAATTGTTGCAAAAATTTCTACAAAAATCGGAAAAAAGAATGCTTTTATTGTATCCACCATACTTTCAATTATTGGTTATATCCTGAAATGGTGGTGCTTCAACCCGGCAAACCCCTGGCTGATGTTTATTCCGTTACCTTTCATTTCTTTTGGTATAGGAGGTCTGTTTACCTTAATGATGTCAATGACCGCTGATGTTTGTGATTTGGATGAGCTTAACAATAGTAAGCGACGTGAAGGTATGTTTGGAGCCGTCTACTGGTTAATGGTAAAAATTGGCAATGCACTGGCTATGTTATTAAGCGGTGTGGTATTAAAAATGGTTGGATTTAATGAAAATGCAGATGTGCAAACAGCCGAGTCATTGATAAATCTAAGATTGGCTGATATTATCATCCCCATCGTTTTTGCCTTGATGGCTATCTGGATAATGAAAGGTTATTCAATCAGCGAAGAAAAAGCACATGAAATTCGTGAAGCTCTTATTGCCAGGCGAGGTAAAGTTAAACATCAGGGAGATAATGGAAAATAGCGAATAGAAATTATGTATTTTTTAAGAAACATATCCTTTATTTTAATCATAGCTTTATGGATGGGTTGTAATCAAAAGCCAAACCAATTAACGATTGAAGTTTACGAAACTTCAGCTGAAGGAAATAAGCTTACAAAAATTTCCGAATTTAATGCTTCAAAAGACGCAATTCAGATAATGATTTTGCCTGAAGATGAATATCAAACCATCACAGGCTTTGGTGGTTCATTTACCGAATCATCTGCATATTTGTTAAATCAACTCAGCAAAAAAAGCAGGGATTTAATCCTGGAAGCTTACTTTGGAAGTGAAGGTGCTCGTTATTCTTTAACAAGAATCCATATTAATTCATGTGATTTTTCATTGTCGAATTATTCATACCATCCAGAAAAAGATAAGGAATTGAAGAAATTCTCTATCGATGAAGATCGCGATGATATCATTCCGATGATCAAAGAGGCTATGGCCATGTCAGAAGAAGGGTTTAAAATCATTTCTTCACCCTGGACAGCCCCACCCTGGATGAAGGATAATAAAAATTGGGTTGGCGGAAAGCTACTCCCTGAATATTATGATACCTGGGCTTTGTTTTTCTCAAAATACATCGAAGAATATAAAAAAGAGGGTATTGATATTTGGGCAGTAACTGTGGAAAACGAACCGCTCGGAAATGGAAACAATTGGGAAAGTATGCATTACAGTGCCGAAGAAATGGCAGAATTTGTAAACCACCATTTAGGCCCCAGGTTTGAAACTGATGGATTAAATGCAAAGATTCTGGCTTATGACCAAAACCGGGGACATGAATTGATAGAATGGGCTGATGCTATTTATGGAGATGAAGAAGCGGCAAACTATTTTGATGGTTTTGCCATTCACTGGTATGCCAGCACCTTCGACTGGTTCCCTGAATCCTTGAACCACACCCATGAATTAGCACCTGATAAATACCTGATTCAATCGGAAGCCTGTGTTGATTCGGAAGTGCCCATGTGGAAAGAAGATGCCTGGTATTGGTCGAAAGAAGCTACGGATTGGGGTTGGGACTGGGCGCCGGAAGAACAAAAACACCTTCATCCCAAATATGTCCCGGTGTATCGGTATGCCCGGGATATTATTGACTGCCTTAACAATTGGGTAGATGGTTGGGTAGATTGGAACATGGTGTTGGACAGGCAGGGAGGCCCAAACTGGTTTAAAAACTGGTGTGTTGCCCCTGTAATTGTGGATGCGGATAGTGATGAAGTTTACTTTACACCATTGTATTATACCCTTTCACACTTTAGTAAGTTTATCCGGCCGGGGGCAAAGCGCATAGGTTTTGAAAATGCCGATGAAGGCTTAATGGTCACGGCTGCAAAAATCCAGATGGGTCAGTCGTAGTTGTGATCTTAAATATGACTTCAGTACCAAAAAGTATAAATCTTGGCTTGGGTGAAAATGTTATTGATTTATCGATTGGTGCTGAGGCAATACAAACCATTGTGTTGAAAAATAATTGATTCGCCTTGAAATGAAAGAACCTGGAGCAAAACTATCCATTAAGGAAAAAAGTAGGCTATGGACTGGGAGACACGGCCTCGCACTTTGTATGGGATATGGTTGGTTTCTGGATACTCATTTTTTATACCGATACATACGGAATATCTGCCGCCGCCGCCGGGACCATCATGTTAATTGCGCGGGTTTGGGATATGGTCAACGACCCGGTAATGGGTGTCATCGCTGACAGGACCAATACATGGGAAAATTTCGGCCCTATATCTTATGGATGGCTTTACCTTATAGTGTTTTGGCAGTTTTAACATTTACTACATCCGATCTTGGGCCAACTGCAAAGGTGATCTATGCAGGGGTAACCTAATTTTCTTTTAATGACTGTTTTTACAGCCATCAATTTGCCATATTCTTCATTGGGTGCTGTGATGACCTCCGATTCTTACGAAAGGGCAGGATTGAATTCATACCGCTTCATATTTTGCCTTTATTGGCCAATTCATCGTTACTGGTGCTGCGCTCTCCCTTTCCCTTTATTTTGGAAAAGGCGATAATGCCAAAGGTTATCAATATACATTAATCCTTTTTGCGGTAGTTAGCTTTATCCTTTTCATGATCACATTTAAAACGACTAAAGAACGAGTGCAACCTCCGAAAGAGCAAAAGCAAAAAAATCTTAAAGAGGATCTTAATAATTTGTTCAAAAATGGCCTGGGTTATTCTATTCTTTGTTGGTATTATCTCTTTCGTAATGTTTGCCATGCAAAACCTTTCCATTGCATACTACTTTAAATATTATATCGGAAAGGAAAAATGTACAATTGTTTAATGTGATCGGAACGCTTGCCCTAATTGCTGGTATCCCTTTGTCAAAGCCCTTGTCAAAACGTTTTGGGAAAAGGAATGTTTATGTAGCAAGTTCTCTGCTTTCTGGCTTGTTCTTCATGATGCTATATCTTCCTGGCGCTAACAACTTTGTTTCTATTTATATTTTAAATGTTTTGGCTAAGTTTACTTATGCTCCTGCTGTCCCATTATTGTGGACGATGTTGGCTGATACGGCAGATTATTCTGAATGGAAAAATGGTAGAAGAGCAACGGGGCTTGTTTTTTCTGCAGCCACTTTTGCTCAAAAAGCCGGATGGGGAATTGGTGGGGCACTCGCAGGATGGTTACTGGCACTTTATAAGTTTACACCCAACATTGAGCAAACAGCCTCGGCCTTAACAGGAATTAAACTTATGATATCTGTTTTTCCCGGAATATTGTATATGTCATGTGCAATGTTGTTGTATTTCTATGCAATTGATCATAGAACATGTCTGATCATGCAGGAAGATCTTGATTCCAGAAGGGAAAAGGAAAAGGATTTGATAATTGATAAAGAATTATGATACCCAAATTTACCAATAATAAGGTTTTATGTATAGGTGAGATTTTGTGGGATAATCTTTCCGGAAGGAGTATGCCCGGAGGTGCTCTGTTGAATATGGCTTACCATTTCCATAATAACAATCTACCTGTTACATTGGTGAGTAAGGTGGGTCCCGATACCAGGGGGATTGAGCTACTTGGCTATATGAAAAAAACAGGATTGAATACCGATGCCATATATTTTGATGACAGTTTGTCTACCAGTGAAGTTGATGTTAATATCGACAGGTTTAAAAATATTAGATACAATATTGGTGAACCCGTTGCCTGGGATAATTTAAAAATCAACATGAAGATTGTTGATTGTGCGGGAACTGCTGGAGCAATTGTATACGGGAGCCTGGCATCCAGAAATAAGGTAACAAGGGAAACCATCAACGTGCTGCTCAATTTTGACATTGTAAAAATTATGAATGTCAACTTGCGGCCTCCTTATGATAAAAAGGAAATTGTTGAACCTTTATTGATGAAAGCAGATATTGTTAAATTAAATGAAAATGAATTGGATAAGATTTTAGGATGGCATAATAAAGTATTCAGCAACCAGAAAGATCAACTTAAGTGGTTTTTGGAGTATTATAAATGTGAGATCATCTGTTTGTTTAAGGAGAAAAATGGTGCTTCAGTTTTTTACGATGGAATATTATTAACACATCCTGGCTACAAAATTGAAACAACTGATCGTGTGGGTACCGGTGCAGCATTTCTTGCTGGATTCATATCGTCACTAATAGCGCATAAAACCATTTATCAATCGCTTGATGTGGCTTGTGCAACGGCAGCGTTAATTGCATCATCAGAAGGGTCAATATCCGATTATAATTTACAGGATATAAATAGTTTTAATGCAAACATATTAAATAAATAGTGAATGCAAAGTTCACCTACAAAAATTATGTTTCGCTTCTAACATTTATATAATTCGCCACTACATTATTTTCAGTCCACAATCCGGTTTGATGAGTGCAAAAATTGTTTATAGGGAGCATTATTCGAGTTTATTTAGCTGATATATAACATAGTGATGAAAATATGATGTACTATAAATAGCTATTAGATGTAATTATGATGTATTGTAATTCTTGATTTGAAAAGTCACACTAATTATGAAAATAAATATTCTCTGGCAATTTGAAAACTTTTTCACATATTCGTTTAATCTAACAAAAATTATCATGAAAAAATTATTACTATCATTGTGATGCTTTTGCATTTTTGTTTCACCCTTCATGGAAATAGAGGGCGTATGGAAAATGTCACCTCAGGCTGCGGCTTTGGGTATAGGGCCAGCACAAGGCGATATTAGCTGGTGGTCGAACAGTGTGGGAGATTTAACCACCCGTGCATGCTTTTGACGACACCTTTGTTTTTAACGAAGATGGAAGTTTTAATAATGTAATGGGTGTTGAAATTTGGCTTGAGGGTTGGCAGAGTTACTCTGATTAATGCAGGAACGCCCGTTTACCCGATGGATCTAATCCTGCTACGGGATTATGATGCCAGGAGCAGCTACATTAACGATTAACGGAGTGGGTGCACATCTGGGATTACCCAAAGTTATTAACGGAAGTGAGAGCATAATCCTTCACTAGGCCGTATCGTTACTTATATTGTTACTGAAATTAAGCTGACCTCCATGACACTTGATATTATTGAAATTAGTGGCGGATGGTGGCGATATATTGTTGCTAAGGAAGTCGCTTCTGGAGAGGATGCTACATTGAGTGATTTACAAATGAGATGGTTCACCACGATCGGTGGTTTGCCAAGTGTGAATTATAACTACGGGCTGGAGCCGGGTACTGTTGATGTCCCTCAAATCACGTCAGCCATACCAACAGATCGAACGCGCTACCAGTGTTGATATTACACAAGCCAGTTCGATTATGGAGATGCAACTGTAGTAGTTACTGCTGCTAACGGAACTACTACCATGACGTATACCGTATCTTTTGCTATTACTTATGCCATAACGATGCCTGTAACTTTCGAAAACGAAAGCATAGATTATGGACTGACCGATTTTGGGGGTAATTTTTCTGAAATCGTTGTCGGCCAACCAATTCTTCAAATCATGTTGCTAAATCCATTAAAGCAGAGGGGGCTGGAATATGGGCTGGAACTACTGTTGGGGGCACAGTTGGTTTCCACTGCCGTTCCTTTTGCGCTTGCGATCTACTTTCATGACGGTTCGAGTTTGGTCGCCAACAGCAGGAACTCCCATCCGCTTAAAAGTTGAAGATGCTGATGATGATACCCACACTGTAGAAACCAGAGGCTTAACAACGGTAGCATCAGAGAATGGAAACCCTACTTTGATTTTAGCAATGAAGGCTCATGGTACTGCAGAGATAAACTATGCTTTACACAATAAAGCCTCTATATTTTTCGATTTCGGTACAATTGGTTTGACTGGTGGAACTACCTATTATTGGGATGATATGGAATTCGGTCCATACCGTCGTTGAAAACAGGAATGCAGATCAGTTGGTATTTTGCAAAATCAGTACAGGATATTTTGACTCTTAATACTACAAGTGAAAGTGATTTCGTATATATGTTTACAGTTTATGGAACAAACTTTTGAAGTTAAAAAAATCAATCAAAACAGCTATGATGTATCGAAGGTACAATAAAGGCTGTATTTTTATTATTGTAGCAATTGATAGGAATGGGAATAGTTTGATTGGTAAAGTATTAAGCATTAAAATATAGGGTCATTTTTTTTAAAGGGTTGTATTTAAATACAGCCCTTTTTGCATTTTAGCCTTTAATATTATATATCCGTTGCTGTCAAATTAGTTCTTGTCACTTCATAAGGCAATATACTTTATGAACTGACGAACTCAATATTGCAGATGTAATTCAAAACATTCCTCTTAACATTGCTCTTGTATTTTTAAGCGTAATTGCTAATAATTTCATTTTTGCGATCTTCATCTCCAATTTATTCATACTATTGCATTTGCATAATAAAGTATCTATTAATTGATTATGTACCAGCAAAGAAATCCAAAGGAACTGCTTATTGGCACCTGATATTTAAGATGGTGATGAAGTTGATGTAGTATTAATGGCTGTATGATGTAATTATGATGTGGTGGCATCATGATTAACAGGTGTATTTAATATTACATTGGCACAATCAAAATTATCAATTTGCTCTTTTTCACTTTTTTATTTTGAATGCTTGAATGGAGAATATTCAATTCACATATCAGTATTCATAAACAAACACGTAACATGAAAAACTTATTACTAGGATTCAATGTTGATGCTTTTGGCATTTAGTGTATTTTCCCAAAGCACGCACACTATTATTGATTTTGAAACGCCTGGTGTCATTGCCGAATGGGACTGGACCGTTGGTGAAATGCTGACAACCCTCCTCGAGTTTGTTGCCCCTAATCCGCTTGCAGGAGCGGTATCAATACCTCAGCTACTGCAGCTAAATTTACAGCAAGGTTTACGAAACCGTGGGCTTTGTGTTATACCAACGACGATGGAATGAGTTTACTTTTGATGCCGCAAACTCTACTGTTATGATGGTTTATAAACCCGTAATCAGCAATGTGGGATTTGCAAAGTTGAAGGCAGCACACAGGATCCCCTTTTGAAACGTAGTTGCCAATACCCTGATTATCTGGGAGGAATTAACATTTGATTTGTGCAGTAGAGGACAAAGTTTTAACAGACATAATCGTTTCCTGATTTGACTTTACGCCAAGGGCTCAGGAAAACATTGTCTATTTTGATAATATACAGGTTCCTGACGGCGTTGTTGTTGGGCCTTTACCTGAACCAACTGCTGTCCCCGACTCCCCCGCATGCAGCAGCCGATGTTATGCCGATCTACATGAAGCCCTATACCAAACATCCCCAGACAGTTTAAGCTTAAAGCGGGGACAATCAACATTGTGACTACCGATTATCATGGCAACCGGGAACAACACTCTTAAATATGAAACCTGAACTCTCAGGGCACACAATATACCAGCCAGGATGTATCAATTTATGAATATCTTCATGTTGAGTTTTACCGGACACGGAATGCAACCCGACCTGAACTTTTTCCTGATCAGCCCGGGTGCGAAACTTCTGTCTCTCTTTTACCTTTTGCTACCGAAATATGGGTGGTGTTTGATATACCCTTATCAGACTTTGTACCTCCGTTCGATACTTTCTAATGTATTTCAATTTAAAGTAACCAGTAATAAGGTTGTATATTTTGATAATTCTTAATTTCTGGAAAACACCTCCCCCTCAGGATCAGATGCAAGGCTTGTCTGATCTTAAAGTTGATGTTATTACTGTGGCAGGATTTTGCACCCACAACATTAGCCTATAATATAGACCTGCATACGGTACAACTACAGTACCCACTGTTACAGCAACAACTAACGATCCTTCAGCGTACATGGTAGACAATAACAACTTCATTGCCAGGAACCACTGAAGTTGTGGTAACAGCACAAGATTTAGTTACCATGCTCACATATTATGTGAATTTCACAGTATTGGGCCCAGAACCATCAACAGTTCCGCTAACTCCGCCACATGCATTGAAGATGTAATTTCAATATATAGCGACACATATGACAATGTGCCAGAATAACTATAATCATGGTGGGGACAAACGCTTGGGTTAGCAGTTGATTATGTAGCTGCAGGAAACAACATTAAGATATGAAAACCTGAACCTAAAATTGCGGAATATACTAGTCAGGATGTTTCCGGATATGAAAACCTTCATGTTGATTTTTGGACTGCAAACTCCACAAACTTAAGTATATACCTGATCAGTCCGGGCCCGGTAGAAGTAGCCTATGCGCTTCCGGTGTCGCTTGAAAGCTGGGTAAGCGTTGATATTGCTCTTTCGGCATTTGCTCCCATTAATCTTTCTGATGTATTCCAGTTTAAGGTGGTTGGTGACGGTGATGTTTTCTTCGATAATCTCTATTTCTGGAAAACACCTGTTTCTGCAACAACCTCATGGAACAACGACATTGATATAATTGGCATGATGCTGGAAACTGGAGTAATGGTATTGAGTGCAGGTACAAATGTTACTATTCCCTCAGGCTTAGTAATTATCAACAATTGGTGCTGCGGCGGTTGTAATGATATTTATCTTGTTTCAGATGCAAATGGTACAGCTACTTTAGTAGATGATGAACATTTTAACAGTAAACGGAACAGCTACTGCACAAAGGTATTATCCAACTGGTGGAACGACCTTCAACAGATAACATCAATCTCTTCTCCCGTATCAAATGCACAAACGTTAATGTATGCAGGTTATTATGTTCAATGGTACGAAGAAGCAATGAACCAGTGGCATCGATATTGTTTCTGTTTCAGATCCGTTGACCTCTTTACAGGGGATTCGCATTTTTTGCTCAACTGACGGTATGTCGTTTGACTATATCAGACTTTGAAACAATGGAACCTTTGCACTTCTATTGCGGCAGGATCCGGATTCAGAGCACTGGAAGTCTTTTGGAAATCCATATCCATCACCTCTTGATTGGGATTCAGTGGCTGCGCAAACCTTACTAGTCTTCAAGTGAAGTTTTTCATATATTATCTCGACCAGGCTACGGGATATATTTTATACAATCTGGTGGCATGGGTGGTGGATCTCGTTATGTACCATCAAGTCTGAGATTCTTCCGTTTTTCAAGTTACCAATGACATGGCTTCATTTACTGTAGACAATACAATGCGAACATGGAGGTTCAGCATATTACAAAGTGATTTTTGACCTTTTCTCGTCTTGTTGGAAGAAATGGCTATGGCGATAACGCTTATCTCAGATTTGATGATCAAGCAACAGTAGGTATTGATAAGCAATTTGATGCTTATAAGATTTTTGGAGTTTCCAAAGCCAAGGTTTGCCACATGTTTATACTGACCGGTGGAAGTAATTTGTCCATTAATGTTTTACCACAAACAGACATGTTAATGTGGTTTAGAGCAGGAACTAATGGTGTTTATACGATTAATGCTTCAGAAGTTAACGGCTTGTCATATGTAATTCTGAAGGATACAACTGGTGGCAATTGATTTATTGACGAAGATTATTCATTTGCATATACTATTAATGATCCGGATGAAAGGTTTATTCTTCTTCATTTGAAACCGTATCTGTTTCTGAAAATATGGAAAGTCAGATTGATATTTACTCACAGGATAAAAAAGTTTATGTGGGCTTGCTGGAGATTCTGAGGGTCAAATTTCTGTATTCAATACAATGGGACAGGAAATACTTTCTTCTTCACTCAGCGATGCAAATAATGTTGTAACTCTTAAGGAGGCTGGATTTTACATCATAAAAGTCAGCGTAGAGAGTCGTATTGTTACTGAAAAAGTGTTAGTTAAATAAATAATTAATTACTCATCATTCTGGTCTCCATCAATTGATGGAGACCAGAACATGAGGATAAAAAATATTCTGATATGAAAAAAATGATACAAGTATTAGCAATAGCTGGTTTATTTCTGATAATACCAATGGTCTCATTAGCTCAAACTCCTCCTCACCCAAACGGTGGTGGCGGGCCCGGAGGTGGAAATACTCCTGTTGGCGGTGCAGCACCGATTGGTGGAGGCCTCATTATTATGATGGTATTGGGGGCTGCTTATGGCTCGAAGAAAGTATACAGTGCTTTCAAATAGCTCATTAGTTTTACATAATTATTAAGTTTTTCAGCCAGTTAGTTTAGTATGAAAAAAGCGTTAAATTCTTCATTAAGAATTGTATTGATTTTTAGTCTTCTTCTGCTATTTGGTATATATTCCAAAGGCCAATTTATTCAGGTAGGCAGTGGAAGTTATACAACCGTTTTCCCTGGAGTAGATCAAGCTGGCCGAAATAGCTTTCCTGCAGGCACACCCAATGTCACTGGTATTGCTGCAACCAAACCCATACCAACAAATGACTGGTGGTCGGCCAAACTAAATACAAACCATGTAAGCAATCTGTTTAATTATCCTTATACACTTAAAACAGTTAATCAGGGTTTAGTCGTTAGTTATATGCCATGGGGCGTTATTGATGATTACCTTCCCGTGATCGTTGGAGTTACCGGATTAAATGCCTATAAATCCAATATCTCAGATTTTTCTGACTGGACAGTTACACTGGATTGGAATGACGGAACTCATGATTTTCAGGCTACTTCCGGGATTGGGATGCCGTTCTTGTATTTTACAAAAAATTCAAGTGACCTTGCTCAAGTTACAATCAATGAAGGTACTGTATCCATTTCAAATGAAGTGCTGATCATTACCAATGCACATAATAATGCTGACTTTGCAGTTTATGCACCGAATGGAAGCACCTGGACACAAAACGGAAATAGCTATACATCAAATCTAAATGGAGAAAATTATTGGTCAATGGCATTTATTCCGCTAACTGCTTCCAACGTTACTGCAGTAGCCAATGAGTATAAAAAGTATGCTTATGTTTTTCCGGTAAATACAACTACTTCGTGGAATTATGATGAAAGTACTTCCGTTATGCGGACTGACTTTGTAATAGAAACAGAAGTGAAAGAAGGCACGGAAACAACTATGTTGTTGGGTTTACTTCCTCATCATTGGGACAATCTGGCTGATGATTCTCCGTATCCTGAAGAATATAGTTATGAAACGATCCGTGGAGAAATGAAGACCCTTGATGGAAATGGTTTCAGTGTTGAGAATACTTTTTATGGAATTTTGCCAACACTCCCATATCTCGATTTTTATAGTGAAGGATTTAGCCCAACAGAACAAAATGAAAAAGTTCAATTGATTGAGAATGATGGATTGGCTACATGGACTGATTCCTATAATGAAGGACAATCCATGAATCGATTGATTCAAACAGCAAGAATTGCGGATTTAATTGGAAATACCGAAGCGAGAAATAAAATTCATGCTACTGTAAAAGAGCGATTAGAAGATTGGCTGCTTGCAGAGGATGAAGAAGTTGCCTTTTTATTCTATTACAATGAAACATGGACTGCATTAATAGGTTATCCCGCTGGTCATGGCCAGGACGATAATTTAAATGACCACCATTTTCATTGGGGATACTTTATTCATGCTGCAGCTTTTGTTGAACAGTTTGAGCCGGGTTGGGCAGAAGATTGGGGTGAAATGATCAATTATTTGGTACGTGATGCTGCATGTTCTTCCCGCACCGATGAGATGTTCCCATTTCTGCGGAATTTCAGTCCCTATAGCGGACATTGCTGGGCAAATGGTTTTGCCACCTTCCCACAAGGAAATGATCAGGAATCGACATCAGAAAGTATGCAGTTTAATTCCTCGTTAATTCATTGGGGAACCATCACCGGTAACGACGAGATTCGTGATTTGGGGATTTACTTATACACCACTGAACAAACGGCAGTTGAGGAGTACTGGTTTGATATGTATGAGCGGAATTTCCTCCCAACACAGCAATACAGCCTTGTTTCCCGCGTCTGGGGTAACAGTTATGACAATGGTACTTTTTGGACGAATGACATTGCTGCCTCCTATGGAATTGAGTTGTATCCCATTCATGGTGGATCACTCTATTTGGGTCATAACCTGGATTATGTTCAAACTCTCTGGGATGAAATAGCAGATAATACAGGAATTTTAATAAACGAACCCAATGATAATTTGTGGCACGATGTCATGTGGGAATACCTTTCTTTTATCGATCCAACTGCAGCCATTGAAATGTATGATTCATATCCCGAGCGCTCGCTTAAATATGGCATTTCCGATGCTCAAACCTATCATTGGCTACACTCTATGAATGCGATGGGAAATGTTGATGCAACAATCACAGCAAACTATCCGATAGCTTCTACTTTTAATGATAATGGAGAGGTTGTTTACACAGCACATAATTATAATGACACACCTATAACAGTTACTTTTTCAGACGGATATCTGCTTGAGGTGCCGGCTAATAAAATGGCCACTAGCAAAGACATTGCCCTAAGCGGCACAATAACAAGTAATTTCCCACAGGCATTTGCAAATGGAAGTATTGAATTAAGTGTAATGGTGAATGGCGGGTCAGCTTCAAAAGTTGAGTTTTTTGATGGTGAACAATTGTTAGGGGAAATTACACAGGCACCTTACACTTTTTCCGCTACTAATCTAAATGTAGGAATCCATGGGTTTTATGCCAGGGTATATGATGGAACTGATTATAACATAACCAATATTACATCGGTTATGGTTGGCCGTCAATTGCCATATATCGAACCAGCATTTACAATTCCCGGAACCCTTGAGGCCGGTCTTTTTGATAAATTTGAAGGGGGTATCGGACAAGGTATTTCCTATAGCGATGTTTCAGTAATAAATGAAGGAGGGTTTCGACCGAATGAATATGTCGATGCCGGAAATGATCCCGTTGAAGGTGCAGTAGTCGGATGGATTGCAACGGGGGAATGGCTGGAGTACTCTGTTTATGTTGAGACTCCCGGATATTATTCCCTTGATTTTAGATATGCAAGCGATAATGATAATGGTGGCGGCCCATTTCATTTGGAATTGGATGGAAATCAAATAAGTGATCCGATTACGAAGTAAATTCTACAAGGTGATTGGGATAATTGGGCAACAAAAACAATAAACGGGCTCTTCCTTTAAGTTTGGGAGATCATATCCTGAGGATTTCTTTTGCCAATGGGGAGTTTAATCTGGGACGAATGACTTTTGCCTTTCTTCACCGCTTAACTACGATCAGCCGGTTGCTGATACAGGTGATAATATTGTTGTCGTGCTACCGAAATTCACACTACATTAGATCTGGCAGCTATGATCCTGGGAATAATCCCTTTGTTCTATCAATGGACTCAAGTTTTGGCCCTTCCCAAATTACGTTTTCTGATGATCTGATTGCCGAACCGGATATTTTTCATTTTTGATTGAAGGGTATTATTTAATCAACTTAACCGTAAGCAATACCAATTATTCTGACAGTGATGAAATGTATGTAATCGTAAGTGAAACGGCAAATATTGCCCCCACAGTTTCAATTACATCACCAGAGAATAATGCAGAAATCATTGAAGGAACTGAGATTACTATCATCGCGGCAGCTTCCGACATTGATGGCTCGATACAGAAAGTGGATTTTTATGTAAACGATGAGCAAATTGGAACGGTAACGAGTGAGCCCTTTAGTATAAATTGGTCAGCACCTGAAGGCGAATATGAAATAACTGCAGTTGCAACAGATGACGGGGAAAGTTCGACTATTTCCCAGCCAATAACTGTTTTTCTAACACCTGCCCCACCGTGCTATGGCACATCCTACAATGGTGAATTTGATTATGTTTTTTCTCCCGATGATAACAATCCAACATTAACTTTTATTCCTTCCATTCCCGGAGTGGGTAGCCCAACTTGTATTTTGTACTATGGAACAAATTCAACCAATTTACCTGGTTATTATGTTACACCAAATGTGCCTTATCAAATAACGGCTGATGAAGGCGATCTCATTTACTTCTATTATACTTACTCGTATCCGGGCCAGGGGGAGCATAACAATTCAGCAAATCCCAATACGTATGTTGTAGGAAGTTGTATTGCTACAGATATTGAAAATAGTGAACGAAACATAGAAATCAACTATTACCCTAATCCGGTAACGAATTTATTAAGATTAGAAATTCCCCAAGGGGAAAATACCATTCATGTTTACAATTTTACGGGTTATAAAACAGATCAGATTTCTGTCTTTTCAACGAGCTATAATTATGATATGAGTGACTTAAAATCAGGAATCTATATTTTCGAAATACGAAATAGTAATACTTCAAAACGATTTAAAATTATCAAGAAATAATTCTTTTAAACAACATAATTTTCACTAATAAAAAACATTTATCATGAAAAAATTATTACTTGGATTTATGATGCTTTTAGCGATCGGAGTATTTGCTCAAAGCACACACACAGTGGATTTTGAAACGCCCGGAGTTGGCGCCGACTGGGCTTGGACTGTAGGTGAAAATGATGACAACCCTCCCCTGGAGTTTGTTTCTAACCCACTTGTTGGTGGTATCAATACGTCAGCCACAGCAGCAAAATTTACAGCACGTTTTACAGGGAGCCTTTATAGGCATTGTGTTTTACCAACGATGATGGGGAGTTTACTTTGATGCTGCCAACTCTACTATTAAGATGATGGTTTACAAGCCCTGTAATCAGTAATGTAGGATTTAAAGTTGAAGGTAGTACAGGAAGTCCTATGGAGGTCGTGGTGTCAACACCGTGATAAATGCTATGGGAAGAATTAATATTCGACTTTAGCAGTGTTGAAGGACAAGACCTTTAACAGGCTTGTTATTATTCCTGATTTTGATTTTACACCAAGAGCTAGGAGAACATTTGTCTATTTTGACAATATCCAGGTACCTGATGGTGTTGTTGTTGGCCCATTACCTGAGCCTACCACAGGTGCCACCCACACCACCTCACGTATGTGTTGCTGATGTGCTGTCCATTTACAGTGAGGCCTATACGAATTTTGCCTGGTACTAATTTCACCCCAAACTGGGGACAATCTGCCAGCGTTACTGTAGATTATGTTGCTGCTGGGCTTAATACATTAAAATATGAAAACCTTAACTGTCAGGGAACACAATTTACAAATCAGAATGTTTCCTTGTTCAAGATATTTGCATGTTGATTTTTGGACACCGAACGCAACCGATCTAAACTTTTCCCTGATCAGCCCGGGTGCTGAGATATCTGTCTCATTGCTGCCTTTTACTACCGCAATATAGATGAGTGTTGATATGCCCTTATCAGATTTTGTCCCTCGGTTAATCTTTCTGATGTATTTCAGTTTAAAGTAACCAGTATGGGTTGTATATTTTGATAACTGGTATTTCTGGAAGAATCCCACTCCTCATGGAACAAGACACAACCTTAATCGACCTGCAGGTAGATGGAACTACAGTCGCCGGTTTTGCTCCTGCAACCTTAAGCTATGATGTAGTGCTGCCTTATGGAACTTCCAATTGTTCAACGGTTACGGCCTATGCCTACAGACCCACCCGGCAACCCCATGTAGTTAATCCAGCTACTCTTCCAGGTACCACTACAGTGGTTGTCACATACGAGACTTAACCACGATGCTTACTTACAGTGTAGACTTTACAATTGGAGGTCCAGGAACCTACCACGGTTCCTCCGGCTCCTACATGCGCCTGAAGATGTGATCTCTATATATGGCGACACCTATAACAATGTGCCTGGATCCAATTATAATCCATGGTGGGGCCAGTCAACAATCGTAACAGTAGATTATGTTGCAGCGGGAAATAATACCTTAAGATATAGAGAATCTTAATTATCAGGGTACTGAATATACCAATCAGGATGTATCAGGTTATGAAAATCTTGCATGTAGACTTTTGGACCACCAACTCTACCGACTTAGGTATATATTTAATAAGTCCTGGCCCAACTGAAATAGAATATGTATTTACTATTGGAAACCGATACTTGGGTGAGTGTGGATATCCCATTAACAGATTTCGCACCTGTTGACCTTTCTGATGTATTCCAGTTTAAGGTTGAAGGTAACGGCGAATGTTTTCTTTATTAATCTTTATTTTGGAAAACGGGTAGTTCAGGAATTGTTGTTGATGCAAAGGCTTCCCGGAAGGACCCGTTTATTGGCAGTTCGATGAGCACTAATTTAAACCTATCCCAATTGCCCTTAACCCAGCCTTTCAATGTACTTACTATGGAATTATTCCAGAACAAGAAAGTGTTTCATCTATTCTAACTCTGATATTGTTGATTGGGTGCTTGTTGAATACAGGGATGCCATTGAAGGCTTCCTCTGCTACATCTGGTGCAACGATAGCAAAAATGGCAGCCTTTTTTATTATCTGATGGCAGTGTTGTTGGTTTGGATGGTTCTTTGACTCTACCTTTTAATGTGGTGTTAAATGAGAATTTATTTGTTGTAATCTGGCATCGAAATCACTTGGAAGTTCTTTCAGGCTTTGCCTCTTGTTGAAGTAGGAGGAGTGTATTCATATGATTTTACAACTGCGCAAGGCCGGAATTAATATAAAGGATAAGCAAAGAATTGCTCCCGGTGTATGGGGTATGTTTGGTGGTAATGGACAGCCCGACGAACAGATTGACGACTTAGACAAAAATTTGGTTTGGGATGTTGAAGGCTGGTATGGAAGGGGTATTTACAAGGTGACTTTTTAATTTGGACGGCCAGGTAGATAATTCTGATAAGAATGAAGTTTGGAGTTTGAACAATGGATTGGTAGGCGATGGTTTCATGTTAATCTGGGAGGATGATTTTGATTTAGATGGAACTCTTGATGAGGATAAATGAACTTTTGATACCGGAACTGGTAGCAACGGATGGGGCAATGGAGAACTGCAATACTATACAAGTTTTCCTGAAAATGTAAAAGTTGAAAATGGCCATCTGTTGATTACAGCTCGACTTCAAAACTATGGCGGAAAAGATTATACATCCGGAAGAATTAAAACACAAGGAAAGTTCTTTTTCAATATGGCAGAGTGGATATTAAAACCAAATTGCCGGAGGGAGAAGGTATCTGGCCACTTAATGGATGATGGGAAGGTTTTCAACAGGTGGATGGCCGGCATGTGGCGAAATAGATGTGCCGGAATACCGTGGTGCTGATCCTGATATAATTCGTAATGCTATTCACACACCTTCTAGTTTTGGAGAACAATTGAACCATTCAACAACCTATACAGGATGTTGAAACTGAATTTCATATATATTCGAATTGTGTATGGGTTAATCTGGATCAGGTTTTTGTAGTTGATAATATGGAACATTTGCTGTATATGAGCGAAGTATATAATTCCGATACCTGGCCATTTGATGCCGATCGTTTATTTTGCTAAATGTTGCAGTTGGTGGCTCCTTTTGGGGGGTTGGGTAAACAATTCCATTTCCCTCAGACCATGGAAGTTGATTATGTAAAAGTTTATCAAAAGGTAATGAATAGGAATTCTTAATATTAAATGATTTATGGCTTTTTTGATTTTAATATTAGGTATCGTGGTTTAATAAATTGAACCTTACACTTATTGGTACTTTATTACAAAAATAACGTATTTAAATATTTTTCCTCAAAAGGCCCGGGTTAAGCCGGGCTTTTTGTCATTCAGAACCCACTATCCAATCAACAATGAACCTTCTGCATAATAGAGAATACATATCCAAACCCAGTATTTCAATATCATTCATTACCCATGTGATTCAATAATGATATTGGTTCTGCAATAGAAATTGGCATGAAAAGACCGAAAAGTCGTACCAGTACTCCCTTGCATTTGCACACAACCTCAGCCCAAACCATAGATAGAAATATTGATACATTGTAGCAGATAGCTATGGGTCAGCCTGCAATTCCAATTGAAGTTTTGGTTAATGTTTTGTAAAAGGAATTATATAATATAAAAGTCATGCATCAGTATTTCAAATTATAATACCTTAGTATGGATCAGAAGGTTAGGGGTTCGACTCCTCCCGGATTCATAATCAAAGGCAGCAAATATTATTTATTGCTGTTTTTGTCTTCTAATCTAACCCTAAATAGTAATCGACTGTGGCCCCGTTCAAAAGTTGTACTTTTTGCATAAATATTTTTTGATGAATACTTTTGACACTCTTAATCTTTCGCAAAATCCTTGCAATGCCATTGTTGATTTGGGATTTGAAAAACCCTTTATAATACAAGGCTGAGACGTTTTCTGTGATCTTTTCGGGAAAAGATGTGGTAGGTATTGCTCAAACCGGCACAGGAAAAACATTTGCTTACATGCTCCCTATATTGCAGGATTTAAAATTCTCGAAATACGATACCGCCGAGGGTATTGGTATTGGTACCCACCCAGAGATTGGTTTCTGGAAATGGTTGAAATGATAGAATCTCTTACTAAATACATGAGCGTTCGTGTATTAAGGTGTATGGAGGAACCAGCATCAATACAAAAACACATTTACATTGTTCAGGGTGTGACATTCTTGTTGCAACTCCCGGACGTTTATACGACCTGGCTGTTAGTCACACGTTGAAACTCAAGGATGTCAAAAAACTGGTTATTGACGAAGTTGACATTATGCTTGACTTAGGGTTCATTTATCAGCTAACCGGCTATCTTTGAACTTTTAAATCAGCGCAGGCAGAATATTATGTTTTCAGCGCTACCATGACAGAGGAGGTAAGATGCACTCATAGATGACTTCTTTATTGCAGAAAGAATTTCAATTGCTGTAAGCGGAACACCACTCGACAACATTGCCTGAGGTGCTATGAGGTAAAAAACTTTTATATGATGAATTTGCTTAAACATTTATTAAATGATAAAAGTGCATTGCTAAAGTCCTGAAATTTGTTTCAACAAGAAAAAGCAGACAGATTGTTTGAGGCTCTGCAGAAGATTTTGGTTCAAGCATTTGTATTATTCATTCCAATAAATCCCAAAACTACAGGATCCGTTCAATCGAACAGTTTGATGAAGGGATACACAGGGTATTGGTTGCTACCGATGTGATGGCGGGGACTGGATCTGGATAAAATTACTCATGTTATTAATTTCGATACGCCATCGTATCTGAAAACTATATGCACCGGATCGGTAGAACGGGAAGGGCTGAAGAGGAAGGCAAAACCATATTGTTTTATACTGAAAAGGAACTTAACCGGCAAAGCCATTGAGCAATTGATGTCGTATAAAATCCCGGTTGTGGATTTTCCGCCTGGTGTTGAAATAGCAAGCCAAATAGCACCTGATGAATTGCCAAATGCAGGCAGTGTAAATTACAACCGGAATACGAAACTGGAAACAAGGGGCCCGGCATTTCATGAAAAGAAAGAGAAAAACAAAAAGGTCAACCAGGGTGGATCCTACAAATTCAAAAAGAAAAAATATAAAAAACCCCAATCTAGGGGTGATAAAATTATGAACAGGAAGTCAAAAAAGAAATAGCCGTGGATGATATTCCTGTGATAAATATTTTCCATTTAGACTGGACGTATCATCAAATGATAAAACTCTAATTTTGTATTCATTTTTTTGTCCGGCTTTGGAAAAATTATTTAAGATACAAATTGATCTGGAAATTGGAAAAGTTTATTAAAAAAATACTTGCCTATAATTGGTTAATTATTGCAGCAGTAGTCTTATTTACATTGTTTCTGGGATATCAGCTGAAAGACCTCCGGATCAATGCTGATATTTTGAGTTCGTTGCCTGATGATGATCCTGATGCTGTTTTATTAAAAGAAATCGGGGAGAAGTTTGGTAGCAATAATATGGGTATTATCATTCTCGAAACAGAAGATGTTTACCAAACTAAGGTGCTTGAGGATGTAAGATCAATTACCGATACATTGGGAACCATTGATGGTATTTTGTCGGTTACGAGCCTTACCAATATAATCAATATCAAAAGCGATGAATTTGGTTTTGAGATCGGAAAGCTGGTGGATGAATATGATTTACCATCATCCCCCGAAGCCCTGGATGAATTAAAACAACAAGTGCTGGCCAATGAAATGTACAAAGGGTCAATTGTTTCGGAGGACGGTACATCAACACTCATTGTTTTTACTTTACAAGATAAATCAGATATACAATATGTTGCCAAAACTGTCATTTCGAAGACTGAATCCCTGGCATCAACCGGAACGCTTTACTACATAGGTTCGCCCATGCTGGTAACTTATATTTCGGATTTAATGAGAAGGGATTTAATGCGACTATTGCCCTTTGCATTCCTATTGATCGCTATTATTTTATTTTTGAGTTTTAAAACCTTAAGTGGCGTAGTTTACCCATTGCTAACAGCCATTTTTGCTATTATCTGGAGTCTTGGGGTTATGTCCTTGTTGGATTTTAAAATGTCGATGATTTCAAACAATATTCCCATTATTTTGTTGGCCGTTGGCACTGCTTATACCATTCATGTCTTGAACCGCGTCAATCAAATAGTTGAATTGGATCGAAAGAGAGCCATTCGTAAGTCGCTTGAATATGTTATGGTGCCGGTGATGCTTTCAGCCATTACAACCATGATCGGATTTGTATCTTTTATTTTTGGTGCCTACCTGGATATGATTTTCGATTTTGGTGTATTTACAGCACTTGGAACACTTTTTGCCTGTTTGCTTTCCATCTTTTTTATACCTGCCTTGTTGTCTTTGTTTAATTCGAAGGTGATAAGCCAAGTCTCCATTTCTGAAAGGCGCAAGAAATCTATATTGTCGAAGAATTTATTATCTCCGTTGCACAATCTGCTATTTAAGCATCCCAAGTATGTATTGACCACCTGGAGCATTTTAATTCTGATCAGTCTTAGCGGAGTGTTTTTGGTTGAGCGAAGTGTTGATATCAAGGATTATTTTAAGGAAGGAAATCCCACCCGCGAGGCTGAGAATATTATGGTGGAGAAGTTTGGTGGTACCAAGCCCATTTTTGTTTTGTTCAAAGGCAACATGCAAAATCCGGATGTATTAAATACCATGATCAAAACCGGAGATTATATGGAGCAGAATGCGGATATCTATACAACTCAATCCGTTGCTGACCTCATTGCAGAATTAAACTTTGTGTTGGCCGGAGAAAAGAAGATTCCCGACGAGCAGTCTACCATCGAACAACTTTGGTTTTTATTGGATGGAAATGAAATGATGACCCGCTTCGTTAGTGAAAACCTGCAAGAGGGAATTATTATGTCCAAATTCAAATCGCCCGACAATGCAGCAAAGAAAAGGTTTGCTGAGTACATGAATACATTTATTGCTGAGAATTCATCGGAAGATTGTCAAATAGAAATTACGGGAATGCCGTTTGTTGATATCACCATGGATAGGAGTTTGTTAAACAGCCAATTGGCAAGTATTTCCATAGCGATAATTTTTGTGATCATAATTGTTGGGTTGATATTGCGTTCCCTGGCGAGTGGCATTTATGCTGCCATACCCATCATTGCAGCCATTATTATTTTATTCGGGGTGATGGGAATCGCAGGTATTTCGTTAAATATTGCTACTGTTTTGGTTGCCAGTGTTGCGCTTGGCATCGGAATTGATTATTCAATCCACATTATTTCACATTTCAATCATACGTTTAAGTTAACCGGTGATGCCAAGAAAGCGATTGAGGAAACCATTATGATAAGCGGTAAAGCAATAATAATTAATGTGGTCTCTGTTTCGGCAGGATTTCTTATCCTCATGTTTTCAGAAATGGTTCCATTGCAGTATTTTGGTTTTTTGATCATGCTCAGTATGTTTGGTTCCAGCCTCGGTGCGATGACCTTATTGCCCGTAATACTTATACTTGTACACAGAAAAAGAAATTTGTAACTGAATAAAAATTGAAAATGAAACGTAACAAAATTACCGGCTCTTTTCTGATATTACTAATGCTTGCAGCTGTTTTTTTAAATGCACAAAATGCAGAAACACTTTTGAAGAATATGGATGACCTTATGTCAGCACCAAAAGATAAGCAGGCCATTGTTGAGATTACTGTCACCAAAAAATCGGATAAAGAAAAAATACGTGAGGCGATAATGTTGCAAAAGGGCAAGGATAAAAAATTATACCGCTATACCAAGCCCGAAAACCAGGCAGGAATTGCCACTCTCTCCCTTCCGGATGATATCACATGGCTTTATATGCCTGCCTTTGGAAAACCAAAAAAGATTTCGTTGCTGGCCAAAAGCCAGTCTTTTACCGGAACGGATTTTTCTTACGAAGATATGGATAGCAGGAGTTATAGTGAGCGATATACACCTGCATTGATAATGTCGGATGATGAGGAAGTATTTAAACTTGAGCTCACTCCAAAAGCTGATAAAACTGAGTACTCAAAAATTGTTTTGTATTTGAACAAGAAGCATTTCTACCCTGAAAAAATGGAATACTATAATAACCATGGCGATCACTTTAAAACTGCAACCTATAAATACAGCAGGCTAAATAACTATTGGTATGCTGAAGAAGTTTTGATGGCAGATCATAAACAAGACCGTTCAACCCTGATCATTATGAAGGATGTGAAGTTTGATCAAGGGCTTACAGACGATGAATTTACGGTTGAAAAACTAAAACCTGAGGAACCGGAAAAATAAATCAGGGACAACATTATTAATTTCAGCCAGAGCTTAATTCTTATTCAGTCGTTGCAAGTAGTTGAAGTTCGGAAATAATCTTATCAAGATCATCATTGTTGAAGCCTTTTTCTTTGGCTGCCTCTTCCAAAGTACCCCAAATGGGCTCTCCGCAGGCAATGCATTTAATCCCTTTCGTGCTCAAAAAACGGATTGAAAATGGGTAATTCCTTACCAGGTCTTCAATTTCGATTTCTTTGGTTATGATAGGTTTTGCCATGCTTATGGATTTAAGGTCAAAATTCGTCAGGAAATTTATCCGGTTTTGCAAAATCAGGATTGTGGATAAAAGCAGTATCAGAAAGGGATAAGAGAAAAGCTTTTAATTTCATTTTTTCACCAGGCATTAATTGATTGCCTCCGCTGGCAATATGGTGCATTAGTGGGTCAATATAAGGAGACCACTTCAAATTGTGAGCATAAAAATCAATGACTTCATCCAGCGTATTAAATCTTCCATCGTTCATATAGGGCGCAGTAAATTCAATATTCCTTAGCGTAGTTGCTTTGTATGCCCCGTGATCCATTGGATCCCCTGTAATCGAATAGCGGTCATCAGGATCGATAAAAACATTATCTTTCCCATTGTTGTAAAATAAGTTTGTTGTAAACAATGGATTGCCGGCTGCTCCATGACAGTGAAAGCAATCTGCCCCTTCTTCCGTGGTGAACAACACAAAGCCCTGCAATTCATCCGCAGATAGTTGAATTTCGCCACGTAAGTATTTGTCAAATTTTGAATCTGCCGAAATGAGTGTCCTCACAAATTGGGCAATGGCTTTAGCTATTCGGTCTACGGTAATATCGTGTGAACCAAAAGCTTTATTAAACAATTCAGGATAACCTGGGATATTTCGAATGGCATTTTCAACCTTGTCGAAGGAGCTGTTAAATTCATTTGGGTCGGTAATTACGCCAAGTACATCTTCTTCAATCGAAGGAACACTCCCATTCCATCCATAGTGGCCCGGATTCCAAACCAAATTTATTAAGGGTAGCATTGCATGATGTGTAGATGTTCCATCAAGCCCGAAGGGATGTGGACGGGGTAAGCCGACAATGAATGAATTTTTTTGTTTATGGCAGCTTGCACAGCTCATGTACTTTCCCTCCTCAGCCCTGCCTGCGAGCCTTGTATCATAAAAAAGATACCGGCCAAGTTCAATTCCTTCAACAGTCATGGGGTTATTTTCCGGAATATTCAGTTGGGTTGGGAATCTGAATGGTATTTCGATTGTATAGGGGGTTGGTTTGTAAATCGGAATCAATTCGGGTTCTGTATTCTTATTACAGCCACTAATTAAGAATAGGAACAACAAAAATATGCCATTTGTTAACGTTCTCATTGGAGTTTTAAGAATTGCGACTCCCACAATCTGGTAATCGCCCCCTCGGTTTTTTGATAATTCAAATGTATTAAACAGTCATTGATAAATCCACTTCCCTGAATTGAGAAATCAACCAATGAATCCGATACCATCTGAAATGGGATCACAATAATCGTGTCAGTTACGTCGGCGTATATGCCATATGCTTTCTGACAGGTCAGGTAGTCAAATACCAACCTGAAATTGACTGAAGAATCAAGATCAATATAAGTATTATATACGCAGGTTTCTGGTGATGGAAAAACCTGATTCTCTGTTGCTGTGTATGTCCCACGAAAAATATAAGCCTGATTGATGACCCTTACCCATCTGTATACAGGTTCTGCTTCATTGCCAGACTTCGTCAACCGCTTTATAGGTTATGGTGTACCAATCAGTTTTGTTTTCATCTACTGTGTTATTAATCCAGATTTTAGATGTTACGTCCCCATCGGTTTCATCCAAAGCGGTTGCCCCTATAGGTCAACATAGGGCTCATTGAGTATTTGATTCAGCGAGTCAGCTCCTGTCAATGTTATAACAGGGGGGACATCGTCCGTTTCGTTGCACGAAAACAAAAAGGTAAATATTCCAATAAACAATATATATTGTAAGATTTTCATTTTCCTTTAATTTGTTAATTCCATCGTAAATACATTCCACCCGTTTTCCTTCACCCTTTGCATGGCTTCCTGATTTTGCATGATATAACCTCCCCAAACATCATGGTCGTAAACATGGGGTTTGTCGAACCAATTTTCCACATTCATGATAATGGAAATCTCTGATGTTTCTCCCTTTTTAATTGAGAAATTTGAATGTGGTAAAGATACATTAAAATTGTTATGAATAAATCCTATGATGGAATCCTGGCTGTTGTAAACCTGCCCGATGCCAAGGTGAAAATCAAAAGGTGTTGTTTGTTGCGTTTGATGATCGGTTACCCATTTTCCGTTGAGTTTCATATAATGGTATCCGCCGCCCATATATTCGGGCCAGAACATATTATTCTCTGGCGGGTTTACAAACATAAATGAGATGTTCTTTTCGGGTTTAAATCCAAAAGTGAAAGAGATTGAATCGTATTCACCGACCGGGATTTTGTCATAAACTTCCCAGGTATGGCTATACGGTAAGTCTGTATCCACATAATGACTATCCTCCCAATCTTTGATCATCCTGGATGTTCCATCTTCATAGTAAAGGGTAACATCGGATATAAAATATTGAATCTCATTAATGAGGTATGAATTTCCGGCACTGTTAACATACAGCAATGTATCGAATTGTACTTGAACTCCATTTATCTGGTGACGGAATGAAAAAGCTATTTTCCCGGTATTGTCATCTGCAGGCTCTTCCGGGTTTTTTTCTGTACAGGAAAGCAAAATCCCAAAAAGCAAAAATACCCATACTGATTTTAAAACCCATTTACTTTTAATACGGTATGGTTCCGGAAACAGTAACGTATTTATCGGGCTCATTCGAGCTTGATCCTTTTTTAAATGTTTTTCCATCCAATAATATTTCTACATTCACAGAAGAAGAGGAGTCATGATAGACGGTTGATATATAAATGATGTCACCACGTTTTCCTGAATAACTATATTCCCAAATGTCTTCAACGCTTTCGAATTGGATAACCTCAGTTTCTAAAATTGCATCTTTATCCCTGTATGTTATCTCCGTATCGGAATATGCTTTACTGACCCTATATTTCACGGCAACTTCTTCTCTTTCTTTTTCGCAGGCTAAAATTATTAATAACAGTGCGAATATATAGATTAACTTTTTCATGATCACTTTAGTATTAAATTTTAAACATTAAATTGATATATGCTATTCGTCCGGGTTCATATAAATTCGTAGTTGTTCCGATTATATTTCGATTAAGATGCTCATAATATGCTTCATTAAATAAATTGGAAACTCCTGCGCTTATATTCAGGTATTTATTGAAAATATAATTGACAGAGATTCCTGCAACTACAAATCCGGCAGAGCTTTGTTCGTATTGGGCTTCTGACACGTGTTTTTGAGATGCCACCAAGCGAAGGTTTGCCTTGGGCATGAGTTTGCCTTGGAGAAATCGATAATGTACAGAAATCGTTGCATCGAAAGGAGGAATTTCGCTAACCGCATCATTCTCCAAAATCTCATCGTCTATAACATTACATGGTCTGTTCAATACATATTTTTTAACTTGATCTATTGTACCATAGGTATAAGCAGCGAATAGCTGGCCACCCAGTTTGTATCTTGAGGGGGAGGAATAAACAAACTCAAAGCCGGTGAACCTTGCATTTCCGGCATTGTAAAATTGCTTGACACCCAAAACATCTTTGGTAAGTGGCTTTTGAATGGATGGTGGTATCCGTTGTCCTGTAATGAAGTTATTGACGAGTGAATAGAATCCATTGATCTGTGCCATCCCTGATTTTTCGCATTTGAACTGAAGGGTCAGGTCAATCTGGTTATTTGCTTCAGGCTCAAGCTGTGGGTTTCCTAAGTAATCAAACGGATCGTAGCCAATGGGCAGCAAAATAATGTAGCGTTCGGTCATGTCGGGGCTTCTAACTCCCCGGCCTGCTGACAGAGAAATTGATAACTTCTTTGTTAGGATTTTTGTTACTCCAAAACTAAAACTAAAATTAGTGAAGTTAGATTTTATGGAATCAGAAGAGTAGTTGTAAATCTCTCCCAACATAGGATGCTGGATTACAATATCACCTGAATTTGCATTGTTAATGTCCAATCGGGCTGAACCTACAAGATCAAAAGATTTGATGTTAATACTGTATTCTGCATATATACCCGTGTTGTTGATTGCGGCATCATTCCATAGTTTCTCAGTCTTTACGGGTAAACCTGGTTGTAAAATCATATTTTTATCCCGCTGTCCGTCTTTTTGGATGTTTTCGTAATCAATACCGGCTGTAAGGCTACCTTTTGATAAATTGAAACCTGTTGCCAGTCGTCCACCTGGTTTATGGCATGGATATCGGAAATGGCAACTACGGTATCCGAGAAAGGCCGGTTTTTATTATCCATTTGATGGTTGACATCAGAATTGTAAATCTTTGCAGTAACAGAGTTTAAGAATCCCGATAAATTTCTTGCCGAATAGTCCACTGACATCAGCCGTGTGTTGTCTTCACGTTCATCCATCGGGAGGGTAGGGAAACGGATGTCCCGTCCTTTTGATTCTTCGTAGTTTAAGATTATGGTTTGATTTTTTACGGGTCTGAATCCAGTTTTGCCTTGTAGTTGTATTTATTGAATTCGGATTTCACTTCATTGCCATTTCCGTCAGTATAGTTTCCATAGTCCTTTCGGCCCCCTGAAAGATTAAAAAACATAAATTTGTTTCCACCATAAACCGATAGTTGTCCTTTTAATCCATTCCAATTGCTTTCATATCCTGTTGAGGCATTAACATGAATATGAGTTGTATCAGCAATGTCATGTGATAAAGTCTTCATGTTTATTACTCCACCAAAAGAAGGCCCGTATTTTAAGGCATAAGGGCCTTTATGAATTTCTATTGATTGGGTCTTCAATTTCCACATGGGCTGTAGCAGGATCCATCCGGTTGGGACATCCACCTTCAATTTTCAATCCGTTATCCACCTGAACATTCAATTGGCTATATTTAAATCCCCTTACCACAGGGTCAATGCCCACAGACTCCTTTTCGAACCCCGCCAATATTTTTAGAGCCTCTCATAAATTCCCCAACATCGCGAACTGCATTTTCTTCAATTTGTTTTTTTACAATGATCGTTTCAATATAGGGGAGTTTGCTTAAGACTTCTCCCATGGTATTTTCACCCTCAACCACAACTTCATTTAAATACTGCACATCAACTTCCATATAGAAATTGATTGTTTTTTTCTCCCCGGTTTTCAAATTGATCGTTGAGTTAATTTTCTGATATCCCAAATGAGTTAGAATAAGTGTGTGTTTTCCACTGTTTAGATTATCGAAGCTGAAGATTCCATCGCTGTTACTTGAAACATTCTGATGAGCCTCTGATAACATGACAACAACATTTTCTAAAGGGCTTTTGCTCTTTGAGTCTAATATTTTGCCTGTAATTGATGCTTTTTGCTGGCTGTATAGGGCTGTGGTAAGCACCAGGCTAAGAAATAACAACACAAATTTTAATTCTCTTGTCTTTACAGATCTTTTCATCTTTTCCTGACTGATTTTTTTATTTGATTGAAAACTAAATTAAGTTCTAATTGTTACTATATTTGAAACTTATGATTGTATGATTTAAATTCATCGTTTTCTGAAAAAAATTTTAGTGAACTTAAGTTCAAAACAAAATTAATATTTTTTTGTATCCTTTTGAACAAAAATGAGTATAATTGCATTATAATATCATTTAACTAATGATTTCAAGTATGAATAAACGAATAAATTACTTTTTGTTAACTACCGTAGTGCTATTTGCATCCATCATGAGTTCTTTTGCCGATCAACCCCCAAACCCGGGTGGAGGTCCCGGTGGTGGTGATGAGCCTGTTGGTGGTGGTGCCCCTATTGGTGGTGGTTTACTGATACTGTTAACCATGGCAATAGGTTATGGAATAAAAAGATTTAATGAGTTAAGGAAAGATTCATGAATTAATCAGGCTGTTTAGCTAAATATGATTTAAGAGAGGACTTTACCAAATTATTTGGTGAGGTCTTTTTTTATGCAATAATCGCCCTTATTTACTTCCCGTTTCGCAATAAATGTATAATTTTGCAATTCCAAAAAATATTTAAGCATTTCTGGTTTATGAGTTATATCACATTCGATAAGGAGCAATTGGTGAATCTTGAGTATTCACTGCAACGGGAGTTGATCAGAACGAACCGAGGCGGATCCTATGCAAGTACTACAATTACTGGTTGTAATACCAGGAAATATCATGGTTTGTTGGTTTCCCAGCAGCCTAAAATCGATAGTCAACATCATGTTTTTTTATCTTCCTTTGATGCTACAGTAATTCAAAAAAATGCAGAGTTTAATCTGGGCATTCATAAGTATGCAGGAGATGTTTTTGAACCCGGAGGGCACAAATACATGAGGGAATTTGAATCCGACCCTACTCCAAAAATTACTTATCGTGTTGGAGGAGTAATACTGGCCGTAGAAAGGGTATTTGCAGAGAATGATGACAGGATATTGATACGTTACACATTGATTGATGCACATTCTCCAACAAAATTGAAATTCAAGCCTTTTTTGGCTTTTCGTAATGTTCATTCGTTGAGCAAGGCAAATGATAATGTTAACACTACCTTTAAATGGGTGAATAAGGGAATCCGTATAAAAATGTACGAACCTTATTCTCCACTGTTTATTCAGTTTTCGAAAGAACCTAAATATGTGCACAATCCCAATTGGTATTACGGTATTGAATACTCCAAAGAGAAATCAAGGGGATACGATTACAAGGAAGACCTGTTCGTTCCCGGGTATTTCGAGCTTGCTATAAAAAAAGGAGAAAGTATTATCGTAGCTGCGGGATTGAAGGATGTTAAGTCCAGTGGTTTGAAAGCGATCTTCAACAATGAGATTAAAAAGAGGACTCCCCGCGATAGTTACGAAAATTGCCTTATCAATGCAGCCAGCCAGTTTTTTATTCATAAAAACAACAGGCATGATATGATTGCCGGTTACCATTGGTTTGATATAAGTGGAAGAGATACCTTTGTTTCCTTGCCACATTTAACACTGTTACAAGGGCATACTGACTTGTTTCTTAAAGTAACGGACACCATGGTTTCTCAAATGAAGGGGGCTTTCTTCCCAATAACCGGATAGGTGGGGAGAATATTTATAATTCGGTTGATGCTCCCTTATGGTTTTTCTGGGCTTTGCAACAATACGTTATTCATACGGGCGACTGGAAAGTTATTTGGGAAAAGTATAAGAATGTAATGTCCCGTATTTTAAAGGAATTCAGCAATTCAAAAATGTTTGATATTTCGATGCAGGAAAATGGTTTGCTGAAAGCCGGAAATGAAAATGAAGCGCTTACCTGCATGAATGTTGTCATTGATGGAAAACCTTTGCTAAATAGGTCTGGATTAGCTGTGGAAGTGAATGCCTTTGGTATAACGCTATTCGGTTCTACCTTGAAATAGCCGCCCAGGCTGGTGATAAAAAATGCTATAAAGAATTGGAAAGCAATCCCGAAAAAATAGAAAATGCCTTTCCTCAGACTTTGGGATGAACAGAATGGTTGCCTTGCTGATGTTGTGCGTGGTGATTTTAAAGATTTAAGCATACGCCCAAACCAGATAATAGCAGTGGCTTTGCCTTACAGGATTTTACCCGACGAGATGAACAACCGCATTTTAAAAGTAGTAAAGAAAGAACTGCTACACCTCGTGGCCTGCGTACATTATCTCCAAAGAGTAAAGATTATAAAGGAATTTATAAAGGCGATATAATTGCCCGGGATTTGGCTTATCACCAGGGTTCTGTATTTCAGGTTGCTTGGTTTCTTTGCTGAAGGATACCTGAAAGTCCATGGTAAAGGGGGGCTTGGTATAATTGAAAAATTGTATTCTGAATTTGAAAGTGAAATGATCGAGGCTGGTATTGGTACCGTTTCTGAACTTTATTACGGGGATCCCCCGCATAAAGGAAAAGGTGCTATTTCACAGGCCTGGAGTGTTGCTGCATTATTGCGAATGAATTATTTGATAAAGAGTTATTAGAATAATACCAATCAAAACGTATGAAAGTACTTATGTTTGGGTGGGAGTTTCCACCCCATATCACGGAGATTGGAACAGCTTGTTATGGAATGACAAAGGGACTGCTGAAGCAAGGTGCCGAGGTGTTGTTTGTTGTGCCAAAAGCCTATGGCGATGAAGACGAACAAGCTGTCCGCATGATCAATGCCAGCGACGTATTGGTTGATGTTCATGATTCTGAATTTAAAGAGTTTGCCAAAAACTTCACTTATCTTGAGATCGGCTCAAACATTTTTCCTTATCTGGATCCGAACGAATTTGAAAAAATGGTTAATGAAACCAAATTGGAGAAGCAAGAAAGAAGTAAATCAATTTATTCTAAGAAATACGAGTTTTCAGGGAAATATGGTTTTGATTTAATGGAGGAGGTTTCAAGATTTGCACTGGTGGCAGGTACCGTCGCAGCCCAGTATGATTTTGATGTCATTCATGCTCACGACTGGCATACTTATTTTGCAGGAATGGCTGCTAAAAAGGTTAGTGGAAAACCCCTGGTCGTTCACATTCATGCTACGGAGTTTGACCGGACAGGAGAAGATGTTAATACCATTGTTTTTGATATAGAAAAAAGGGGTATGATGGCGGCTGACAGAGTTATTGCAGTAAGTAACCTTACCCGAAACACTGTAATTAACAGGCATGGAATTGATCCTGAAAAAGTGTTTACAGTCCACAATGCCATTGAGCCTGTTGAAAAACCAGAGGTGTTAGAGATTAGGAAAGCAGTTAAGGAAAAAGTGGTAACTTTCTTAGGCAGGATTACCTATCAAAAAGGCCCGGAATATTTTATTGAAGTAGCCTACCGGGTTTTGCAAAAAGACCGCAATGTACGTTTTGTTATGGCTGGCTCAGGTGATATGCTAAATAAGATGATCCGTCGCGTTGCTAAACTGAGAATTGCAGACCGCTTTCATTTTACGGGTTTTTTGCAGGGCGATGCCGTTGACCGTATGTTTGCCTTGAGCGATGTGTTTGTTATGCCTTCCGTTTCCGAGCCTTTTGGCCTGGTACCATTGGAGGCCATGCGAACAAATGTACCGGTAATTGTTTCCAAACAATCCGGTGTCGCCGAAATTTTGAAACATGCCATTAAGGTCGATTTCTGGGATGTTGATGGCACTGCTGATGCAATCTATGGATTGCTTCATTACAAAGCTTTGTCGGAGACCTTTATTAAATATGGAAAAGACGAAGTGGATAGCCTGAAATGGGAACACGCCGCCGTGAAGATCATGGAAGTTTACAGGGATGCAGTTAATCATGGTAGCAAATAGTATATAATTTGATTTGTTTTTCGAACGTTGAAATTTAGTATAATTATGAGATCAATTTGTTTGTATTTTCAAGTACATCAGCCATACAGGCTAAGAACATACCGCTTTTTTGATATGGGAGTTAATCATCATTATTACGATGATTTTCAAAATAAGTCAATCGTGCAGCGGATTGCCCAAAAATGTTACCTGCCGGCCAATAAGGTGATGCTTGATTTGATCAAGAAACACGGTAACTCGTTCAATATTTCCTATTCAATTTCGGGCCTGGCACTTGAGCAATTCGAACAGCATGCCCCGGAAGTGATTAAGAGTTTCCAGGAACTTGCTGCATCGGGAAATGTGGAATTCCTGACGGAGACCTATGCCCATTCTTTAGCATCTTTAAAAAGCGACGAGGAATTTAAAAGGCAGGTTGATCTGCATAGCAAAAAGATTCAAGAGTTATTCGGTCAAAAGCCGGTTACCTTCAGGAATACGGAGTTGATCTATTCGGACGAGATAGGAGAACTCGTTTCGATATGGGATATAAAACCATTCTTACGGAAGGCGCTAAGCACATCCTGATGGAAAAGTTCTAACTTTGTTTATCGGCATGCTCATAAAGAGGACGTGAAGCTCTGCTAAAGAATTACCGGTTGAGCGATGATATTGCTTTTCGTTTTTCTAATCAGGATGGCCTGAATGGCCTTTGACTGCAGAGAAATTTGCCGGATGGATTAAAAGCATTCACAAGGACCAGCAAGTTGTTAACCTGTTTATGGATTATGAAACTTTTGGCGAACACCAATGGGCTGATACGGGCATCTTTGAATTTATGAAAGCAATGCCGGGGAAAGTACTTAAGGAAACGAAATTTACTTTTGACAAACCAAAGGATGTTGTAGCAAAGTATAAACCGGTAGATTCGATACATGTCCTTCACCCGATTTCCTGGGCCGATGAAGAACGTGATGTTACGGCATGGCTTGGCAATGAAATGCAGGATGAGGCCTTTGATAAATTATATTCAGTTGAAAAGCTCGTTAAATCCTGCACCGATGAAAGTATCAACAGGGACTGGAACTACCTTCAAGCCAGCGACCACTTTTATTATATGTGCACCAAGTGGTTTTCGGATGGCGATGTACACCGCTACTTTAATCCTTATCCATCACCCTACGAAGCATTTATCAATTACATGAATGTTTTGTCTGATTTTCTTGCACGTGTTGAGGATAAATGCGGACCAGTTGATTTTGAAGATTTGAAAGAACAAGCGAAAGATTTTTTTGATAAAACGAAGGAAAAAGGCAAAAAGGTAAAGGAAGATGCCAAAGCAAAGGCAAAAGAAACATGGGATGATGTTAAAGATTACAGCCTCAATGATATTGCTAAAATGTCGAATGCCAAGGTTAAGGAGCTGATCAAGAAAGTTGATTTGAACGAATTGGCTCATGTTTTAAAAGATGCCGGAGACGAAGTGAAAGATAAGGTTATACCCAATATGACGAAGGCCATCAAAAAGCAATATGATGACCTGGAGCAGGAGATCAGGAAAGTAAAGAAATCGGATTTAAAAGAATTTAAAAATAGAATAGAATCCGAGCTTAAGAATCTCTGGAAAAAATAGTATTGATAACTTAGTTGTATTGGCTAAGATACAAAACTTATTTAGAATCTAAAACATACTGAACTGCCTTTAGCCCAGCTCCCGATTCAAAGTTGTAGTTGCTGTTTTTTAGCCCGGTTTCAATGGCTCCAATAGTTGCCAGCAGATCACTTCGGTTGACAGAACCCATATGGCCAATCCTGAAATACTTCGCTTTTATTTCGGGAAGTAATCCACCGGCAAGGATAATACCCTCATTCGAAATATTGCTCAACATTCTACCGCCATTTATACCTTCAGGAAAATACGGTGCAGAAAGGGTATTGGCGCTAACCTCTTCCTCAGCAGGAATCATGCTCAGTCCAAGGGCTTTCATGGCATTACGAAAAGCCTTTCCTGTTTTTAAATGCCTTGCAAATCGACTGTTTAAACCTTCATTAAGAATAATTTGAAGGCTTTTTTCCAGGGCCATGATCAGGTTTACAGCAGGAGTTCCAAAATAAGATGGTTTCCTGTCTTCGTAGGCTTTCATGATGGGCAGCCAGTTTGTCCAATCGCAATAGTAATTGCCCACAGGAGTTTTCCTTGTTTCAAAGGCTTTTATGGCTTTTGGGGAGGCAACCAGTAGCGCAAGCCCGGGAGGCACGCCTATAGCTTTTTGAGAGGCGGTTAATACCACATCTATTCCCCATTCTTCTTGCCGGATCTCTTCACCTGCTACAGAACACACTCCATCCAGTATTGTTAGCACATCGTATTTTTGTCCCAACGCACCAATTGATCTGGCATCATTCAGCACAGCCGTTGAAGTGTCAACATGGGTAAATGTCATCAGCTTATAACTCTTTTTCTTTAGCTGCGATTCTATTTCGTTCATAGGCACAGTATTGCCTAATGGAGCTTTCAGAATGTCAACATTGGCACCATACCGCTTAAGCAATTCTGCATATCTTTCGCCAAAATAGCCTGTTGAAATCACCAGTGCATTTTCTCCACTTTCAATCAGATTGGAGCCGGCAATATCC
>JAWKKM010000005.1:0-313396 GCA_041393255.1 Bacteroidales bacterium | reverse complement strand
CGGGGAAGAGGCCATGCCTATATAAAAATCTTCCCAATGGGTTATTTCTGTTCCTCCTGAATAATACATCCTGTAGCTCCCATCATCCATTCTTATGACCGTGCTGGGGATGATAAATCCGGCATCCCATTCTCCCCTTCCTCCCGAGTTAAGCACAGGTATTTTGTCTTTAATCCATGGACCCGTAAGCAGGGTTGCCGTAGCTCGCCCTATAGCAGGGCCTGGTGCATATGTAGCCAATTCATTGCCATTATAGTACATTACCCATGCGGAATCATTTTGCACCAATACTCCTGCCGTAGCTGTATAAGCATCAAACCCAGTGATGCCGGGAGCCAAAACTGGATTATCAGCGAATTTTGTAAAATGAAACCCATCGCCGGAAGTAGCAAGCCCGACGGCCATTTTCCCGGGCACATTGCATCCCATATAAAATAAATAAAAAACTTCTTCGAAATAAATAATCTGAGGTGCAGAAATAAATAGTTCATCCCACGAACCGGGTTCGCCGGGGCTTAAAATTGGGTTGTTTTCATGAGCTTTGAATTTCAGCGGGGAAGGTGAATTACCATGTTTGCATCCTGATAAAGCCAGGATAAATAAACTCAGGGTCAAATTAAAAATTAGTTTTTTCATAATTTCTTTAGTTGAAAACCATCCCCTATTGACTAATTACTTCACTACCGCCGTTGCCACTCCAATCTTTCCTACAACTACACCATAGTCGTAGTACATGTAGCACACTGTATCGCGAAAAACAAGCCACGATCCTTCAATAATCGCTTGTTTACTGATATTTGCCACGAAGGGATCGTCTTTAACGCTGTAAACCGGATTATTTGGATATTTCGTCCAATGTATTCCATCAATGCTTGTTGCAAACCCTATGGAGCCTATATCTAACGTCCCAATATAAGTTGTGCCCGTGTAATACATATTAAATCCTTCAGGTGTGTTGTAAACAAATGCCATCCAGGTGCCATGGCTATCCCAATCCTTTTTATTGCCCGCAGTTAGCACAGGATCACTTTCTAAAAACGGATGCAGACCGGTGGTGGGATCATTATATTTTTTCCAGTATACACCGTCACCTGAAAAAGCCATACCTGTATGTGTAATATTCTCACCCAGGAAATCGCCTCCGCCAGTGTAATACATGTGGTAGCTTCCATCATTCAGTTCAACAATTGAACCGGGAAATATAAATCCGGCATCCCATTCCCCCATACTGCAGGTCGTCAATAATGGCTTTTCATCTTTGATCCATGGGCCCTTTATTTCTGGAGCAATAGCCCGGCCGACGGATTGTCCCGGGCCGTATCTTGCCAGTTCACCTGCACCAAAATACATCACCCACCCGGTATCATGTTGAAGCAATATGGCACCAGCCACCAGATAAGCGTCATAACCACTACCATCAGAAGCCAGTATGGGATTTCCGGTATATTTTTCAAAATGAAACCCGTCTTTTGAGGTCGAAAGACCTACTGCCGCTTTGCCAACGATATTGCTGGCGGTATAGAAAAGATAAAACAAACTGTCGTGCCGGTAAACCTGTGGGGCAAGCACCATCAATTCATCCCAGGATCCGGAGTCTCCGGGAGTTAAAATGGGATTGTGGGTATAGGCTGTGAATTTTAATGGGGGAGGAGAATTATCATGTTTGCATCCGGATAAAACCAGGATAATTAAACTCAGGATCAAATTAAAAATTGGTTTTTTCATTATTTCTTCCTATTCACATTTTAGGGAATCAAATTTTCACGGTTCCAATAAATATTCAATTAGGTTTTTCCATTGAATACCCGATTTATGAGGGTCAAAATACTTATCCAGTGAAAGGACCAGCTTTGGAAAGTTGTCATTGATTTTCTCCAACGCATTAAATTCCCTTTCAATGGTCTTTTGATCAGGTAAAATGTAAGCAACCTGCACATATATGGTTTCGTTACCTTTTGAAGCGATGAAGTCAATTTCCAACTCTTTTAATTTGCCTATCTCAACTTTATATCCCCTGCTGCAAAGCTCCAGGAAAACAATATTTTCGAGATGTCCGGCTATATCCCCTGTTTTAAATCCGAGAAGCACATGCTTTAATCCGATATCGCTTGTATAATATTTCTCATGGATTTCCAGTAACTTTTTCCCTTTAATGTCATATCTGTTTACTTTGTTAAAAATAAAAGCAGCACAAAGCATAGTGAGGTAGTTCTGCACCGTATCAACTGAACCACTTATTTTTTGGGATTTTAAGAAATCAGCGATTTTTTTTGAGGAAGTAATATTACCACAATTATCGGCTGTAAACCTGGCAATCTTTTCCAACAGTGCTATATCCCTAATCGCGTTTTTCGCCACCACATCTCTTAGTAAAATTGTGCTATACAATGACGAAACATATTGCCCGATAACTTCATCATCGTATTCCATGTGATGAATACCGGGAAATCCTCCCCATTTCATAAAGAATCCGAATTCCTCCTCGATGGGGTTATTGACTTTGGCCTTCCGGAAATCTAAAAATTCCGAAAAGGTCAGAGGGTAAATATTAACTTCGATATACCTGCCCGAAATATGGGTAGCCAACTCCGAAGAGAGCATTTTAGAGTTTGAACCTGTAATATAAACATCAGCCATATTATCAGCAAGGAAACCCGCCACTGCTTTCTCCCATTCTTCAACCTCCTGGATTTCATCAATGAAGAGATAAACCGCGCCTGTAATGTTTTCAATCCTGGTTTTCACATAATTGTGCAAATCCATGTAATTTCTTATAAAATCAAATTCAAGTGAGTCCTTGTTTATCACAATGATATTTTGAGGCAATACTCCACTATCGATCAGGGAATTACTTATCATTTTCAGAAATGTACTTTTACCACACCGTCGTATACCGGTTATTACCTTAATGACAGGCTTACCGATAAAAGGCGAAATTTTCTTTAAATATTTTTCACGTATAATCATAAAAACATCAGGTTATATTAGAAACTTTTCAAATATAATATAAAAGTTTCGATTGTACTGGAAATATTCTATTAGTAATTACATTATAAATTTGAGGTCACATATGAACTGTTGTGCAGCTATTTCACTACCAACGGTATCCCAAACGTCACCTTCGTCCCACATGCTTTCCCCATGTTATCCTTGAGGTCGATGATTTCCATTTTTATTTTATGTCGCAGCTTTTTATTTAATTTTATCAACCGTTCATGCGTAATAGAAGTAGACATAGAGCGGTGTATCCGTTTTTGTTTCATTTCAATTTCTTTGGCCTTTTCCCGTCCCACGCCATCGTCTTCGACCTCGAACCTTATCAGGTCGCCTTCCAGATGAAACCGGATATCAATTTGACCCGGAGTCTCTTTGTATTTAATACCATGTTCAATGGAATTTTCGATAAATGGTTGGGCAAGCATGGGTGGGATCATCATGTTTTCTTCATCAATTCGTTCATCTACTATCAAACTGTATTCGAATTGCCCGGCATACCTCACTTTTTGGAGTTCCAGGTAATTCCGTATGGTTTCAATTTCTTTTTGAAGGGGAACACTTTCATCAACCGAACTATCCAAAATATTCCTCACCAATTGCGAAAAACGGGAAAGGTAAATGCTGGCTTCTGTTGCTTTCTGGTTGAGCACGAAGTTCTGGATGCTAGCCAGCGAATTAAAGATGAAATGCGGATTCATCTGGGATCGCAATAATTTCTGCTCAAGTGAATGGGAATTTTGTTCCGCTTTCAATCTTTTTCGCTGGAAAAAAAGCAGCAGGAACAGACTGATGATAAGAACCCCGGCAGCACCACCTGCAAAAATAAATCTTGTTCGGGTAAGTCTTAACTGATTCAATTCATTGTCCTGCGATAGCATCCTGATCTTCTGGTCTGTTTTTTCATCTTCTGCCTCAGCCATTAGCAATTCAAGCTGGCGTCCTTCCTGTTCAGCACGGAATTCTTCTGCCGACTGAAAACTCAGGTTTTGATATTCGATTGCTTTAAGGTATTCTCCCTTTGCTAATGCAAGGTTAAACCGTGTCATGTATAGCCTGGTCTTTTCGCGCCGCATCAGATAGAATTGAAATACCCGCTCAAAAAATTCATTTCCTAGCCCAAGGATTCTGTTTAGGGAATAATTTTTAAAATCCTGTAACCGGGCTTCTAACAATTGAAGATGGTTTTCAACGCTTTCAAACTCGCCTTCAAGGATATCATGTTCAGCGATCCCATTAAGACAAATCACCTGAAGGTAATTACTTCCGGCTTTCTTTGCTGCTTCATATCCTTTCAGATAATGTGACTTCGATAAATTTATATAACGGGAAGAATCTTTGTTCCCGTAACTCAAATCCCAGTAGAAGCTTCCAAGATTGAGGTTGATGATTGAAATTCGCTCAATATTATTTAACGAAGTAACAATGTTTAAGGCGGTATCGTTATAGGCAAGGCAGAAAGATTGCCTTAAAGGATTGTCAATATCAGCTGAATAAATCATACCAATAACCATTAATGCATGACCTTCTTCGAGGCGATCGTGAGTCTTTCGAGCATATTCAAGTGTTTTTTTTGCATAAAATATTGAACTATCAAGAGGATATTCTCCCAAAAAGAACATGGTCATATACATTCGAATATGAACTTCATTCATTGCCTTTTCATTTCGGGTTTCCTTATAATTGGCGATCGCTTTCCTGTAATAGGAAATGGCCTTATCACTGCGTTGTACAAAAAAATTGATATTGCCCAATTGAATATTGATGGAGCCGGATAATTCAGTCAGATGATGCTCATCAGCTATCCTCAGCGCCGAAAGATAGGAAAGAAGAGCATTTTTCAAATCCATCTTAAAGTAATAAGCATTGCCTGTATTAAACCTTCCTACTCCAATGCCAAGGGGATACCCATATACAGATCCAATCCGGACAGCTTGTGCCGAATACATGATGCTGGAATCGAAGTCAATGGGTGCATAATGTGCAGCGAGGGTGTTCAAAATATCAACATTCTCTTTAAAATCATCAACTGGCAAAAGTTTTTGCAGGCTATCGATTTGATGGTGGGATAAAATGGTTTGAACCTGGCCTGAAACAAGTATTTGATTTAGAACAAAAGCAAATATCAATATTCTTTTTATCATTCGAATACACTCAATGTTCTCAGTTCTCAAATAAAAGAAGTCATTAAATAATTAAACCATTGAAAGGATTTATTCGACAGTAAATATAGAATATTTTCGATTATGGCAAGTTGAATATTCCAATAAAAAAAATCGCACTCTTTTTGAAACAGTTTGCGAAATTATATTTTTAATAAAAATAAGCCCAATTACAACTGTTCATTTTTTTTGTTGTCTTTCATAATGTTTGATAAAAATCCCTTACTATTGGGGAATTAATCTAAATGGACTAATGGAAACAAAATCACAAATAAATTAATAATAATGAGTATGAAAAATTTAACGGTTTACCTAACAGTAATTATTTTAGCCTTTTCGACAACAATTCTCAATGCCCAGGAAGAGGAAGAAATGAAATATATTTTTAGTGGAAACAAAAACATGAAGGTATCTGGATTCATTGGGCCTATCATGGAGTTCAGCGCAATGGGTGACAAATTTGCTTTTTTCATGGGAGGCGGTGGCGGACTCATATTTAACCAAACGTTCTTTTTCGGAGGATATGGAGAGGGCCTCACTACTTCATATCGCGAAAACTTATTCTATGGAGATAATAATGCCAATTATTATAACGAAGAAATAGGATTCGGGCACGGTGGTTTTTGGCTTGGATATATGCATAATTCCAAATCACCGATCCATGCCGGGGTCAGCACAAAATTAGGATGGGGATCAATTGACAAATATAACTCGACAGATAAGTATAGTTACGATTATTCCAGTGAGTACAGGGACAATGTATTTGTAATTATTCCACAGATAGAAGCAGAAATGAATCTATTTAAATGGCTAAAGCTAAACGTAGGAGTGGGCTACAGGGTTGTGACAGGGGTGAACAAAACCTATGCCTTCAATAATAAAACCATTTATAATAAAAAAGATTTTAACAAGCCACAGGCCTCGATGTCGTTATTGTTTGGATTTTTTAAGTAAGATTTTTCAGGTTTTCCTGGCAATTTACATTAATCTACTCAAACGAAGAGACACAATCCCAGGTCAAATAACCCAATTTGAACCTGGGATTGATTTAATATTTCAAAATAAGTTTTGAATTCCGCATATAGTTAATACTTTTGGGTCTTCTATAAAAAAAAGATCATGAACAAGAGTTACACTTTTAAAAGATTTCTGCTTTTTGTTTTTTCGATATTCTATTTTTCAAGTTTTGCAGCCTGGTTGGATTTTGTCCCACAAACAATTACCCAACCTGATGGCCTTGAATTAGATTGCTTCGCTACCGGTGATGAGTTTTATAATTGGCTGCACGATGCCAACGGTTTTACCATTATTCAAAATCACGACAATGGGTTTTACTATTTTGCCGAATTAAATGAAGGGAGATTAGTTCCTTCAGCTTATGTAACCGGTACTATCAATCCTGCATCAGTTGGGTTAACACCATGGACCAATATTCCACACGAAGAAATGCAGGCCATTAGGAGAAATTTTTTCAAGTATCAAATGCCTGAAAAACCACACCTGGAAGGATACAGTTCTCCTAAAGATATAAAAAATGAAGGGACTCTAAATAACCTTGTAGTATACATCCGCTTTAGTGATCAGAATGAGTTTCCGGAGGACACCATGCAATATTACAATATGTTCAACAATACAAACTTCGGGTACAATTCAATGCAGAATTATTTCGAAACTGTATCGTATAATAAAATCTCTATTCCTTACTGGTTTTACCCGCAACCCTCTGACTCATACGTTCTATCTTACCAAGACACCTATCCAAGGAGCTACTTTATGCCCTATGACCCGGTTACCAATCCAAACGGTTACCAATCGGGACAAAGCGGTGAACGCGAGCATGCTTTATTGAAGAGGGCCTGCCTTTTTATTGAGGATGAGGTTCCTGAAATCCTCAACCTCGACAAGAATAATGATGGATATATTGACAATATGGTATTTATTATCAGAGGAGCAACAACGGCCTGGGCAACATTACTTTGGCCGCATCGCTGGGCCTTGTATAACGAAACGGTTTATATCAATGGCAAGCGGGCCTGGGATTACAACCTTCAGGTAGAAGAGCACCTGAATGGTTCAGGAGCCGGTGTATTGTGCCATGAAATGTTTCATTCATTGAGCGCTCCGGATCTGTATCATTACAATTCGGCTCCATTCACTTCGGTGGGCCCCTGGGACCTGATGGACAATGCCAATAATCCACCCGAATCAATGGGTGCCTATATGAAATATCGTTATGGTGGCTGGATAGATGAAATTCCTGAAATTACAGAATGCGGAACCTATATGTTAAATCCATTGTCTGAACCCGAAAACAATTGTTTTAAAATTGCATCACCAAACTCAAATAATGAATTCTTCGTTTTGGAATACAGGGAAAAGAAAGGAGTTTTTGAAAATTCTATCCCCGGCACCGGCTTGTTGGTTTACAGGATTGACAATACACTTAATGGAAATGGCCATGCACAAGGGCCGCCGGATGAGGTGTATGTGTACAGGCCGGGCGGTAATATCTCTACCAATGGCGATCTTGGATTGGCTCACTTTGCTGCTGATTATAATAGAACAGAAATCAATGATAATACTAACCCTTTTCCTTTTTTGCAAAATGGTCAAGCCGGGGGTTTGATAATTAGCAATGTAGGCTACATAGGTGAAACCATTTCCTTCGATGTTTATTTCGAAAAAGCACCAGTTGCCCAATTTGAAACCAAGGATACCTTAATTACAGAAGGCTGTATGGTTGATTTTTATGATTTATCGGTATGTGAAGTGGAGTCGTGGGAATGGACCTTTGAAGGCGGCACTCCCTCAACTTCAGACGAACAAAACCCGATGGGTATTATTTTTGAAAATGCAGGATATTACAATGTCTCCTTAAAAGTGACAAATTTATGGGGTGAGGATGAAATTACTAAAACCAGCCTTATTCATGTCTGTGATATCACTTGTCCTCAAATTAATTTTTATGCCAGTGATTCTGTGATTTGCGGCGGAGCAAGCATTCAGCTTTCTGACTTTTCCAAAGTTTGCCCGGAAGCCTGGAATTGGGAAATATGGCCAAATACCTTTGATTATATAAATGGCACAAACGAATTTTCTCAAAACCCAGAGATTGAATTTTACGCTGTGGGCGAATATTCCATTACCTTAACAGTTTCAAACTCAAATGGGAATTCAAGCCTTACCAAAGATAATTATATAAAGGTCGGTGGTACATCAATTCCATTTTTGAAGATTTTGAAACGGGATTTCCAGATGAAAATGGATGGGTAGTTGTTAACCCGGATAATGATGCCATAACCTGGAACTTATTCCCGGTAACTGGAAATGAAGGAAACTATTCAGCCGGCATCAATTTATTTGAATACTACAGTATTTTCAAACGGGATCAACTTATTAGCCCGCCTATCGATTTATCAGGGCTATCCAATGCACAACTCTCCTTTGATCATGCCTACGCACAAGCGATCAATTTGCAATATACCGATTCCTTAATTGTTAAAATCTCAGCCAATTGTGGTGATACCTGGACAAGGATACTTGAACTGGGGGAAGATGGAAGCCAAAACTTTGTTACCCGATCCCCATTAAATTACAATTTCTTTCCAGCTGTTCAGGATGACTGGTGCGGAGTGGGTTTTGGCAGTGATTGCAATTCTGTTGATATTTCATCATGGGCAGGGAATACAGATGTTCAAATTATGTTTGAATCAGTAAGAATGGTGGGGAACAATTTATTTATTGACAATGTAAGTGTCGGTTTATTTACCGGGAATTCACAGCCTGTAAATGATGAAAAACATGTTGAAATATTCCCCAATCCATCATCCGGGATCTTCACTATTTCATTTCAAAATTTCACCAACAAAGGAGATGTCCTTGTTTTCAATTCTCAAGGACAACTAATAAAAAGATTGAATTTTGATGCTGGACTTTCGAACCTTCAATTTGATTTACAAGGAAAACCAAAAGGATTGTACCTTTGTCAAAATACAGAGCAACGGATTAAATACGAGTAAAAAGATTATGCTGAAGTAAATTCGGTATCTTCTGATTTTTTTCGAAGCAAATTCAGAGCAAAAACAGCTGTTGTCTATCAATTCTTTAGTTCGGAAGGGTTGATTTTTAAAAAACTATTGATCTTTTTGTAAAATTCGTCACGGTCAATGGGTTTTGAAATATAATCATTGCAGCCGGCATCCAATGCTTTTTTCCTGTCATCGGAGAGTCCATACGCGGTTTGGGCAATAATGATAATATCCTTATTAAACTCACGGATTTTTCGGGTGGCATCATATCCATTCATCTCGGGTAATTTAATATCCATTAAAACCAAATCAATATCCGGAGAATTTCTACAGGCATCAATCGCATCCAAACCCGTTTTTACATAATTAATTTTTTTACTGATCTTTTTAAGGATCATTGTCAGAAACAGTTCTGATGATGGGTCGTCTTCAACAACTAAAACTTTGAGTTCCTTACCCATGATCACTCCGCGATCAAAAGAACCAATTTCGTTGGTATCATTCTGATCTTCATAATCATTATTAATAGGAATGCTGAAATAAAAAACAGAGCCCTTCCCCAGTTCGCTATTAACCCAAATTCTCCCACCAAGCATTTCCACAAATGATTTTGAAATTGACAAACCCAGTCCTGCACCCTGATATGCTCTTTTATCAGAGATATCAGCTTGTACAAACCGTTCAAAAATAAATTCCTGACGATCTTTAGAAATTCCAATTCCGTTATCACTGACAAAAAACTCAAGCTGATCGTTTTTCTTTTGGCAACCAAATTCAATGGAACCCCTGTCACTATATTTTATGGCATTTTTTATCAGGTTAGTCAAAATTGCAATGATTTTTTCACGGTCGGTTTTAACAACTACAGATTGATTTTCCTGACAACAGATACAGGAAAACCGTAAGCCTTTCTTTTCCACTTCAGGTTTAAAAAGCTTAAAAAGATATTCCATTGGCTCCTTGATATCAACAGACGAAAAAACAACATTTACCTGTCCGGCTTCGATTTTTGAAATATCAATAAGGTCATTAATTGTATTGAGCATACGATGTCCGCTAAGCTCAATAACTTTAATAAACTCCTGTTGCTCCTCGCCCGAAAGCTTAGGCTCTTTCAACAAACTTGTAAACCCAAGGATCGCATTCATTGGAGTACGTATCTCATGGCTCATATTGGCCAGAAAAGCTGATTTAAGCCGGTCACTTTCCTCAGCCCTTTCTTTGGCTGCCAATAATATTTTCTCTGCTTGCTTACGATCCGTTATATCACGGATAAACACCAGATCCGCTTGCCTTCCCCCAAAGGTTGTAATACTTGCATTTAACTCTGCATGCAAAGGTGAACCATTTTTCTTAACAAGCACTGTTTCGTACATAGATGGGACCTCTTTGCCCGTCAAACGTCTTTTGTAATAGTCATTTATCCTTTCAATTTCATTGGGATGTATATAATTACTAAAAGGCAAGTTAATGATTTCATCAAGAGCACCTCCCCACATTCTCGCCAGGGGGGAATTGGCAAACTTTACAATACCATCCTGAACAATACAAATACCATCATTAGCGCGCTCAACAAGATTTCTATATTTTTCTTCGCTTTCCTTAATTGATTTCTCTGCCAGCTTTCGTTCAGTAATATTCCTGTCAACGCCCCTGTATCCGCATACCCTTCCATCAGCATCCCTCACTGCCACACCGCTTGTTTCAAGTACAACGGAATGTCCGTTTTTGTGAATATTCGTATTCACTATAGCAACTATAGGCTCTCCATGCTTAACAAACTGTAGAAAAGAGGATTTGATACTGTCCCGTTCCCATGGAGCAATAAAATCAAATGGTGATTTCCCAACAACCTCATCCGGTTTGTATCCAATTATGGATTCTACTTTAGGGCTGGCATAAGTATATATACCCTTTTCGTTGACTTCCCATATCCAGTCGCTTGAAGACTCCACAAGGCTTCGAAACTTAACTTCACTTTCCCGGAGGTTCTCTTCAACCAATTTTCGATCCGAAATATCGGTATGTGTGCCAATCAGTCTAAGAGGCTGGTCTTTCATATCCCTCTCAACGATGACCCCTTTGCCCATGATCCAAAACCATTCCCCGTCTTTCCTCTGAAAGCGGAACTCAACAACAAAACGATCAAGATCCCCATCAAGATGTTTCTGAGCCTGGCCCATAACATAATCAATGTCTTCAGGATGAACCCTTTTTACAAATTCGTCCAAATGATGAGGAAACTCATTAACCTCATAACCCGCCATAGAGTAATAACGTGCATCAAAAAATACTTTACCTGTTTGCAAATCCCAGTCCCACATCCCATCATTTGCTGTTAGCATTATTTTCGACAACCTGTCTTCACGGAGCTTTAAAGCATCTTCAACCTCTTTGCTTTTGGTTATATTAAAAGCTGAAATAATAATGGCCGGATTACCATCCCAATCAATCATACTCATGGAAATATCAATCCATTGTTCATCTTGACTTTTCGGAGTGATGATAATTTTATTCCTTGCAGTCAGTTTCGGATTTTTAAGGATGGCCTTTACATTCCCAGAAAACCACTTTTTATACGAAGGATGCACAAAATCAGTAAAATCAAAAGGCTTGTTTTGGTATTGATGTAATCCACTGAACCGGATTGCCGCTGGATTTGCATACACAATACATCGATTTTGATATATAAGTATTCCGGCCGTAGTAGTATCAGACAGTGCACGAAATCTTTGTTCGGTTGCCTTCAATGCTACATCTGATTCTTTCCTGGCCTCAATTTCGTTTGCCAGGCCAAGCACATTGCCTAAATGAACAACAACCGGTTTAAGCTCATTGGTAAAAGAACGATCAAATGGTTTCTTTCTGCCCAATATCAAGATACCATATTCGTTTAATTCAAAAGCGTAATAATGGAATCCTTTAAACACAAAACTCAAGTAGGATGATGAACCATCTGTTTTTGGCTTAACGGCATTGAAATGATCCTTAACTTTATTCCAGTCTTCGGATTTACCAGCAGCATAGGGAACTAACATAATTTCCTTTCTGCCATTTTTCGTATTTTTCAATACCCCTGCTAAAAAACAATTGAGCTTTCGCAAATAGAAAGGAATGCTTTTCTTCAATATCACCTGTTCATCAGTTTCTCCACTAACACTAAATATTAGCTCTAAAAACAATTCCGTTTGCAGTGTTTTTTCTACCATAACCCAATGACAACTGTTTTATTATAGATCTCAAGAAAGGATTCGCCTGGATTAGCGATCTCTCCTATGGTTAATACTCCATTTACTTCAACATCCTTTCCTAAGATCTGTAATTCTTTCTCAAAATCATCCTGCATGAACAAGACCCTTGAAATACAATCAACACAAAATACAGTTCTTTGCTCGACACCCTTTCCCAACTTTGAAAAGGCAATCTCCTTTGCTCTGGAAGCCCCCTCCAGCAAAGAATCCATATTACCATTCAGGACATGAACATACTCGCCTTCCGAAATTAAATCAACAACATGAATTGAATTGTTGGTTACCTTAAAAGGATCCTGACAACCATCTCAGCATCAATTTTTAAAATTCCGAGAGGATAAGAACGGGCAATCTCAAAGAAATTATCAGCATTTATCTCTAATCCTGAATGTTTTTCAACAATCTCTTTATATACTTCAAAAGCCGGCTTCCAGTTTATACTAATGAGTTGATTTCCTGCGGCCTCAGTAACTTTTAAAGGTTCGGAAAAAGAATGCCAGCCGTGGGCAACACCAAGTGCAATTTCTTTATTGAACCAGCCAATAACAGCTGAGTTAACGTGAATCCCGTCATTGTCGATAATATTGGGAAAAGGTTCAAAGCCTTAATGATCCTGCACCACCTCCCATATAGGTTGGGAATATACCAAAGAAGTCAAACAAAGATTCAATAAAGTATTGCTTACCCGAACTTAAAGCATCAATAAAAACCAATAATCCACTTTTTGGGACAAAGGGATCATCCAATAAAGATTCAAGTTGGCTGAAATATTTTTCAGAAGTTTCGGTTAAATCAAAGCGCTGGGTTCGTAACTCCGTTGATAACAGAATTAACAATACACCTTCATCCTTTCTCGCTCCTTCATAAATGATCTCGGGGAAAACACCTCCAATAACTGGCTTGCTTACCTTTTTCAGCAGTGGTAAAAGCTCTTCACCGGAATAGTGGTTTTCATAAGCCATCAGAAACAATGCAGATTTAACATGATTGTTTTTTTCGAAATCCGATAAATGCTTTTTCAATGCACCGACATTCCCTGAAGAAACATAAATTGCTTTCATCTGCTTATTTTTATTTCTTAATCCTTCGGCATATAAGTTTCTGGAAAACAGTAAAAAACGTTATTACTTCGCTATTGCAGTAACAATTCAAATAGGATCCAACTCCATTTAAAGTAAATTCTTACTAACTCCGTGTAGTAAAAATTCAATCCAAAATCCTAAAATCAATCAAACGCACTCCACACTGTATATACCACAGAAAAACTACTCAAACAGGAAATCGTTTATACCGCAATCATTAAAAACTATATACGTCCGGTTTGGCCTCTCGCTTTCTTTTGCATTGCTAAGATAGCAAAAAAACTTATCGTAAAAAATATTCTTTCATTTTAATCTAAAAAACGATGAGATGATTAAAACTTCATTTTTGTTTTAGAGACCATTTGTTGAAATAAACTGATTTATTTTCCGGTACAACTCTTTGCGGTCAATAGGCTTTGAAATGTAATCATCGCAACCTGACTCCAGGCATTTCTCTTTTTCCCCATTTATAGCGTATGCAGTTTGAGCGATGATCGGTATTTTGGGATACTTTCCTTTAATTACCTGAGTAGCTTCGTATCCATTCAATCCCGGAATTTTAATATCCATAAGAATGAGGTCAATGGAAGAGTAATTGGTATCAACATAATCCACAGCCTGATGTCCATCCGAAGCACGTATTACATTTACTTCCTGCACCTTCAACATCTTTTCAATCAGGCTAAAATTAGATTCCTCATCCTCCACGACAAGAATATTTTTATTCTTCATCGCTTTTAAATCATCCTCGACAAATTCTTTGGGTTGCTTGATCGTTTCAGAACCGGAAAAAGAAAAAGGCAATGTAAAATAAAATGTTGTTCCAATGCCAATTTCAGATTCCACCCACATTTCACCCCCCAGCAATTCCGTAAACTTTTTTGAAATGGCCAGTCCGAGCCCGGTGCCCTCATAATTCCGTGTATAGGTCTCCTCCACTTGCCGGAACCTGTCGAAAATAACATCCAACTTGTTAGATGGAATTCCAATACCGGTATCTTTTACATAAAACAGCAATTCTCCTATTTTCTTATAGTTGTAGCCAAATTCAATGAAACCTTCATCTGTAAATTTTAACGCATTGCCAATCAAATTGGAAAGGATCTGTTGCACTCTAAAGCGGTCAGTTTGAATGGTCAGTGACTTGTCACTAAATCCCATTTTTACAATCAATTCGATACTGTCCTTACCTTTCATGTTTTTCAATTCATGAAATGTCATAAACAAACTCTGTCATCATTGAATTAAGGTTGCAGTCTTCTTTTAGGATGTTTATTTGTTCTGCTTCAATTTTTGATATATCAATGATATCATTAATCAAATTCATCAAACTATTTCCGCCATTTACAATGTATTTCAAATAGAGTTCCCGGTCTGCTTCGCCAAGGTTCTTGTCTTTTAACAAATCGGCAAACCCAACAATGGCATTTACAGGTGTCCGGATTTCATGAGACATATTGGCCAGGAATGCGGTTTTTAATTTGTCGGCTTGCTCTGCCTTTTGCAGTGCTTTTTTACGTTCTTTTGCCTCCAATTGAAGTTCAATGGTTTTTTCATCTACAAGTTGTTCGAGCCTTAATTTTTGCGATTTAATAAGGTGCAGGCGCATTTTGACATACGCAAATAGTCCGGCTATAAACAACAAAATAACTACAATTCTAAACCACCATGTTTGCCAAAAAGGCGGCAATACCACAAATGAATACACAACCGGTTCATCAATCCATATATCATCATTATTACAGGCTTTTACCTTAAACGAATAATCACCGGGTGGAATGTTGGTATAGGTGGCAACAGTAGATTTTGTATTGGGGTTCCACATGGGATCAAAATTCTCAAGAATATACTGGTACTTTACATTTCCGGGGACTGACAAACTCACGCCCGAAAACTTGAAAGTAAGATGATTTTTATTGTAAGGCAGGCACAGGCCCGCTGGTAAATAAGTTTTTCCATCAACCGAATCAGAATAATCTGAAAAATCCACATTTTCAAAAAACAATTCAATATCTTCAATAATTGTTTTAGGAGCAAGCAGATTGGGTTTATCCAGGCTTGGGTCAAACCTGACAAGGCCATTTACAGTGCCAAACCAAATAACACCCTCTTTTCCCCGGCAAATGGCATTTTGATTGCTTTCAATTCCCATAAAACCTTCATCTTTCCCATAGTGTTTAAAAACTTCAGAAACCGGGTCAAACTTATCTATTCCTGTATTTGTACCTATCCAGATAAGGTTGTTTGCATCTGCAATAATGGTATATGGATTGTCGGAACTTAAGCCATCTTCAACACCATAGCTTATAAACTTTGTCCCATCAAATTTATAAACTCCCCCACCAATAGTAGCTATCCAGATATTGTTATTGTTATCATCCGTAATTGCACCGGCGCTCAAATTATTAAGCCCATCTTCTGTATTGTAGGTTGTAAAGGTTTTGCCATCGTATTTTGTTACACCGGCATTGTCGCTTCCAAACCACAGGTTTCCCTTCTTGTCGCGGTAAATTGTCCACAGGTATATACTCCCCAGACCATCTTCTTCTGTGAAATTATCAAACCGCTCAGGTGCATTTTCAGTGGGGTAAGTATATCGGCCAGCCGAAAGCCCTAATGTTCCAAACCAGATATGACCATTTTTATCTTCATTAATAGTGATGGCCGAAGTGGTATTCAGTCCATCCTTTGCGGTATAATTTCGGAAGGAGTTGGTATTTGGATTGTACCTGACCAGGTCATTATCCGAAAAATCGGCAAACCATATATTCTCCCGCGAATCCTGAAAGATGATGCTGATGGGCTGATTAGCCAGATTCCCGGGCAACATGAAGGGTTTCAATTTCTTTCCGTCAAAAACAGAAACCCCTGCGTTGGTACCCATCCATACGTTGCCCTTTACATCTTCAATAACAGTTAATACCACGTTGTCAGCCAATCCCGAATCAACATCAAGTATTTGAAATTTATCCCCGCTATATTTGAAGACTCCTGCATTGGTTCCTCCAATCCAAACATTGCCTTCCACATCACATAAAACGGTATTTATTTGTGAATCGTTAATTCCATCTTTTTGTGAATAATAAGAATATTTCCCTTCTGCCAGGCGAAAAACTCCGTTATTGTGTGATCCCCAAACAGCTCCATCCCTGTCAACCGACAAAGTTGAAATATAATCAATAATGAAATCCTGCTTATAGGGGTATTCAAGGATGGAATTGAAATCGTTATCGCTAAGATTAACACGAATCAATCGATCACTAAGAAGGAGCCAAACCAGGTTATCATCAGTCTTTGCAATGGAATAAATTCTGCTGGTAGAGATAAATTCATTACTTGGGATTTCAATTGAAAAACTAAATCTATCAACACCTTCAAATTTTAGGATTCGTAATCCATAAAAGGTACTAACCCAAACTTCATTTGGGCCAATGACAGCAAGGTCATGTATATATTCAAGGCCAGGATAATCCTGCATTGAGATATGAACAAAATTTTCAACTATTGGCTCAAGTTTATTTGGCAAAATATAAATACTGCTGTCAAGAGTCGCAAACCAGATATTCCCAAAAACATCTTCCTTAATTGCATTGATCCGCGAATTAACAAATTTAAGCTGCCTGAACTCCTTGCCCCTTTTTAAAGTTACCCCCTTATAGCGATGCCCTATCCAATGCCGTCCTCTGCTATCCTGCAATATGCTTGAAATATGGTTGTCTGTAAGGCCATGACGGGTATCGTAAGTAATGAATGAATTGCCATTGTATTTGCAAATACCACCCTGGGTTCCAATCCATAAAACACGGTCCTGATCCTGGTAAAGGGTCAATACTGTGGATTGGGGGATGCCGTCTTCGAGGGAATAGTTGGTAAAATTACTGCGCTGTGAAAAAACACTTAAAGCAACACTGATAAACAATAGGTTCAGGATAATTGTTAAAATCCTTGTATTTTTTTTCGGCATAATAGATATTGCAAACGACGCTTAAGTAAATTGGAACGAAAAATATAGGATAAGGTTTCGTTATAGCGCAATGGAAAGTGATTTTTCGGGGAGGGTCACGAAGGATTCAAAGAAGGAATGCTTAATGGCCTTCAACTTTCTAAATTCTCTGTTTTAAAGTATTTTAATCCTTATATTCAAATCCATTTAAAAGGGATACCCCACCGCCAGTGAAAAAATGTAATCATTAAAAAAACTGGTATTGTTAAAAATCCATTTTTCACTATCTGCCAGGTATGGCTTACGCAAAGGAATAGCAGCATCGAGCCGCAAAACAAAATAATCGATATCTATACGGATACCAACTCCCCCTCCTACGGCAATATCATCGAGAAAGCGATTGAATTCGAACTTTCCTCCCGGACGGCTTTCATCCTCTTTAATCAACCAAACATTTCCTGCATCCAAAAAGAAAGCTCCATAGGTTTTGTACGTGATTGGAAAGCGGTATTCGATGTTTCCCATAAGTTTTATTTCACCCGATTGGTCAAGGAAGCCCTGGTTGTTAAGTGAGTCAGCGGGCTGGTATTTTCCCGGACCAATTGACCTGGCATAGAATGCCCTGATATCCTGGCTGCCTCCTGCATAGTATTGCTTTACATAGGGCATTACCGTTGAATTGTTGTAGGGGATACCTACTCCTGCCAAAAGCCTTGTGGCTATCTGCTTCTTTTCGGTGATGTAAATATAATACCTCAAGTCGTTGGTCAGTTTTGAATATTGCGAATAGGGCGTACCCAATAAAGTAGCAGATTCATCACTTCCGGGGTCCTTTAAGCCGGCAGCAACATAAATTCCGTTCAAAAGGTTCCCTGCTATGTCCAGTATACCATTGTAATAGAATTGATTGAATTTTTTCCTATTGGGATTGTTGGTATAGGTATAACTGAAAATGGACCCAATGATCAACTGTTCTTCAAAACTTAGTGCCACCTGCGGATATTGTTTTAGAAACTCATCAAATTCAATTGAAGTACTGGTAAGTCTCAAATAATTAATGGAAACCGGTTCAATTTTATATTCCCGCTTTGGAGATGTTCTCCATGTATAGCCAAAATTAACCTGCGAAATGTTCATGCTGTAGTATTTCACCCTTTTAAGGGTTCGATAGGCAATACTTGTATAGGTTTTTGGAACATACCTGGGTGACTGCCGCGAAAGCTTAAATGGAGCCAAAAAACGCGGAATAACCAGTTTTACCTGTGCACCAACTTCATATGAATTTAACCCTAGTTCGTATGCTCGTCTCTTCGACCTTTTTTGCCATTCAAAACCACCGTCAATTTGAAAGATCAATTTTTCTGCTCCCTTAAAAATATTATTATGACCAATTGAAGCAATGGCAGCCGGCCCGAGAAAGTCGTTTGACTTGGTGGCAAAGTTTACTTCAAGGCTGGTTTGTAAGGGCTTAAGCGGGACAAGCTCAATGGTAGCATCCAACAATCCTGAAGTGCTGTCGGTTTCCTTATATAAAACATTAACCGACCTGAACGCCTCCATACCCTGCAAATATCTCAAGGTATTCTCACTATCAGCATAAGAATAGGCATGGCCTGACTTTACAGAAATTCGCTTTGTGATTACATGGGGACGAAAAACATTATCAAAAGATTTGTAAAAACCCCATTTGAAATTAAAGAGTCGGACGGGTTAATTTTCTTTGCATTTTCCCTGTTTGATTTAACACTAACACTCACATTTCGTATGGAATATTTTTGATAGGCTTTCGCCTGAATATCATCCTTCAGCTTCATGGTAAGGTTAACTCTTTTTTGGCCTATGGTTGTATCAGCATTAAAAAGCAGGAAATCGGAGCTGAAAAAGTAATAACCCTGATTTCTCACGATCAGACTTAGCCGATCACGCTCGTTTTCCAATTCTTTGAGCCAGTAATCATTGCCCGGCTTGATCAGGCTTTCAGTCATCGACCCGGCAACGATGGTATCAACCTTAGTATGCTGATTGATGAATGAAAAAGTGTTGTATGTGTATGCTGTTTTAAAAATGATATTGTATTTTGCCCTGGCCTTTTTATTGTTTTTTCCATAGATTTTCACATCCAGGCCAATATCACTGTCAAAATGGCCCATCTCGAAGAGCCGCTGTTTCATCACTTTCAGCCGGAATTCAGGGTTCACCTTTTCAAGCAATACAGGAGGTTTACTGAAATTTTTATGAACGTAATGCCTGGGCCCCCATTTCTCACTTGGTTTCCAGTAATTATAAATGGCCAGGTTGAAGCGTGGAAGAAAAAAAATTGGCCTGTTTGTCTTTACATTGCCCACCAAATACAATTCATAAGCTTTTAGCGGCTTATTCTTGATTTTTCCTAGCCCCTTTTCCGAAAACCAGGTATGGGTATAAAGGGTTTCATCTTCAGCCAGGAACTTTGTATTGGAGCAGGATTGTGTGATCCAGGCAACGACCATCAGAAAAGCAATGTTCTTTATCGCATACCACCACATAGAGGTCAATCGTTGTGATTTCCTGTCTATAAAATGATATGATGATGTTGGCCCTGACATGTCCTGTATTAGTTCAATCTTATTTTTTTCTTTCTAATGAATCCCAAAACCAAGCTATCAAAACTCAATTCCGGATTTGTCATCAATAAATTAATTCTCATTGCCATTTGAATTTTGTAATTTCTTTCTCTCTTTTCGTTCTTCATTTGTAAAAATATCCCTAATCGAGAAATAATCTCTTCGAATCCGTATTCCGCCACCAGTTTGAATCACCTCCCCTTCGAGCAAGCCCTCGTATTGGTTCTTGCGAAAAAACACCCCCCGGTAATTTCCATTTTTGGTAATTTTAACTTCCAGTTCCAATTCATTTTGCACAAACTGGGAATTTACCTGCTCGGCCTGCAGGTCAGAAGTAACCCCCAGGCTTCCTTTGTAATTTATTCGTGCCCTGTTGTGTAAAAAACTCTTTCCAATGTTGTAATAATAATTCCTTTGCTTCACAATCTGTCCCGACGAATTGTAATCTTTAAAAGATTGAACATCAAATTTCAGATCAACAAATTGGATATTGTCACTGATCAATTGATTGAGCTGGCTGGTATAAAATTTATCCAACTGGGCATCCATCATGGATGCAGAACCGGCCTCATTTCCTTGTATACTGATTACAAACGCACCCCTTACCAATAAATTCAAGGCATTCATATTGCGTTCCTCAGGAGTAAGTTGCGAAATCCGGGCCGATACCAGGGCATCATTTGTTTCGGATGCAATGTCGAACCTGAGCTTAATATCATTGAGCTCGCCGGACATATACAGCATCACTTTAAAAGTCATTACTTTGGCGTAATCAGCCATCAACCCTTCGGTAGATGCCCGAATTTTGGAAGAAGCTGCGATATTCAGATAAGGATTATAAAGATCATTTGAAAGGGTCAGATAACTACCTGGTTCTATCTCATACTCTTCCCCCGAAACCATCGGAAGAGCATAATGCAATTTCCCATTCTCAATTTCAAACATTCCTGAAACTTCTGAAATTTGCTGGTATAAATTATAATTGATGTTCCCACTCAAAGATGCATCCAGGAAATTATGACCAAGATTATCAAAATAGATCTTAAACCGCGCACCCTTTACAATTTCAATTTTCGATTTCAGGTCGTTGAATGACTGTATGCTAAACAAACTGCCTGCATCCTTCAGCTCTTCCTTTTGAATCATATCCGAACTGAACTTACCAAACCTTACAATTCCCCTATTATCATCCAACGCAAGGTTATCGGGGAAAATATATGTCAGGTCTGTAGATGGGTCAACCGATACGTCAGCATTTACTTTTAAAGCATCCGCAGGCCCTAGAATATGAATATTAGCCTCTGCTTTAAGCAGGCCATATAGTAAATCACTATCCTTATTGGTGGAGTTCATGATTTCCATGTTGTCAGTAACGAGCATTAAGTCGCTATAGATTTTGCTGCTTTTATCCAGGGCTATTGAGCCATTAACCTTTGCTGAATGATCGTTCTTATTAGCAATCGAAAATCCGTCGAAAGCAATTACATTATCCCGGATTGAAATGGATTCGGCTCCCAGTGTGAAGTAGTTTTTCAGTGAATTAATTCCTATACCGGCATCTTTAAAGTTGACAAAACCATTTACTTTTGGATCAATGGTACTCCCCGATATTTTTATTTCACTTTTGAGCTGCCCCTTTGCATTGCTGATATAATCATCCAAAAGGTAATTCAATTCTGAAAGGTCCAGATGATTTATTACCAAATCAAAGTTAAGTGGATCAACCCCATTGTCTAGTTGCCAGTTCCCCTTTAAAGTTATATCTTGATAACGGCCCTTTAATGCCAAATCAACATTCAATTCATTGTCTCTAAATGCAAAGCTTGAGAGATCCATATGGCCGGCTTCCACATTAAACAGGTTCAATTGATCAATGGTAAGCGACCCTTCTATTGCAGGATTGGCCAGAATGTCATAAAACCTGAAAGCGCAATTTGCTGTCCCACCAATTACCGTATCCGAATTAAAAAGGTGTTCAAGACTGCCCAGTTTAAAACTGCCCAATTCCAATTGCAGGTTTTTAGGACTATCTTCAGGGAAAGTGCTAATCTTAATTGTTTGGCCATTGCTGGTTAAATCAAAATCGTTAACAGCAATAAAAGCAGGATTTATCGTGATCTTGTTTTTGGAGTTTATTTCCCATTCATCATAACTAAAAATCAGGCTATCGGGTAGAATATGGATTATCAAATTATCCCGGGCAGTATCTATCTGAGCCGTTATATCCAGGTATGAATCTGAGTATGAGTCTTTGTAATTAAGCTGAGTGATCAGTTCCGAATTATGAAAATTACCAGAAAAACTTATTTTTCCAGAAATCAATCCTTCCATACTAACATTGCTTAAACCCTCATAATAGAGTTTTTCGGATGTTCCATCCAAGGCAAAGTACAAACTGTCAACAAACAAATTGTCATACTGTAAACCGGGCATATTTAGCGTAAATGCAATTTGATCCTGCGATTTGTTATAAGCCCCGTCAATTGTCAGCTCTTTAAACGAGGGAAGGCCCGGAAAGAATAACCTGGCAAAAGCCTCCGGGTAATCAAGCTGTCCATTGATCGAAAATTCTGCCATCTCAAAAACAACTGAATCATGCGATGGATCTGCAAGGTAGTAATAGGGCAGATCACGAATTTGTTGCCCAAAATCAATTATATCTTCCTCCGCAACAAAATGAAGATTATAAAAATAACTATCAAGGTCAAATTGGGTCAAAGTATCGTTCGAATTAAAGATGAGGTGGGCAGGGTGCATAGAATAAAGGGTGTCAGCAAAATGGAAATAAAGGTTATCAATATTGGCCTCAACTTCAAAATCTTTTACATCCATAAGGTGGAATGTAAGTTCAGTTTTTCCTTCAAATTTCAAAGGTTCACCGATCAACTTCAAAGCAAATAAATCAACCTCATGAAAGTCAAAATCAATCAGAAAAAAGTTTGTATGGTTCGCATTCAAATCCCCATTTGCGCGAAGGGTAAAACTTAAACTCGAGTCCGCAGACTGCACTTGTGCTTCAACATGTCCATGATCAATCCCACCATTGAGAGCGATATCAGAGTAGGTATAACCATTGTAGTGAAGGCTATCTACAACTGTGCTCAAAACACCTTGCGCCTCATAGATGTTTTCGCCACCTAAGGAGCCGGCAATTGAAAAGTCAGCCCGGTCAATTCCTGCATCGAAAACATCCTTCAAATCGTGCAGGCCTGCCTTTATGTCGAATACAAACTCAGGACGGTTTGTCAAATTAATGGATGCATTTTGAATTTTAATCTGTCCGGCAGAGGATTGAATTTGAGCATTAATATGTTGTTTTTTAAGACCACCCTCAACAACAGCATACAGATCAATAAATTCTGGAAAATGGAAGGCAGTGTTGTTTTGAAGGTCAGCAAATAAATAAGAAGCATCGTTATCAGTTGTATGCAATTGTTCTACAACCACATCAAATTGTGCATTTTCGGGTTGATGGAGATTGTTAATACTACCCGCCACTTTCAGGGTTGTATTATCCAATAAATGAAGGTAAAGGGAATCCAAATTCATATTTGCCAACGAGCCGGAAATCGAAAAATCAAGGCTGATACCCTTTTGCATAATAACGGGTGAGAAAATAACAGAATCCTGAGAAATGGGATAAAAAAAGTCTATATCCCTCAAATCCGAACTTTTGTATTTTAAAAGTATATCAGAATTTTTACTGAACACCAAAGAATAATCGGTTGGATTGATTTCAGTTTCCATTTCAATAAATAATTCTGATGCATAGGTTTTAACCCTGCACCCTTCGATAAAAAAAATATCTTGTTTGTGTCCTAAGGTTGCTTCCATTCCGAGAATTTCCAACCCATTGTCCTCTCTGGCTTTTAAATCCTGAATGGTGGCATTAAGAATTCCATCATCAACGTTAAAATCAGAAATGATTCCCGATGCATTGTTAATGTTCATGTGATTGGGATCAAAATGCCCTTTCAATTCTTCTTCGTCAAGGTAATCCATAGAATAGCGGCAATTATCCAAGTGCAATTTATTACCATTTATCTTCCACAAATACTGCCCCCAATTCAAGCCTTTATCTGCAGAACTATCTGCAACTGAAAGCGTATCGGCATTCGAAAGGAAGTCAATATCACAAAAAGCATCTTTGATACCAGCACCGTCAATGGATATCACTTCGTTTGTTATGTCAACAAAACTATTGGATGAAAACAGCTTTCCTATTCCGGTATAGAGCATCATCGCATCCACAGAATCGATCAGGGTGAAGCCCACACTTTCAAGATTGACCTCTCCAATTCTGATGTTGGCAAATGAAAATGCGGACGTATCAACTTCCTCATCAGCCAACGCTGCTTCGAGAAACGTCAAGGATACATCGGAATGGGAAAGATCGATCGATTTACAATGTATTAGTGTATCGAGGTTCACATCACCAAGGCGTAGCTTAAGTGAACCCACATCCATAACCAGTTCGAACCCCTCATTTTCATCCTGGTAAACTAATTCCACTGCCGATAAATCGAGTTTATGTATGCTGAACTCCCAACTGTCGGTGTTCTCCCTGGCTGGCTCGTGATGTGTTGAATCAATAGCTCCATCTGCTGAAGATAATTGCCCGATCAGCTTAGCGATATCACCTTTCACATGAGAGACTTCCAGTTTCCGGATGGAAATTTTCTTTTTTAACAGGGGAAGTAAATCTATATCAATTGAAATTTTTCCTGTAAAAAAAAGGGTGTCATTTTCAGAAGATGCGATCAGCATTTGATGAACCTCCAGTTTTTTGGGAAACCCCAACCGGAATTTATCAATGGTAACTTTGCTGTTCAGGTTTTCTTGTAAAACAGAAATGGCTTTATTCTTTATTCCATTTTGAACAGCCGGTATCAAAACGATCAGCTGAAGCAATAATAAAATAAGAACAATACCAGCTATGATGCCAGAGATTATTTTAAAAACTAACCTTAAGGCTTTATGTTTGCTTGTTCTTTTAGTTATCAATTCCGATCAATATTGATTAAAATGCCTCACTAAAAGTAAAAAAGAATAATGGTTTATTGTCGAAAAATCCGATATCAAAGCGATTATTTGTTCGGGTAGCTTTATTAACATTCATCCTGATTCCAGTCCCAATTCTGAAGGAATTTATTTTTGTAAGACCAAACAACCAATCGGTTTCCGTTGAGTAAGAAACAACGGGCAAGGGGGAATATTTAATTACGTTCTCCATTACATCATTGAAATGATCAAGCTTACCTATAAAGTTGGTTGAATCTTTATGATCTTGTACAATTGTATCCGTTGACCTGGATTCAGTAAAAATAAAATTTTTGATATTTCCTGTTGCATTAGCTTTACTTTGGTAAGAGAACAGCAAAATTGCGATGACAGAGAACACCTGACAGCACTTGAAATAAGGATTGAAATGGCCGCGAATGCACGAATGTAATAATAATCGGGCAGGATTTATGGGTGATTTGTTGTTCAAAGGGGCCAAGGCTATTTTTTTTGGGATTTGAGGAGTTGGAGGACGTCGGTGAGGAGGGTGTTTTCGCGCCGGAGGCTTTGGATGGTTTGTTTTAGCTGGGATATTTCGGCTTTGAGGGCTTTGACGGTTTCGGGGTTTATGTCGGGGTGGACGCGGTAGTACTGGAGGAAGTCGTGGTTGAGGGAGCGGGAGAACTGGAGGAGGCGTGTGAGGGTGATGTCTTTGCGGCGGGGGAGGTTGTGGATGGTTACGGCGGACAGGCCTGTTAGTTTGGCGAGTTTGGCTGCGCTGATGCCTTGTTTTTTAGCTTCTTCGAGGATGATCTCTCCTATTTTTTTCATCTGTTTATTTTTTAAATTTTTTATTAAATCGGTCAGATGGAATGCCCATAAATAAACATTTACAGTTTGTATGAACACTCTCTGGGCATTTCATGTGGTGTTGTTTTTTGATGGTTCGGGTGCAAAGATAGTTAAGTTTAAGTTAACTTTTGTTAAGGCGGAATTAATTTTAGTTAGGGCGAAGTTAACTTTTGTTAGGGCGAAGTTAACTTAATTAGGAGCGGATTAATCTTTTTAAGGGCGGATTAATCTTTTTTAGGAGCGAATTTATTATTATTAAGAGCGGATTTATCTTTGTAAAGGGCGAATTAATGTTTTTTAAGGTAAAGGGCTTGAAGCAAGAGACAAGGGGGAAAGTTGGCAGTGGGCAGTTGGCAAAATAAAAAAAGAAAAAAGGGATTAGCCACAGATTCACAGATTACATTGTGAATGATTAAATGCTGTTGGCCACTCTCATTGTGATGCCTTCTGCAGAATTGATAAATTACTGCAAATTGTTGTGGATGCGTCCTCGTTGCAAACGCTTGCGAGATGGGGATCGTAGTATTTTTTGCCCGTTATTTAGTTATATTTGTTAATCTTTCAACAGGATTGAACATTAGTCTAATTATAGTGTTTTCTATATGTTATAATAAGTAGAGTATTGCCTGAAATGGATGCAGCAATATCTTTCCGATATGGATAATTTCATCCAAATTAACAAGGAGAAATAATTATGAAAATTTTAAAAGACGACATTGAAATCAAAATGGAGATTCCTGGTGCTATTATCCGTCAAAAAACTGATTTTGGTGATGCAACTGGTTTAGGTAAAATTAGTGTCGAGTATTTTAGTCTCTCCGCTGGTGTTGATACCACCCCTCTTTTTATGGGACTTGAAGATAATTTATGTCAATGCCCACATTGGGGATACCTATTAAGTGGTCAGCTTACTACTACCGATGCTGAAGGTATTGAGGAAAGTGTTAAGGCAAAAGAAGTATTTTACTGGCCTTCAGGACACAATGTAAAGGTTAATGAAGACGCTGAAATTGTTATGTTCAGCCCTCAGAAAGAGCATACGCATGTAATAAATCATATGATCGAGCAGGTTAAAGGGTAATTTAACATCTGTCAGGTGGGAACACCTGACAGCACTTGAACAACTTTTGTGAATACTTACAAATTTGTAGCTGGCACGAGTGACGCTTACGCTCTTGGCATGGATAGAACACTCGCCTTTGGGGTGATTGGAAGGGGTATAGGGGTATAGGGGGGTAATGGGGCTACAAAGGCACGAGTGGCGCCTGTACACAAGCATTGCCGGAACTCTCGCCTTTAGCATATAGGGATTTTGCCTGGCATTTCAAATGCTTCAATCAACCCGTCCTCGTTGCAAACGAGGACGAGACTGAGGGGTGGCAGGGATTGCTTCGTCGTACCTCCTCGCAATGACGGGCCTGGTGGTTGGAGCAGGACAGCAACCGGAGATTGGAACCCGGGGGGCACAAGTTGCAGACTTGCCTTTATTTGTTATAATGGCAGCAGTTATGAGGAAGAAGGTTTCCATTTTTTGATTATGCGACTCCGGCAAAAAGCATCCTTGCGTAATTCATAAACTCCTGAACGGAATCCTCGGAAAGTTGAAAATAATTTTGATTATCTATTGTGTATGGCCCATTTAACGGCAATTTGCCTATTTCTTTTAACTGGTTGTAGGATATGCAACCGATGCCTGTTTTGTGGACAATGATAAAGACTGCATTTGTGTATTTGAAATCTTTGGGCAGATCGGCAAATTTGAAATTTCCTTTGTTGCGATATTTTACTTCTACATATTGTAATGAACCGTCGGATGTATTTTGTATAACAAAATCGGGTAACTGCCTTATTATTTGTGCTTCTTCACTAGTATTGGTATTAAGCGAACCAGTAATGCCAGGCAATACTTGTTCCATTCCAAAGTTGAAAACATTATAGCCGTTTAGTTTGAATAGTTCTTTAATAAGGGTTTCGGCAATGCGGGCTTTGAGGATGCGGAAATGAAATGGTTGTTTTTGCATTGATTATTTTATTTTATTACTTCTCCTAATTCAATTTCAAATAATTTTTCGGTTTTCAGAAATCCAACTTTTTGCTTTATGACATTTATTCCTCTGAACTCAATCATAATTTTTCTTGCATCTTTTTGGTATCCGTTCCGAAAATGTATGTAGTCAAATTGTTTGAAATTCCCGTCGCTATTCATAAGGCGATTTATCCAGTAGGACTTATATTCCCTAAATTCGGAAGTTTTCTCACCCTTTTTTATAAGGTCGAAAAACTCCTTTTTTAAGGTTAAATACAAAACTTTTTTACCCGAAGTTTTCATGACACACTTTCATCAACAATTTTTATCTCCTCCTCAGTTAACCCATAATGCTCATATACGATTTGGGCATATGATTTTTTTGGCACAAGAGGATGTTTTCGCCATTTGGAGACTATGCAAATTTTATTGGTACTTTAAATTTTATACGATGAGTTTCTGAATTTACATTGCCAGATGATGTTGAGACCCCAGCAGTGACAATTGAAGCTAATACACCAATACCAGCTTTACCCTCTTTTTTCTGTTCGACTATTACCGCAATATCAAAATCAATATTTTCAATTCGTTTATAATGTTCATCGTTTTTAGTTAGGTCTTTATCTTGAAAAGGAGTAGGGTTAATAACGGTTTTCCCTTCAAGTTGGCTTCCAAGTTCCATTTTGGCTTCTTCAATACCTTTAGAAACTTGTATCAATGTACTTTTAATAAATTCTTTGAGTTCCATATAAATTTATTTAATTGAATCTTCCACTATTTTAATTTCCTCCTCCGTTAACCCATAAAGTTCATAAACAATTTCATTTATCCTGTTTTCGCAATAATCTATTTTGCTTTCGATTTGTGAAATTTTTGATGGCAGTTTTGTTTCTGATTTTTCGTGGTTTAGGGTTAGGAGTTGGTCTACGAGTTTTATGATTTCATTTTTTGATGATTCCTCTTTGGGGACATTTAAATTAACTATTGGAAGCCTTGCAAGTTGGTTAGTCCTAACTTTTGTGAAAGCACCTTCAGTCAAATTCAGAGCAACAAGCCTAATATAGTAGTTAGAAATTTCAGAGTTTAAAATTCCTAATAGGAATTTTAAATCATTCTTATTGTTAAGTCTTTCTTGTTTATAATAGATAGAATAAAGAGAACTTAAAAAATATCGATTATCTAAATCTAAAGTGGCGGTTATTCGTTTTCCTGTCTCTCGAATTGCAATTTTTGCTGTTTCATAGAAAGAATTATTTTTCCAATTTCTAGCTAACCAATCACCATATTTTACATAAACATTCTTCTCTGAAATACCATATCTTGAAATAGACTTTCCTCTCAAAGATTTCTTCCAAGGTTCTTTCAGTTTGGAATCAGAAACTACAACATACTCTTTATCATTTCCTGTTTTAATACACTGTCTGATGAAGCAAATGTCACCTAATGACTTGCTTTTTTCCTGTAATTTATCAATGATTTTCTTTGCTGAAGGACTTATGAAGACATCAATCACATAATTACTATTGTTTTTAATCTCATCTTGTGAAATTTGGAAACCTTCTTTCGAGTTTAATTTTTCAATAGAATCTATTTGGTTCTTAATTGTAATTTCGCTTTTTGCTTTTAAAGTAGGACTAGCGATAATTATACAAGTGTGGACTGTTGGGTCTTCAAATACAGGGATTGTAAAACTTGCAACTTCTTTTATTGAACAGTTTGTCACTAGGTGTTTTCTAAGTTTTCTTGAATATAAATTTGTAAGAAATGGACTTGGAATAATAAACCCAAGTAAACCGTCTTTCTTTAGAAGCTTTATACCGTTTTCAATAAATAATTCAAAATTATCGTATCTACCTTCAACTGTTTTATAGTGAGAAATGAAATATTGCTTTTGAGTTTCATCATAAACTGCACCATACGGTGGATTTCCTAATACAACATCAAAACCTTCATAGTAATAAGTATTTCTAGGCTCATTAATTTCAGCCAATCTATTTTCTAACTCTGAAGCATATTCCATTGCTTTTTGAGCATGTTCTTTTGCTTTAGTTGCTATGTTTTTTAAATCATTTTCCTTTTTTGTAATTTTTAGTTTAAAAACATCAGGAAAAGCTTTTTGCCAATTGAATGGTTTGATCTTTTTCTCCAAGCCAAAATCGAGTTCATTTGCATAAAAATCCGTATCAATCAAACTGTTCCCATCCTTGATGTTATTTTCGAGGGTGGGCAATACCCGTTCGTGGAACATGGACAACTGGTGGGCAATGGAAGCGGAGGTTTCGCCTTCCATACATTTCAAGAGCAAACTGAGCTTGGTTACTTCAACGGCATTTACATCAATGTCGACCCCGTAAATATTGTTGAGCAGGATGCGCTTTTTTTCGGCGCTGGTGAGGTTGCCTTCGGGAGTTAAGACCTCACCCCTGGCCCCTCTCCTGGAGGAGAGGGGGAATTTTGCGTTGTAATAGTTTTTATGATAGTCGAGCAAATACTGGTATGCACCGATTAAAAAGCTGCCGCTGCCGCAGGCTGGGTCTACTATTTTGAGGTTGCTAATTTCCTTCGGGTTCTTCCCCTCGACGAGTTTGCCAACGGTGTTTTTTACGATGTAATCAACAATGTATTCGGGGGTGTAATAAACGCCGCCGGCTTTCCGTACTTCTGGCTTTTCTTCGATCTTGGCATGATGTGCTGGTGTGATGCGGATGACCTTTCCGAGGAACTGCTCGTAGGCACTGCCGAGAATTTCGACCGATAAAACAGAAAACTCATACGGACTTTCGGGATAATAGAGTTCGTTAATGATGGTTTTGATGACCTTGTTGTCGACTTTTAAGTCTTGACTTATAAGGTCTTTTTTAAAATCGAACAGGCCGGAATTGTACTTGTCGTCGGCTTCTTTGAAAAGTTTGAAAAGGTTGTTGTAACGGCTGTTGTCACCCCCCTTGCCCCCCTCAATGGGGGATAGTGCTGCAGTTTTCAAATTGCCGTATGGTTCAACGCCCCGGTCTTCTGCAATGCGAAGAAAAATAATCCGGTCAATGGTTAGCTGTACGGCAAAGTTTATTTCGTCTTCGTCGAGGCTTTTGTTATTCCAGCTAATGGAGGTGGCAAGATAAGTACGCCAACTGTCGAGGGATTGTAAAAATTCTTTATCGACCGTAGCGGTCCCTTTTTTATTGGCAGTGCCCTGGATGAATTTGTCGAAACTGCCTTTTAGAACACGTTCTTTTGAAAAGGTATTCCAAATAAAATCGAACTCATTTAAATAGTCGTTAAAAGTGATGTATTTTATTCGGGCAACGGAAGCTTTGTCGGTTGGGATTGGTTTTTTAGTGCAATCGTAAATGGCAAACTCTTCGAAATCGGTAATGATGCTGATGGGGAGTTTCGCACTCCAGCCATAACGGCGAACCTGATAAGCGGGTAAAATATCGTCTTTAATGGCCACGCTTGGTTTTTTGGCTTCTACAAAAAAGAGCCTTTTGCCTCCTACCAAGCGAAAGGAATAGTCGGGTGCTTTGGTGGCGCGGCCAACTTTGACTTTGTCCTCGTGGATTACTTCGCGGTAAGCTTCGGCATAACCTTCTTCGTTGTCGATATCCCAACCAAGGGCTTTGAAAAAGGGGTCAATGAAATCACGGCGGGTAAGTGTTTCGTTGTAATCGGCTTTTTTGTAAGAAGCGAATTGCTCGTTGAAACGTTCGACCAATTCTGATATTTTTTTAAAGGCAGCCTCTTTGTCTATCATTTTATTCTTTTCGAAAAATTTCTTAAAAATAGCTATAAAATACTTTTAATTGTTTAATGGCAAAAAAATAAAGCCCGGCTTTCACCGGGCTTTGGATTTACACCCCCCTTGCCCTACTTCGACAAGCTCAGTATGACCCAGGCTCTGAGCAGGTATTTTATTTTGGATGTCAGGTTGCAGGTTCGAGTTCGATTTCGAGGGTTATTTCCTGACCTGTTTCGACTTTGTAGGTTTCGGAGATGTACAGGCTGAACTTGTCTTTTTGTGCTTTGATGATGTAATCGCCGGCTTTGGGAAGTTCGAATGCGAAGCTTCCATCGGGGCCTGTGAGGTGTGAAAGGCCTGTGGCGTCAACCCACACATTTACACCTTCGATGGGTTTGTCGTCCTGTATGTTGGTGACTGTGCCGACGATCATTGTTTTGTTTTTGGATGAACGGTGGCCCAAATCAACAATGATGCGGGCATTGAAGTATTGCTCGACGAAAGTGGGGTGGTCGTCTTTGAAAAGGAGGACGAGTTTGTCGAGTTTTTGAAGTAGCTGCCGTGCTTCGCTGAATTTGAGTTTGAGATCGGCAGTGGCTGTTTTGGAAACGGAACCTGCGACTCCGCGCTGGGGCATTGCCTGATCGTACTGATTGACAAGACCGGCCTGGGCGGTGATGTCGGTGGGTTTGATGAGGAAGTCGGCGAGCTGGGTTTCGTATTCCTGTGCTTTGTTTTGAATGAAAAGTGCGGTGTTGTAAAACTCGGTGTCGCGCTCTTTTTTTAATGCTGACTCGGTGTAATTTACTTCAGCGAGGAGTGTATGAAGATCGTTGTAATGGGCATAGGCAACCAAGCCATTGATGAGCTTGCGGGTTGCCTTGAGGAGGTCTTCGCGTATGACGGCTGTTGTGGTTGTGATCCCTTTGAGATCGCGTTCCTGAACCTGGAGGAGGCCAGTGATGTCGGTGCTACATGATTTTACTTTTGTGGCAATGTCGGCGTAAGCGAGCAGTGCCTGCCAAATGGCTGCATTGTTATCGTTGAGCGCAATAAGCCTTATCAGCATGGTTAGGATATTCTCCTGGTTGTCTGTCTTGATTTTAGGAATTAAGTTTATTACTCGGTTTACGATGTAAAAATAAAAAAAAGTTTTTTTATGAAAAACAGGGTGGGGAAATTTAGAGGGATTCTAAATTGGGGGGCTTCGACAGGCTCCTTTGGAGAATGGATGAATTGTTGAATGGTTGAATTGTTGAATGGATGAATTGTTGAATGGATGAATTGTTGAATGGTTGAATTGTTGAATGGTTGAATTGTTGAATGTAAGGGGTATAGGGGAATAAGGGGATAAGGGGATAGGGGGATAAGGGGGTTCCTCACTGCGTTGGGAATGACATGGGGGGCAGAAAAAGGGCAGGTTGATGAATCTGCGCTTTTTCAAATTTATATATTTTCTTTAACTAATTCGATCTCTGAAGCTTGATATTAATTTGCATGTGTTGTTTGTTAGCTGGAAAAATGCTATAAAGTATTTCAATGAAATTTTATTTGTATTTTCATGCACACAAAGATTTCATTATTCAATAAAATATGAAAAAAATAACCTTTATTCTCTTGCTGGCACTTCTGAGTTTTTTTCCGCATATTTGTCTTCAGGCAGGATTGCCTCAGTCAGTGCAGGATTCAACAAATCTGAAAGTTATAAAACCCATTGATCTGATTGATATCAACCGTGAAATTGAAAAGATTGAAAAGAGCTTTACCAAGATTGAAAATCTGTTAAAACCGGATCCCAAATTTTTGAAACTGGATTCTTCCTTCCGGGATTACAAGCAGTTTCTTGAAAAGGAAGCAAATGACCTGAAATCGTATAACCCCTACAATTTATCAAAGTACTTTTTGGAAAGTACATACCGGCTTTGGGGAGGGTTTAAATTCAAATTAACTGCATGGCAAACGTTAACAAACAGCCAGCTAATCGAAATTCAGGACAACATTGAAGAACTCAATAGAATTGATAAGGTTTGGGTATTAACCCTTGAAGCTACCATTCAGACAGGGGAACCGGATGAATTGAAAAACAGGATACGGGCAATTATAAAACGCAGCAATAACTACCTTGACGAGTTTCAGAATCAAAAGAGAAGGGTTTTGTTGCTGGAGGATGGAATTGCTGAGATGTCCACTTTGTGCGACTATATAATAGCAAGGGTGTCTGAGCTGCAACAGAATAAGCGTGACAGCCTTTTTATTGCTTCAGTAAAACCCATGTGGGAGGTGACAATTGACAAGTCTGACTATTTACCGGTTTTAAGCAGGTTGAATAAATCGAAACACGAAAATGCCAAAACTGTAAAGAATTATTTCCAGACACAAAGCATTACCAGTTTTCTTGTTTTCAGCTTTTTCATTGTATTGCTTTTCATTGTTTTACGTTATCGGTACCTGAAAATGAATTTCGATGATTCTATTCCAGGCCATAAATTGATCATCCGTATCTTTCAAGGATTCCCTGTATTAACGGTTATTTCTATTCTCCTGGTATTGTTTCATATACTTCATCCCTATTATCCGTTGTTTTTGAACAATTTGTTAACGCTGTTTCTATTGATAAATATGCGCTATATCCTTTCGAATTTTATTGATAAAGAGGTACGGTTTTTTATTTTCAAATTGGTCATGCTGCTGATTGTAAATGACCTGGAAATAGTGATGTGGTACTTTGGGAATGTTGCGCGGTATTACATCCTGCTCGAAACAATTTTGGGAATGGTGTTAATGATGGGCTATTTTAAACCTGCTTACCTGAAAAAATTCAAGACAAGCCATTATACGAAAAAAGCGATGTTGGTTTTAAGCCTATTCGTTTTTTCTTTCTACTTCGTGGCCTTTGTTTCCAATTTTTTGGGGAACCTCAATCTTGCCGTTCTGTTTATAAAAGTTGGTATTCATGTTTCGACCACTACGATTATTCTTTATGGAATTTATTTAATTACGCTTTCCATTATTAAAGCAAGCGCAAGCATTGGCAGATCAGGGAAAGGCAGAATACCATCCGAATATTGGGATACGATTGAAAGAAGGGCAGTGAAAATTAGCGGTTTTCTGGCTGTTTATTATTGGTTTTTTACGTTTGCAGTTGCATTTGAAGTATCCAGTGTGATCTATGACTCTATTGCTGACTTTTTAGCAAAGGAAAGGACGATCGAACCTTACAACTTACCATTGGTAGTATTTTTGCTTTAATATTAATCTTAATTGTCACATTCCTGTTATCAGGTCTTTTAAAATACTTATAGAAAATGTACTGCTTAAAAATGCAAAGTCTTCCACGTGGTGTCCCCAATGCCATTTCAGCTACCATTCGATATTTCGTAATCATCCTTGGATTCATGTTCGCACTGTCCGCAGCAGGTATTGAACTTGGAAAATTCAGCCTGTTAGCAGGAGCTCTCGGGGTTGGTATCGGATTTGGGCTTCAAAATATAGTCAACAATTTTATTTCGGGTTTGATCCTGATCTATGAAAGGCCATTGAATGTAGGTGACACCATTGAAGTTGAAAACCTGCTTGGCCAGGTTCACCGGATCGGTATTCGTTCGAGCAACGTCAAAACTTATGATGGCGCTGAAGTTGTTGTTCCCAACGGTAATTTAATTTCAAACCAATTAATCAATTGGACTTTGTCGGACAACAAACGAAGAATAGAAATAAAAGTTGGGGTTTCGTATGGATCAGATCCAAATGTTGTGCTGAAACTGCTGGAAGCGGTTGCAATGGAAAATGAAGACACTCTCAAAGTTCCTGAACCCAGGCTTTGTTTGAAGACTTTGGTAATAGCTCCCTGAATTTCCGGTTGCTCTTTTGGGTTCCATATGATATTGGCCTAGGGACAAAGAGCGATGTATCGGTTGGAATCTTTAATAAATTCAAAGAGAACAACATCGAAATCCCATTTCCACAGCTTGACCTGCATATTAAAAGAGAAAGTGAAAACAACACACAAACAATTGAAAAACAAACTAAGGATATAACCAAAGACCCAAAGATTAAACCATAAATCTATACGAAAGAAATAGAAAGATTTAAAATCGCAAAAACCAAATCTTCCTTTAAAAAAAACCAAATCTTCCTGAAGGTCAGTTATTTTTATTGTACATTTGCTCACGTCACACTTTTAGTTTATTCGCATCGAACGTAATGAAGATTCACCTAAGGTAGGTGGCGTTCGATGCGTTTTTTGTATTCGAGAAAGTGTGACAACTTTAGCCTACCTGGGCTTTTTATATCTGATAGTTAGCTGTTAGCATTTCTAACTTCTTTTTTCCCTTCTTACCTGATGCTGACAAATGCATCTCAATATGCTTGCAATACCAGCCATTATTTTTGGTGAATTGGTCAAGTACATCGTTGGGATAACTACTAAGAAGAAACTTGCCCTTGATATTAGAAAGCGTTTTTAACAGCTCATTAAAGTGATCTTGAGTATAACCTCCATAATGACCAAGATCAGAGCCTACATAAGGTGGGTCTGCATAATGAAACACGTTATGGCCATCACGGCTATTGATTACCTTAACTGCATCATTTGACTCAATAGTTACTTTTTCAAGCCGGTCTGCATATTCTTTTGAGAATGCTGTTTTTTTATTGTGGATGTACCCGGCCATTTTACCTGATCGGTCATAGCCCCAACTTCCAATCTGTCTGGTGAATCCCATATTAGTTGTAACCCAAAAGGCCCACGCCCGTCTTACTTCATCAAATAAGTATGGAGCATGATAAATAATCAAAGCCTCTTTGTACTGATCCCGACTATGTAAAGTCCGTTTAATTAATGTTTCAAGGGCATTAAAATTACATTTAACTTGCTTGTAAAAGTTAATCACGTGAGCATTCAAATCGTTAATGATCTCCTGTTTTACCGGCTCTTTGGCCCAAAACACAGCCCCACCACCAAAGAATGGTTCTACATATGTTTCATGATCTTGGATAATAGGCAGGATATGCCTTAACATTTGTTGTTTGCCCCCATAGTAGGATATGGGGGTTCTAAGATAGATTTGCATAGTTGTCACACTATTAGTTAGAAAATATATTGAATTTTAATTTAATTTCACAATAATACCATCCAAGTTTGTTTTGGTGGAACTTCCTACAACAGAGACTTTCCCATCTGTCTTAACACTTATCACTGTAATGGATGAATCAGCCGGATAAACAGTAACCTGGTAACTATCAACCGCTGGCCAGTATGTGAATGGCAAAGTAAATAGAAGGCCTGTGCCATTGATAGCCTGGCCTCTTAGCCATAGATTTCCAAACATATCCTTTTTATAAGCGACAGCAACAGGAGCTCCAATGGTATCAGTTTCCCATGAACCTGACAATAAAGGTTCAATCCAATCTTCCTCATAATTGTTAATTTCCACTGCTATAAGTTCAGGCAAACGCTTTGCAGTTATTGCTGTCAAATGATCAGAGGTCACTGTTGAAACTGAATAAAACTTTGCCCTGCGTATTTGGTAAGTGTCATAATACAAACCACTTCCAAATAGCTTATGGCCGCTTATATCATGATAAACATGTAATTCAAATACAGGGGTATTCGTTTCGTCAATTGCTGCGATTCCGCCTGGACAATAGACAATTTCTCCATCCCAATAGAGATAACCTTCACTACAACTCCTGTTGCCCGGTGATGGTGTAGTAATTTCACAACCGCTAATGATGAACCTGTCTTGGCCACAAAAGGAAAATATGGCTTTGAATGCATCTCTTACAGCAGCCTCATGCCATCTAAAATCATCTAAATAAAACGGGAATTTGCCCGGAAAATCTGTTATTAACCTGTTCATATTTATTCACTTAATGATAAAACACTATATTTTTTACCTGCAATTTTAAATTTATCTACAATTGACTTAATATAATTTCTATGATCTGTAGTAATACTACTCTGGTGAACCCTGACAATAAAGTCATATTCCGCTATATAATCTTCGTAATTGCCTATATACAATGGCTCTGCGTCATCATCACCGACGTTTGAAATATACACTGTTTCATATGGCTCGCCAACATTGTGAAAATACAGTTTATTTGACCTACCTCCATCTTCTATTTCAATTAATGAATCCCCATAAATGTTCGATATTATATTGTTCAGCACATATTCCAATACCTTCAATTGTCCATTGTATTTGATGTATTTTTTCGTGGAATCTTCAAATAGAAAAATCATAGGCAATCCTTGGAATTAAAGTGAAATTAAACCTGTCAGTATACCCGATTACTTTATTGATGAACTGTACAAATCTTAATTTTCTCAATTCAGGATGGATATTCGACTGAATGCTGATGATGAACCATACAAGCCTTGTAAACATATTAACTGTAATTAATTGTTAAATCGTCCTCAGAAAGTGATATGTGGCCCGCCTCGCTAACATACTGAAGTATATTGATACCAGATGCGAGGTCATATACAATAGTGGTATTACCAGAATAAGCAAGTGCACTTATGTGCATCAATCTCACGCTTAGCACTCCGTCAACTGCCTGAATTACATCTTCGATTTCATTCACCGAAAAAACACCTCCAAATTCTGATCCGTTGGCAAAATTAAGTATAGCTTCTTTTACAGGTTTAGATAATGAATTATCTATTTTGCTCCCTGTTAAATCTATGATTTGCTTATTAACAATCACATCTACTTCAATTGTGAATCGGTCAGGCAGTTGATTGACAACAAATATACTCGTTCCGGGGTATTTTATATCAAACATATAAGCATCAAACGCGTCACGTTCAGCCGATGACATCAATTCGGTTTTGTCCTCTTTGGCTACTTTAACAATCATTTCATTAATGCCTCAGCTATAGCTGCATGTTTGATGATTTGTGCAGTTGCATCCTCAACTGTGTAGCCAGCCCGATAAACGACATCGCCATTACCGACATCGTAACTAATAACATCAACGTCATAACCCAATTGAAACTTCAACACCTGTGCCCTGTACCAATTAATGGTTCCAAATTGCACCGAATCAGCAATCAATTGAACAGTCCTTTTATGGCTTTCAAATAATTCGGTTAAAAACTTCACCGCTATAGCAACTACATCCTGCATATGGCGTAATATGCTGACATTGCTCAGGTCGTTGTAATCACTTGCAATGCGTTCCTTTATGGTTTCAATATTTTCAGTCATTGTAGAGCTCTATATTTAAGTCAAATTCATTATAAGGAAATTCAATATCGTTGTCGGGCATAAAAAACAGGTTAATATTGACAGGCTTTATGTTTTCTTTTGCAAAAAAGCTGGCAACATTTTTATTCACCTTCGTGAACGATATTGCTATATTACTATTACCAAGCGGCTGTGCAATGAACAATGAAAGCAACGGATTGTCATGCAGTATGTTTCAATGCCATCTATACTGCCATATTCCTGAAGAGCTATTTCAATGGCAGTCTGGCCTTCAACCGCTTGTATATTACTTGTATTCGGCATCTATGTCTATATTATTGTTATTAATTTCGATAGCCTTCACCAACATTCCGTCTGCCTCTAACATCTGTTTTATCTTTCGGCGAAGTAATTGTAATTAGGCCCTGATTTATAATACTTTATTCCAACCCCATAAGTGGGTGCAAGTTTTAAATCTCCGGGCGTTGTTTTAATTATCAATTCAATATTTTGCTGTGTAACATCGCCAACTACAGGGTCGCCGTTGCTGTCAAGCAGCAGGTCGCCATCCTCTCCCAACAGTATATCAATATTCTTTTTCATATTATGTTGCTGTTTAAGTTCTGCGCAGAGTCCACGGTGTATGTACCTCCTGCCACCATTGCAGCCTCTGTAACATCATCCGGCGTTGCATAAATTGATGCCTCTTTTACGTAGCTATCAATGGCATCCGATAACCCTGACGCAAATTGATCAATGGCTGCTTCCGGGTTTCTGCCTCTTTTATTGATTCTAACAACGTTACAATGTTATCCTTCAGTGTCGCTTTGTTGAGTGCCATTATTCCTTAAATAATTGATTAACTTTTAAATTGATTTCCTCAAGCTTCAATACCACTGCCGGTGTAAAATTATATGGGCCCATCGTAGCTGTTTTCAATTCAGCCAGCAAGTCGTTTAAAATATCTTTAACCGACGTTTGAGCGTTTTTTAAAACCGCTTTTTCACCCGCTATCAACTCAATGTTGCCTCCATTATCAACCCTGTAATTGCCGTGGTTCATTGTGGTTATGTCATCCACTTCATCGAACATGGCAACCCAGGCATCTGAACGGCTTATTTGAGCCGCAACTACATAGCTTCCAATTTTAGGCAGCATCACTACTGTATTTTTCACCCTTCCTTTGCCGTCAACCGTGCCCCCACAATTTTAGCCGATCCATCAACCGGAAGCAAATCGCACAGCAACCTTGAACCATCCACACTGTCAACCGTGCATATGATGCCTTTAAAATTGGTTTTGCCGCTATCGGCCAGTTGCCTTATGATCTCCCTTTCGTTCATTAGCTTATCTTTACCCCAAGTGTTATTACCTGCCTGATCCCGCCATCACCAAATGTCCTTTTTACTTCCTTTACGAGAAACGTTTTTTCATTGAATTCAGCATCGCGGTCGCTAAATAGCTTTACGCGGTCGGCAACCCTGATATACGGTAATCCAAACACGGTTACCGTGCCATCAACCCGCTCCTCTTTATAACTCTTGAGTTTCTCCTGGGCAAATGCCCTCAGTTCATCCTTGGTGGTTGCCGTATCGCTAAAATAAGTCCTTACATCCCCATCAGCTTTACCCTCCGGTTCCTGCACTTCCAGTTTAGTGTTGTCCTTCAAAATGGCCTTTGCTTTTATGGTTACTTCAATGTCATCGGCATTCACATAATTCAGCCTGTAATCGTCGGTGGTATTCCACGAAAGCCTCAGCTTATGCGTTTCAATGCCGGTTAGCGCCGCATACGTTGACGGCAAAACACCATAAAACACACCGTCGCGAAAAAAGAAACGCAGAGTATACTCATCTATAAACCTGTCCAACACCTTGGCTAATGTCGGTTCATCAACGATACGTAATTCACCAAGCTTTACATCGGCCAGGTTCATCACCATACCGGGTGGCATGTGTTCTTTCAGAAATTCAGTAAGGGTAACAGAAAGATAATGCTTGTTAGGAACCTTTATCCGTTTCAAGATATACATTGTATCTTCACAGGTCATCACCACCGGCGTGCCTGGCTTTATACTCCTGATAAAACCCTCAAAAACGGTATCATTTGAATCGTCGTAGCCCAATTGTACAGATACCTGGTCGCCAACGGAAATAATGTCCCTAATGTTTTTATCTTTCAAATTTAAATTCCTGGGAAGGGTTAATGTACAAATGTCAGTCATCGATTCAATACTATGCTGTACCGTCAGGGCATGTACATAATCAAACTTAACCGTCCCGGTGGCAGTAGTTATTTCGATATATGTAGTACAACGGTACATTATTTGTATTGATTTAGTTTATGAAAACAATCATTTTTTTATTGCTGCTGATCCCTGCCATCATCTCAACCGGGCCTGTAACCCCCGATTGCAAATGCAAGGATATTCCCCTTTTTGGCGATGTGATGATAAAAAAAAGCTTTGCCGATTTCAAAGTACGAATAACAACTGGCAACCCCGATCTGTATGTGGATACCACATCCATAAGACAGTCACAATGCGGCGAATGGCATTTCGTAACAACCGGCAATCCCGATTTTACGATTGAGTTTGTTAATTCATTTGAAGATTTCACCATACAATATTCCTCCTTTCCAGCTTTTACCTAATTTAATCAATAACTAATTCCAGCAATTTATCACTAATTGCTGTTATGTTCAGGTTCTACTTGTCCTGGCTTGCAGTTTCCTGTTTCAACGTGTATTTAGTCACAACGATATTATTAATTGAGAACAGCTGGCCAGGTATTCGCTCAAAACCTCGGGCGTTTCCTGGTTCATTCAACATCCTTAGTCAAAGGTTTCAAATCCTGTCCTTTTCGGATAGCTGTCAACCCGATTGCTTGGTAAACTTCCATCAATTGTTATGTCGTATGAAGGCCTCGATATATATTCAATTACGCTCCTGTTGCGTCCCGATAATGATGTGAAAACGATGTTCTTTGCTCTACCGTTACCATTGCATTTATCAGCTCTACACTCTCGTCGGTATCGGTCGAGGAGCGTTGCAGTACGAGGTCGTAAAATACAGGCCTGCCGTACCAATCGTTCAGTCCGATGTTCATCAGCTCAGTATCAGCCGCGCTTGCTCCAAATCGCGATTCAAATACCTTTGCCTGAAACATACTGGTTCAATGCACGAGTTCCCCGGTAGGTCGCTTCTGGAAAACAAAGGGCTCTTAGCACCCCGCCAAAATTGGCATCGAATGTAAATGTGTACTTTCCCATCAGTTTACGGCTATTTGGTTCACATCGTTCAACAGGGTCAGCAACAGGGCTTTTAGTTTATCCCTGAAATCCTCAGGGTCGCTGTATGCATTGTTAATTAGTATTGCTGTTTTCCCTTTATCAGGCTGTCGAGCGTTATATTTATTTGTTTAATGTTTTCGCTGTTTTTCAGCCAATGGCTGCAAATCTGTATCAATTAACGGTGTCATCGCTATTATTATTAGTAGTAGTAGTATTCATTCCTGTGGCAGGCAACGGCCCGATAAACCATTTGCTTGACGCATCAAGCTGCTGGGCGCGGGTATTTTCCATTCCAAGCTCAACAGCCAGTCCCTCATAATCTTTTCTTATTTTTTTTATTAATGCGTCCTGTTCCTCTTTTTTGGGGGTTAATTCATTTATCACTGCTCGTGATAAGTTTAAATCTGCAAGCTGCTGCGCTTCTTTAGTCCGGGTGGTTTGGCTACCTTTGGCCCGTTTATTTTGTTCATTTATTTTATTCAAAAGCAAAGCTTCTACAGCACTTATATTTTCTTTAAAACTACCCTTGTCAATCCCGTAACTTGTGTACAGTTCCCTGATGCTGTATTGCGCTTCGCCTATACGATCAGCATAGTTTTCATACTCAAGCTCATGCTCAGCTATCTTTTTATCAGCCTGTTTCCAAAATATCTGTTTTTGTAAACCGGATACCACCCGGTCAACATTATCAGCGAGCTTGCCGTAATTAATAGCCTGGGCATTAATGTTCTCGGTTAGTGTAGGATCAATCCTGTTTAATTCTTCCAATAACTGAATCCTCCTGTCTTCAGCAGTATTGACATCCGTCAGTTCATCATGCAATACTTTTATATGGCTGATCTCACCCCGCAGCTTGTCTTCAACCGGTATTGCAAACCAGCTTTTCATTTTCTCAACGATGTTCGTGAGCCCGCTTACAAAACTCTTTTGTGCAGGCTGCATCCGTTCGCCTATGGCCGCCTTTAACTGGAATAAGGCATCGTTGAGGTTTGATATTTTACCTTTCGTTGTTTCTGCCTGCTGCGCCATTAAACCAAAAAACCCTTTGCTTTTCATAATTTCTGGCAACACTTTTTCCATTTCAAGCGTCGTCATGTCATCCAACTGTTTGCCCGTCGCTTTTATCCAATCATCACCACTAATCAATAAATCCCTGAACATTCTCACCGATTCGCCACGCTGGCCAGTGGCCATGTTGGCATAGGCATTCATTACCTGTTCAAATGGTTTGCCAGATACAGCTGCAAGGTCGCCAAGCATTTTTAACGTATCTTCGGAGTACCTGCCGAGTGCCTGGAGCTTATTGCCTGCCTCTACCACTTCGTTGAGTTCAAAAGGAGTTTTCGCGGCGATTCGCATATAGTCATCCATACGTTGCATGGCTCCTATACGGCTACCAGCAGGTTTTCAAGGGTAACCATGTAGGTTTCAACTGGGCTGCGGCATCAATGATTCGCTTGTAGCCTTGCTCACTGCCCTTATTCCCTTGCTAAGTGCATAAAACCCCCAGTTAGCCCTATTATGCCTTTATACCGTGTAAATAAGTTGTTTGATTTTGTCCCGCATGTTCCGGTTTCGCTTTCAAGATTCCTGATCTGCCTCCTGGTTTCCTCTATCATTCGGTTGTACCGGCGGATATGATCGGTGCGAAATGATTCGTCGCGTTGTATTTGGTAGCGTTTAAGTTGCGTTTGAAGGGTTGAAAAGCTTTTAGATAAATCGCCAACCGGTTTTTTCACACCCCTCACTTTTCGGTTCAGGTCATCTGCCGATTGGATAACTCCCCTCATTGGCTTGCCAAATCCGTCAATTAATTCTATGGTGTATTTTACCGATTCAGACATTTTATTATCTTTGCTAAAAAAAACTATATGTGGGCAATCGTCATCTTCTTAATTCTGGTATTATCAATTGCGGCCATTATTGTTGGCTTAAAATTGTTACGCAAACTTGCCGACTTGTTTTCTGAGCACGATTAAAGGAATGGCTGTTTTTACCCGCACTACCTCTCGTTAAATTTCCCTATAAATTTCCTTACAAATACCAACTCATTCCAAACCTCACACCACTGATCATCATTTAATACGTTTGGGTCAATCTTATAAAAATAGCGTATCATGGCATTTATTTTCCTTATCTCATCCTTTCCGTCATCATTGCTTATCGTTGAGCCAACTATTTTTTTTTAAGCGATCCCAGCCTTACCGTTACCAAGTCTGTGATTTCCATTGACGCTGACAGAAACAGATCATCATTGCTGATAATTCTATCATCGCCACCGAGCCATATATCTTTCAATATTATCTCGTTGGCCGAAATGGGGTTGATGTCCATAAGTCTTGAAGTACGTCCAAGCAATTCACGTTTTGGTTTCCGCACATACCCCACCGCAAACTCATGCCCATCATCATCCATCGGGATTACCAGTTCAAATACTTCGCCGTGTTTCTTTTTCAATTCTTCGATGGCGGCTTCCTCCAGCCGGCCATGATACCGGGGGTTGTTTACTTCTTGTTTTGCCATATCTTACTATAAAAAATTTCGAATATTAAACTGAATGTAATTGAATAAATGAGGAAATCAGCCCACCAGTTAACCAGGGGACTGTAGAGAACCACTGCCAGTATCATTGCTTTCAGCATGATAAACTGGGCCAGGTGCCATCCGTCGGTAACAAATACCAGGATGGTAGAGCTAAACAGGAACCTTTCCCGGTACTTCGGGCGATCCTCCCCCCTTGAGGGGGGCAGGGGGGTGTCCCATTTATTTCGCCAGCTTTCTGGCCCCAAGTACCTTTGCAGTTTTTTAGAGTTAAAAATGGAACCCTGAAACCGGAATTTCAGGGTATCCATCACGCTGTTCATCACAGCAGCTATTATGATCAGGGTTAGGGTTAGCATGTTAATCTTTATTTAACCGGCTGATAAGTACAGGGTATCCGATGATAAGGATGATAGCAATACCGAGCGCCAGCTCGCACCAGCGCTCATAAATCCATCCGGTGGCATAACAAATGATTATAGCAAGCAGCCAGCTTACGATTGCAATGCCAAGGCGTTTTACGTGTCTTCGTGTCATATATTCTGTTATTTCCAGGCAATTTCGCCAATCAGCAGGTCAATGGTAACCGAAATACTCATATCGCCTTCCTTTGGCTCCCTGCCGTTGTTTTTAAATTTGCAGAATTTAAGTGTATGGGTTGCAATCTTACCATCGCCTGTTAAAAACTGGGCGATAATAGGGAACTCAGGCAAATCCTGCAACCTTCCGGTTGGCGATGCTGACTGAAGGGCTTCTACCTCCTCCATTAGCAGGGTTACGCTTCCGGTATTGGTGATCTTGCCTGAGGAGTAACCTACCTGACGGTTTCCGGATCCGTACACAGCTTCCATTTGCTGATCTTCTTTGTATGTAATGGCCGTAATGCCAGCCACAGCCACTCCTGATATGTTGGCCGTCAGGCTTGCCCATTCATACACTTGTCCGTTAATGTTTACTGGGAAATTCATATTATTCAGTGCTTAGTGTGAAACCAATAGTTACGTTAATTGTGCGGCTTACGCCAATGGGTACGATGGCAATGGCCACGTTTACAACAGATGTACTCAGTACATTCTGATCGGGGTCAACAAATAACCCGTACCCGTTCACTTCACCGGCCTGCTGCATGTACTTCAATGCCAGGCCTGCCTGCTCTTCAAGGTATTTGCAATAATCAGCGGCAAGCTTTCCGCTAACCGGGTCAACCGATACAGGGCCGTTAAGCTCAGGCAGCAGATAAGTCCGAACGCCGCGTATGGCTTTATCAATGGTACGGTTGTTTTCGATGTAGGCATAGTCGCTTGTAATATCAATGCAAGTATGGCTGTCGTTGAAATAGGTGCCGGATATGCCCGATTCTTTGTAGGCAAAAATGTAGCCTTTTGTATCAAGTGCGCTCAAGTCGTTGCCAGTTAGTGTCCTTATCAGGTGCCGTCGGCCAGGGCAGGTACATCAAGTTCGCCGCCGGCAATATTGAAGGCGCGGATATACCCTATATTCAAATGCACCTGTGCGAGTGAAACAGTGCCCAAAGCCGCACCGAGGCATGTAGGGCTGTGGCCCAACGAGCCAAACAAGTCATTTCCATTGCCTTCGCCATCCTGTCCGATCACAACACTCACCTTTGATGCGCTAAGCAGATCGCAGGTCATCGAGTGAGCCAATGGTAATGTCAGATGCAACTGCATCGTAGTTGATCATAGCGCTCAATGGTTTATGGTCTGTTTCAAGCGCATTCAGCAGAGCCTGGATAGTACCTGCCATTGAAGTGGCAAATGCCACAGGCACATATATGGCTATTTGGCGCACTTTGCCCTCGCTGTAGTTTACATTTCCTGTTATGTCCGTAAAATCGGGCGCAGGGTTATCCTCAGCCAATACCTGTGAGTTACATACAATATGCCCTTTGGGTTGATCCTGAAGAATTCCTTCACATGATAGTGCAGGATTTCAAAACCGCTCGTGGTTTCCAATACATTGTTGCTCTCAAGGCTTTCCAGCGAAGTTATCAGCTTGGTAGTTCCAAAACTCCATCCGCTTAACGGTGTAGTACCATAGAGTGCATAATATAACAGTCCGCTGTAGTGATCTTCGCCGGGCAGGCTGCGGGCTAATCCACCCGAACCTTTTGTGAATGTGATGTTTTTCATTGCTATTTTTTCTTTGAAGTTTTCTTACTGTTTTTCTTTGCAGTTTCAGGAACTGTTTCAGGCTCAGGAACTGTTTCAGGCTCAGGAACTGTTTCAGGCTCCGGAACTGTTTCAGGCTCAGGAACTGTTTCAGGCTCCGGAACTGTTTCAGGCTCCGGTTGGCTTACCGATGCTATTTCAAGTTCTTCGCGTGTCCATTTTTTAACGGACTTGCCACCTGTGGCTTTGTTGTAGGCCATGCACTGGTCGTGGTTAAAAAAACACTCCCCGTTATCAGCCTGGTATACTACTTCATGGCTTTTGAAGATACCCATAATCTCCTTTGCCCTTTCAATGTTTTTCATGATTTTTTATTTTTAGTGAAATTCAAATTCGGTACTATCTTTTCAGCCGAGCGGCCAATTACATAACCGCCAAGCCCCAGCTTCAGGAGCTCCCAAAATTCAACAGGCATGTTTCCTTTTGGCAGGCTCAATATATTACTGAAGAAATACTCGTATATGATGATAAACCCAAAAGCAAGCATCAGCAATGGCCGCCAGGAGCGTTGCATCCAGTTGCCTTCTGTTTCTTTTTCAATGATGGAGGCCTGTAATTCGGTTATTTTTGATTCATAATCAAGCACTTGTTTGTTAAAGGTATTTTGAATACTTTCCAGTTCATTGCCTAATTTAACCTTTTCCTCTTTACTAAGAGTGAGGTTATCAACCAGATCGGCTGCCGGTTTAAAAAGCTGTTGAATGATGTTTAACCAGGGCATAATAGTTAATTAAAGGGTACAATTAAAAGTTCATCTATTCCGGTAAAACTGCAATCAACATGCAACCAGGTGGGCGTTCCGCTCTCTATGGTTGTCATTCCGCTCATCTTAAAATATTCCCATTCTCTCACGATCTCCCGTCTGGCTTCTTCCGGGTCTACGTCCTGTATCTTCATATCAACGGCCCTTCCGAATTTATGCTGTGAAAATGCTGATCCTGTTTTTGTAAGAAACTTGCGCAACCCGCTCTCTTTATATTCGCCGCCATCATGCCAGTTATTGATCACAATCGGCTGCCCGAAGTAGTCGCGGAAAAACTGAGCGATAAAGATGATACTTGAGTCAATCAGCTCAACAGATTTATCGCCCCTGAGCATGTATATATCAGGGTCGATAAATTCTTGTAATATAAAGTTGGCAGAAACTTTCATTTGTAAGTTGGTTTCATTAAGGCATTTTCGGTATCAAAATCAAATTTTTGAACCTCAAGCAAAAAATCACTTACTATCATCTCGCCCCACAATTCAAGCGTACTGAAACCAATTATAAAGTATCCTGATGTATAAGCCGGGGTCATAAAGGGAACCGGAAACGTGGGTTTGATGGAGTAGTTTTGCACAGGAGCATATTCAATCGTCGAGAGTTCCTCTATCAACTCGGCAGCCGTTACTTTACCGTACAGGTTCACCTCGCATTTTACATGGTCGTAAACAATACCATTTTTAAGTTCAGAATCCGAATTAACCGGTAAACTTGCCGTTTGCCCCAGTCCAGGCAAGGCTATAAATATGATTGCTAATAACTGAATGATTTTTTTCATTGCTAATTTTATTTGAAATAAATTTTATTTTTTAATTCTGAATATTCTTTCCGTATGATGCCTTACAACGACAATGATCCACTTCCCTATCATCCCGGCGGCCCCGCCAATCAGTCCGTAAAAGATCACCTCAATTGCCGTTGTAACATTGATTAAACCGGTTAACATACTCAGCAGGCTGGTCATTGTCCCGGTTATAGAGGCCATTATATTATCTCTCATTCCTGATTTGTTTAAAAAACCGGAGCTTACTTACCGAGGCTTTCAGCTCCGTCAAAAACAAGAGTTATATTAGTCGGCCTGAACAATCGGTACAACGCCCGTTCCGTTTGCCCATCGAGCCCTGCCTCCGCCCCTTAACAGGCCGCTGTAAATGTCGCCGTAATAAGTCGGGTCGTTCACATTCTCAAACATCTTAATTTCGCCTATTGCAGCTTCTACCATGTCCTTTTGCCAACAAATGGCAGCATACCCGTGGGTGTCGGCCTCGGTAGTGCCGGGGGCAACTACCGTAGGGGTAGCCTGTGTCATCAGGGCCACGCTCGAACGTTCCATGATGTTGAAACCATATAGCCGGGTCAGTACGCCGCCCGGAAGGTCAGCCGATTTCAACAGCTCAAGGTTAGCCACCGAACTTGATGCCATCTCAGCCATCAGCTCGTCATACATGATGGATGGCAATAAGCAGAAGCGGTTCTCTTTCGGAACGTTCAGCTTGTTCATGATCAGCCTGGCTTGTGCCAGGTTGGCTGCCGTTAATTTTTTCACCGCCTGGCCGTTGGGGCCGTTGGCCGTGCCTGCCGATCCGCTGGTGGCTACATAGGTACCCGATCCCCATGCAACAGGGGTATTGGCTGAACTGCTCACGTTCTTTGTCAGCCAGTCGAACAGCATCCAGTCGCCAAGCTTTTCGCGCAACGCGCTCACATGCGATCCAAGTACACTTTCAATCTTGTTATAGCTCAGTTCCACCTTTTCAATGTCGGATATTTTCACCGGTTCGGTGGTAAATTCACCCAGCAGGTAGAGCACGTCAGCATCGCTGCGGTTCACAATGGTAGCCGGGGAACGATGAACGGTTACGCGTAACCGTTGGCCGTGAACCGGCATTGAGGATGTTACGATTTTACCGTTCACAATATTGTCTTCATCCACGCGATAAGCATGGCTCAGAAACTGATTGTCAGCTTCCAGTTGGTCGAGGATGAATTTCCTCCATATTTCTTGATTTAAAGCCATTTTATTTAAATTTTGGGTTCGTTATCATATTCTTTTTTGTACAACGCCTTAAACTTTTCAGGGTTATTGGCCTTCATTGCGGCAAGGGCTTTGGGCGCCTTGCGCTGGTAATCGCTGAATGAAAACCCTTTGTGTGGGTCATCTTCTTCGTTGTTAATGTCATTAATGGCCCGTTTCATCACCGGCAGTGAATCAATAATAGCCTTTCCGTTATCAAAATCGTTTTTCAGTACAGCCTCAAAATGGGCTTTTTGGGATTCCTGAAGTTTGCCGACTTAACAGCCTCATCAAGGATGGTATTAATCTGTGCAACTTTCGCCGCCTTTTCGGCATCTTCCTTGAGTTGCAACTTCGCTTTCAGGTCAGAGTTCTCGCGCTCAATTCGGTCGGCTCTCGCCTTTTCATTTTGAGCCTGGGCTTCGATGGCATCAATCTTACTTATCAATTGATCTTCATCTGCCTGGCCTGTAAAGCCAAGCTTTTAAAAAGTTTGTTCATATCTGTATGTGGATTTAAAAGTGCATTGTAAACTTGATACAAAGCCGAAGCTTTTACATTGTCTTTAGGCAAGACTGCTGGCTTCACGCCATCGAATATGCCGCTTACAAAACCGGCATCAAGCGCCTGTTGGGCTGTAAACCAATGATCCTTGCCATCAAACCACCGGGCTTTTACATCATCAACCGAAATACCTGTTTTTTCACTGACAATACTTATCAGGTCGGATTCCAGGCTCATGATCACCTTTCCGGCCTCCTCCATATCATCAGCATTGCCATAGCTGCTGCCTGTAATCCGGTGGATCATCAGCCTCGAATAGCGGTTCATAAAAAGTGGTTTGCCGCTCATGGCTATCACACTGCCCATTGATGCGGCCACGCCATCCACATATATACTGATGTCGGCATTCGATGCCCGAATGGCATTGAATATGGCCAGCCCTTCAAAACCGAACCGCCGCCGCTGTTAATGTGGATGTTTATCTTCTTGTATTTCGATTCAGCGTCGGCCAGCTCTGTTACAAACCCCTTCGCGTTCGCATCATCTTCCCAATCGCTGATGTAACCATACAACAGGATTTTACAGGCATTGTCGCCTTCAGGCAATATGTTGAACCATTTTTTCATCGCAACAAAAATGAATGTAAAATCACAACCAAACAAATTGTTTATTTATCATAATATATTTATTATCTTTTATTTACATAGGATTACTTATCATAATTATTTAATTATAATTTTCCTGTAATCTTCTGCATTTTTGTTACATAATTTAATGACATGGTACTTACAAATGCACAAAAACACGACTACGGAAAGCTGCTATACATGCGCGAAAACCTTACACAGAGCGATATTGCAGATAAAATTGGCGTAACACCTAAAACCCTTGGCAAATGGATAAAGAATGGCCGGTGGAAAGAATTAAAATCGTCGGTCATTACCAGCAAAAGTGAAGAGCTTTCACGCATATATATGCAGATACACGAATTGAACGACCATATATTTTCACGCCCCGAAGGCGAACGCTTTGCCAATTCAAAAGAGGCTGATTCGCTCAATAAACTCACCTCTGCCGCCCGCGACCTCGAAACAAAAACCAGCGTTGCCAGCATCGTCGATGTTTCGATTAAATTACTCGACTGGCTCAGGCCCATTGATTTTGAAAAAGCAAAAGAGCTCTCGAACCTCTTTGATATGTTTATCAAAACCCAATTGCGATGATACAGTCTGATAAACACGCATACAACGAATGGTTGAGTTTCCACAGATCAATGGCCGAATCGGCGGCCCCCGATCCGCGCGAAAACATCATTCAGCAGGCCGAACGGATAAAGAAGCTCGAAGCCGACCCGGAAGCCTGGTTTAAGTACTATTTTCCTAAATATGCAAAATACGAGCCTGCCGGCTTTCACAAAGCCGCTACCAGGCGCATCATCAAAAATGCACGCTGGTACGAAGTCAGGTCATGGAGCCGTGGCTTTGCCAAGTCAACACGCACCATGTTTGAGTTTCTTTATTTAGCCATGACCGGCAAAATAAAAAACACCATTCTTTTCAGCCATTCGTATGATAATGCCGAAAGGCTTTTGCTGCCCTATAAAATCAACCTCGAAAAAAACAACCGTCTCGTACACGACTATGGCATCCAGGTCAATCCAGGCCGGTGGGAAAACGGTGAGTTTATCACACAACGGGGCGCATCGTTTATTGCCGTGGGCGCAGGCCAGTCGCCCAGGGGTTCAAAAAACGAGGAGATACGGCCCGATGCGCTGATATTCGACGACATGGACACCGACGAGGAAGCCAGAAACGAAAAACGCATTAGCGATAAATGGGAATGGATTGAACAATCAGCCATTCCTACAATTGATATTTCGGAGGATATTCGCATTGTGTTCTGTGGCAACATCATTGCCAAAGATTGTTGTGTGGTAAGGGCCCAGCAATTTGCCGATTATGTGGATATTATAAACCTGATTGATAAAAAAGGCCTTAGCAACTGGCCCGAAAAGGTGAAGCCGGTAGATGTAGCCTATATACAGAAAAAAATAAGCTACATCAGCTTCCAGAAGGAGTATATGAATAACCCCTTGTCTGTCGGCACAGTATTCAAAGAATTGATCTACGACAAAATTCAACCCATCCGCAATTACAGGTTGCTGGCCTGCTATACCGACCCATCGTTCAAAGAATCCAAAAAGAACGATTATAAGGCCACTGTGTTGGTTGGTAAGTACAAAGACCAGTTTCACATCATCAAGGCGTTTGTCGAACAAACAACTACCGCCAACATGGTCGACTGGCACTACCAGGTAATGGAACTGGTAAAAGAACAATCGTGTTATTACTACATGGAAGCCAACTTTATCCAGGATATTTTAATGCAGGAATTCTGGAAGATAGGCGAAAGCAAAGGCAAGGTAGTTCCCATTCGCGGCGATGAACGCAAAAAACCCGACAAATACACCCGCATCGAATCGCTTCTCGAACCCATCAACCGGGCAGGCAAACTGATCTTTAACCAGGCCGAAAAGAAAAACCCCCACATGATCCGCCTCGAAGATCAGTTCAAAGCTTTTCAACCCGGCAGCCGGGCACACGACGATGGCCCCGATGCCGTTGAGGGCGCCGTATGGATACTGAATCATAAAGAGATGGAAATGATTCCTCCGGTTTTTATTAAGCGTTCGCATACTTCTAACAAACACAAATATTAATTATGAGCACATTCATCACATTAGCAGACTACGATGCCGCCATTCATAACGAAATACTCAATGCCGTCACCCGGCAGGATGATGCCATCCTTGAAATAATGGAAGATCAGGCGGTGGACGAAATGACCGGATACCTCGAAGCAAGGTACGACACGGAACTGATATTCAGCCAAACCGATGATAACAGGCACAACCTCATTAAAATGTTTTGCATCGACATCACCCTCTACCATCTTCATTCGATACACAACCCAATCAAGTTCCCACAGATCAGGAAAGATCGTTACGAACGGGCCGTTAAGTGGCTCAAAGAGGTACAACGTGGCAACATTAGCCCCAACGGGCTGCCGTTCAAAGAAAACACCGATGGCGACCAGGGAGGAGCCACTTCGTTTATTATGAGTTCAAATACAAAACGCAACAATCATTTTTAATATGGCAAAGCAAGCGAATAACGATAAGCAAATAGTGATTCAACAGGTTATTTTAAGCCAGATTCAGCGCAACAATGTTGACATCGGTAAGTGGCGCAGCGCATTGATCAATGCCGAAGGCATTTACAACCCCAACCGGGCCCAGTTGTACGACCTGTACCACGACATTATACTCGACAGCCATTTGTCGAGCGTAATGCAAAAAGAAAAGCACCGGTACTCAATTCAACCGTTTTGTTTATGCGCAATGGCGAAGTGGACGAAGGGGTACAGATGCAGATAGAAAGCCCCTGGTTTCGCCGATTCATCAACGACTTGCTCGACACCATCAGTTGGGGCTATTCCGTTTTTCAATTTTACCGCAACGGACAATGGATCAGTTACGACCTGTTCCCGAGGAAACATATCCGGCCCGAAAAAGGCATACTGCTCAAACATCAGTACGATGCAGACGGCATCAATTACCGCGACGAATACATAAACATCCTCGAATGCGGCGATAAATACGACCTCGGACTATTGGTAAAAGCCGCTGTATACATTATCTACAAACGCAACGGGTTAGCCGACTATGCTCAGTTTGCCGAACTGTTCGGGCAACCGCTCAGGGAAGGGGTCTACGATGCCTTCGACGACCAGGCGCGTATTAAACTCAAGCAGGATATGGAGCAAATGGGGAGTTCTTCTATCTTCATCCATCCCGACAATACCCGTATCAATTTGCTTGAATCGCAGCAAAAAACAGGCGGTTCGCAACTGTATAGCAATTTGCTGAATTTTTGCAACGCAGAAATAAGTAAACTGTACCTCGGCAATACACTCACATCCGAACAGGGCGATAAGGGCGCCAGGAGCCTCGGCGATGTCCACCTCGAAACAGAACGGAATATCAACCGGTCGGATAAACAGTTTGTTATGCATACGCTTAATTACGAACTTACGGAGATATTTAACAACCTCGGACTGAATGTGAAGGGCGGCGAGTTTGTTTTTGAAGAAAAAGATGACATTTCGTTGCTTGAGAAAAAACATAAGATCATGTTCGACTGGGCGGCAAAAGTACCGATCAGTGATGACCAGGTGTATGAAGAATTCGGTATTGATAAGCCGGACGACTATGACGAGCAAAAAGAGGCGAGAAAGAACACCCCCCTACCCCCCTCAAGGGGGGAGAATACCCCGGAACCGGAACCTGATCCGAAAAGCAAACCGACAAACCGGTGGTTCAGTTTTTTTCAGGGCGCCCGCAAAAAGCGGGCAGGCAGGGCAGCTTTAGAATTCTGATAAACAGTCAGTATGCTGAATGCCCGGTCTGTGCAGGTAACACTCCCCTCTTGAGAGGGGCAGGGGGTGTGTCAAACGACACCATCACCGAAGCCCTGTTAAACATCTATAAAAAAACCGTAGATGTAAAAAGCCAGATTGAACCCAACCTGTTTCGCGAAACAGTGCAATCGCTTAACCTTGCCGTAGATGAAGGCTTTGGCAAAGTGAAATTTGGCAACCCCGATTTTGATTTTGTAAATGAATTGAAGTTTAACAATGCCGTGTTCAGCGCCTTCAAGGTACACCGCGAACAGAACGACATTGCACTGCAACTGTTAGATGATAAAGGAAACCTCAAATCTTTTGCCCAATTCAAAAAAGATGCAGCCCATATTCCTGAGCATTATCAGAAATGGATGGATACCGAATACAACACCGCCGTACTCAGGGCCAGGCAGGCAGCCAATTTTAAAAAGTACCAGCGCGATGCCGATCTGTTCCCTAACCTCAAATGGTTGCAAAGCACCAGCATCGACAAACGCGAAGGGCATGTAAAGCTCTACGGAACCATCAAACCCGTCAACGACCCTTTCTGGCAGGAACACTACCCCGGCAACCTGTGGAACTGCAAATGCGGCATCACTAACACCGACGAACCCGCCACAGGCGATGTGGCCGATGTGGATTACACACCGGCTCCCGGACTGGATGAGAACCCGGCGTTTAGCGGAGCATTGTTTTCAAAAAACAATCCATACAGGAAGAATGGCTACTTAAGTCCGAAAAGGCTTGATGTACTTGCCAACGACTATGCCGAACATCATTTACAAACCTATTACAAGAACAAACTCGATGATTACAGGAAATCCGTAATCACACCAGGTGGGTTGGTTGTAAATGCAGTTAATATTGCAAGTGGTAGTTTTAAAATAATTCCCAAATCAGTCAGATCAATAAATCAGCATAATGTTGACTGGCGAGTCAAAGCTTTTACACTTGAACTGCATAACAGTGTTAAAAATTGGGCATATATTGGGTGGTCAAAAGTTAAACCGGGAACTCATCCGGAGGCTGATTGGTTCACATATTACCGGATTAGTATAGCAGGCAAAACCCGTTATATTAATATGATCGGGCATAAAGGTTTAAAAACTGAAGTTCCGTATGCAATTATGGATTCGATTACAAAGGTGCTGAATGGGTATCCTGATAATATAGATGAGTATGTAAAATAAAAAAACTTTAACAATGCGTTGAGGTGAATCCCATCTTCACCGCGGCTTACATGTTAAAGCAATTACAAAAGTACAATATAATTACGCAATATGCAAGAAAAAGTTTAAAAAAAATGACCCACGAACAATTCATAGCGAAACTGAAACAAAACAACCGGCAACTGCAACAGTATATCAACGATGAACTGCCCCGCCACGCCGGTAAGATTGCTGTTGATTTCTTTCGTGAGAACTTTATTAAAGGCGGATTTGTGGACAATGACCTCGAACCGTGGGACAAACCGAAACGCTACGATGAACAAGGCCGGTATGCCAGGCAAAAATACGGTACCCTGCTAAGCGCGCGCGACGAACTCTATAACAGCATCAGTTACAACCCACTGCGCGGCATGGTGGTCATATCATCCGATAAAACATACGCCAAAATTCACAACGAAGGCGGCGAGGTTGATCACCAGGTTCCGGTAACAAATAAAATGCGAAAGTTCGCCTGGGCGATGCACTTCGAAGAAGTAGGCGAAAACAAAAAGAAATACAGCAAATGGAAAGGCCTTGCTTTGACAAAAAAAGAAACGATCAGGGTGAAGTTTACCATGCCCCGCAGGCAATTCATCGGCGAAAGCGCACAACTGAACACGAAAATTAAAGAGCGTATCATAAACGATCTTAAAAAGATAATTCAATAATTCAACAATTCATTAATTCAACAATTCATTAATTCAACAATTCATTAATTCAACAATTCATTAATTCAACTATTTAACAAGTGGACACAATCTATCGATCAATCGTAAAACAACTGCAAACCGAGGTTCCGGCAATAAAATGGATTGACCTCGACGGAGGCCAGCTCGAAGCCCCCGACGAAAACTACCCGGTGCAGTTCCCCGCAGTATTTATCGACTTCCGAAACATACAGTACCAGCAACTGAGCCGTAATACACAACAGGCCGTGGCAACAATTTCGGTGCGTGTCGCCTTCGATATTTATGAAGACTTCCACGGCAATGCCCCCGACCTGGAACTGGCCACCGACAGGCTCAGGCTGCTGCACAACATTTACGTGGCCCTGCACGGGTTCTCAGGCCTTATTTTGCCCGATGGAAACGGCGGTTTTGAAGATAACCATTTCAGCAAACTGCAAAGGCAATCAATTATAGCTGAACGCAGGGGCGATGCGCTGAAGGTTTATAACATCACATTCCAGTGTGCCGTGCGCGATTTGCAGGCTGCTAAAACATACATCAGCCATTGGCTTGATGATATAACCATAGAGCACGATTCGGAAATTTAGTAAGCAATTCAACAATTCAATAACTTAACAATTCATAACATGCAAACAATAAGATATACAGGCGAAGACATCCCGGTTGACATCCTGATGAAACAGGATGACGGCAGTATTATCAATCCAGGCGATCTGGCAGGGATCAAAATATATGTAGTTGATCAGGCAGGAATTGTATTGGTCAAGGCAGCAGAACCGGCGGAAGAAGGATATGAGCCGCTGATCCTGAATGACACCTACACACGACTGTGGTTGCAGAGCGCATTCACTGCCGAATTGGCAAATAGCAAGCTTCATTTTGAAGTGGCAATCTACGAGACTGAAGACAATCTTGAAGACAACGTGCAAACCACCATCGCGCTAAGCGACAAACTGATCATCAAAAATGCACAAATTAAAGAAGAGGAGGCTACATTATGATCATCGAAGTAACATTCCCTAAAAGACATCTTTGCCGACCCTTCAGGCTCAGGTACCTCAAGCGGAGGCGATATGCTAAAATCAATTTACGACCCCAATACAGTCGAAGCAGATGCCTTCGATATGGACAACATGAAGGAGGGCGCTTATAATCTTATTCTTAGTAAGCAGGAAAGAATTAACAACGAGGCAGCCGTTGCACACTCTGATAGTCCTCATGCACCTGCAAATGCGCAAAAAAACAGCGACATTACCAAGGCGGAGATAGAGGCGAAATTAACAGGTGAAATCAGCAGTCACAGTCATGCAGCGGCATCTCCGGGTTTTGCAATAAATGTACTTTCAGCGAGAGTTTATAACCCAGACAACGATTCAATTGATTACTTTTCCAACGTGGCATATGCTGCCCTGAATGTTGAATCCTATTTTTATTTATTTATCAGGCAAAACTGCACGCTTAAAATTGCCGAAATCAATTGTTTTGCAGCTACGATTGGGAGTGCTGAGGGATGGTCTTTGTATGTCCGCAAGAATGCATCGATAGATACTCTGATAGCCACTGTTGGTCAGGCTACGCTTTTGCGTAATTTTTCTAATACCGAAATGAATATAAACTTTAATGCTGGGGATTATTTTACAATTAAAGTCGTAAACCCAACATGGGCAACCACGCCCAGAGATGTAGTTTTCGGTGGCTACCTGTATTTTGAACTAACCTAACAGGTGGGCATAAAAAAAACCTGTCAGGTTTGCAAACCTGACAGGTTGGTTAAATACAACCATTTGTGCCAATCAAAACAACTTCAACTGGCTTTTTATGTCAGCGGCAAAAAGCCTGTCTATATATTCATTATTATTCCTAATAATCTGGACTATACGTTGTTCGCTAATAAAAAACTCATCTTCGCTCAGGGTTTTTAATACGTCATCATAGCGTAGCCTCTTCACCTCAAACCAGTAATAATAACGTTCGCACAGTTTTTTGTCGCGGCGTAGCATTAATTTTTTATAATTCGTTCCTCGCGGCATTTTATTGAATTATTGATTTATTAATAAGTGACCGCAAATTAAGCCACACGTTGGCCTCATATGCGCCATGTATATGTTTACCCGGTCAACCTGGAAAGAGAGCGCCCAGGCCTCTGAAAATGACAATGTGAATGAATTGGTGCCTTGCTTCAATCCTGCCCATCTGTTTAGCAACGACAAATACACTTTTCGCAGTATTTCCATCGAGGCCTTGCCCTCAAGGCCGGAGTGCTGACCGTGCTCCTCAATCAACTTGAGCATGAACATCACTGCCTTCAGTTCGTTTTTATTTAACTTATATTTGATCTTGTTCATGCCTTTGAAATTATATCATAACTAACACATTGAGGTTTGTCAGTACCATCAATTAGAACCATAATATATACAACCCTCATTTCCCATTGGATGCCTACATGCAATTTTGTAATTTTGCCAAATTCAACCAGATTATTAGGAACTGACCATCTCACTTTAACCCTATCACCTTCTTTGTAAGGGAAAGAATCTATTTGCATATCTTTTAATTCGTGCATTAGCGGCTATTAATATTGATCTTCAAACCTTCTGTTTCTTAACCAGGTCTCTGCATAAGCCTGCTCCATGTTTGTTTTGGTCGAAAGGTAATAGCGATACTTCGGGCAGGCTGACAGTGCCAGGGCCTTGTCAGGATCGCTGAGGCCTTCCCATAACTTCTGGGCTCGCTCCTTTTTGCCTACTTTATAAGCGTAGGCCTCCCAGAATGCTTCGAATGACAGATCCGGAGCCACCTTTTTAATGACAAAGTATTTTTTAAAGTCATCGGATCTCCAGGGCTTTCTCATGGATTGGAAAGCGGGCGAACAGCCACCTTATCAGCTTGTCATTAACATCTTCAATTAATTCTATTTCAAATGCTCTTATATAGCCCTTTAAATTGTATTCAAACAAAATTTTGCCCTGCAATTTATTGGATGTGAGAATGTATTTCATGTCCTTACTTTACTTAAAAAATGATCTTTTACTTTTGAAGCCGCATAAATCAATGAACTCAATTCACTATCTGAATGAGCATTCAAAGGCTTTTTGAATTTCTGCTGAATCACCCATTTATTAATGGCATCCATGTCGGGCCTGCCATTTTTCACATAGCCGGCCTCTGCCAGGTGGCTGATCACCCGTTTGCGTTTCCTGTCATTCACATCATTCAGTGCCCTGATCAGTTCGGTGGCTTCCTGCCTGGTCATTTCACTACTCCTGTCAGTTCGGCCATGGGTATATTCCTCTACCAACCATGACTTACTATCCATTAGCCCCAGGTTGCCCAGCAGCATGTGTATCTGCTTGTTTTGTTCTTTAGTCCTCAATTCCATTTGCTTGTAGTATTTTGTCAACAATTTTCTGATCAGCTTCATAAATCATATCATGGCTCTCAAGTGCCTCCCTGGTCTCAGCTGTGCGAGGCACGACCTTGATACCAAGATGCATGGCTGCATCAATTTCTATCCTCATACCTGTGCTTATCCTATCGCCGAAAAGCCACAGCTCATCAATGAAGCCTTTGTCGAAAAGTACGGCATTGTTCATAATGCCACGCTCCCTTTGCTCCGGGATATCATCATCTAAAGCCAGGCAATCTACTATGTAAGGAGCAAATGGTACAACTGTATTGCTATGCAGATTGATCTCTCTAACAATTCTCAGAACCTTTGCAATGTTCTCATCAACATCCCCGCCGATGGGGTGTGCTATGTAAACTATTTTCATAATTATTTCAGTTTTAATTCAAGTTTCGCAACATCCAGCCTGACGGTTTCAAAGTTGGTATCAATCATGTTATTGACTGATTTAACGGAATGCAGTACACTGGCATGATCTTTATTTCCGCAAATGCGGCCTATCTCGGCCAGTGACAGCCGGGTGTGTTTTTTGTAAAGGAACATGGCCACCTGCCGGGGTATCACTATGTTCTTGAGCCTTGTTTTGTGCCTGATCTGATCCAGTGTAAGATCATAGTAATCGGCTACCATTTTTAAAATCTTTTCAGGATCATCGCTGACATATCTGTCAACGATTCCTGGTACTGTGTAAGGTGAGTGAGAAGGTGGAATTGTTGCTTTCATAACTTTAATATTAATTATTAAATCATTTTTACTATTACTTTAGGCTTGAGTGCCTCTTTTGCTTTCACTTCAAGCTTTTTACTCAATATTGTACGGACAAGTGTATCAACCATTCTTGATTGCCGTTGGTTAAGCTGACCGTTTTTAACATTGCCCACTTCAATAGTTTCTGACACCATAATGGATGGGATTTTGTATTCAACTTTGATTTTCATTATGCTTCGTTTAAGTGTGTTATTAATTGTTTACCTATAAACCGGGTGTAATCTGGCGGAATAGCTTCGCTCAGTTCTACATCTGTCATGTACCAGTCTATTCCCATTGCAAATGCCCATGTTTCCCGCACAGTCTTTTTTCGCCATATTGGGACTTTATTTCCTTTATTCCTGTGGTATGATGCATGTCCAAAGACAGATAGATAATCCCCCCCTTCACTGTTCCTGATATCTTTGGGATTGGAGGTTGAATAATTGGGAAATTGGTTTCAAAAAATCCTTTTTCGTATCACCCACAGGTTGAACATGTGTCCCATTAAAATTAAGTCATGCCTTAATGGTGCTTGTGAGACATTTTCCATGATAAAAGGCTTGCCTGTGGCTTCTAAAGCTTTCCTGGTTGGTTCTATTAAATCTGGGTAGCTTTTTCCTGCCTTTCGGTGACTGCCTGTTGAGCATGAGAATTTTTGACACGGGGGTGATGCATGGATAGCATCGAAATCCTTACCGTTTTTCCTGATAAACTCTACGGCATCTGCTTGAATGAATGGAAATGGGTAGTTCGGTTGTGGTTCTATATCTACACCAACAACCTGAAACCCTGCTTCTGCATAACCTCGTGAGGCTCCACCAGCTTTGCAATATGTGTCTAAAATTGTCAATTATCTAACCGATTTATTTATAATTTCCTTTCTAAATTTATCATTCGTACTTTTCTTGCTGGCCTGGCAACCTACTATTGCCAAAATTATGATCACATAAATGCTGATCAGCAGCAAGGTGTACAGAATAAACCTTTCAAAAAATTCTAATGTCTTTTTCATGATGTTTTGTTTTAGTTTACCCCCCATAAGGGGGCCGGTCTGTTCCCGGCTGTCAACCTGCATGCCTTTGCAGGGTTTTGCTCTGTTATGTGGGATCAATTTTTATTCAGGGCATCGCACTTTGTTGATACTTACCGGGGGCTGCAACAATCTACACGCTGTTGCAGGGGCATTCCCGGCCTCTCCTGTGTGACCAGAGGTACGCAGATCACTTCATTTACCTACACGTAGGCTTGAAATACAGGCTCAATCCCTAACCGCCATTAAATAAAAGAACTTACTGATCCCTCTCTTTAAAGGGTTGTACTCCGGGCGGGGCTCGAACCCGCAACCTCTGCCTTGAAAGGGCAACGACTTAACCAATTCGTCTACCGGAGCAAGTGCCTGTCTTTCCAGGCTGTCAGATTGCATTAAAAGAATTGTAAGAACGATTGTTTTGCGCTTTAAAAATTTTATATTGATGAAAAATTCAACTCAACTGCCTTATATTCCCCACTGGAATCCTTTTTCCAGATCCGCATATACCTCTTTGAAGTATTGCGGCTGATGGATTGCTTGATCAGCTCCATTGCTTCATTCCATTTTTTGTGGCTGATCTTTAGTTGGAACAAGCCAAGTACTGATTTCGTGTCCATTTGCCCTTTGCGTGTTTTGAATGCCTGGTTTATGATCTGAACGATGTCAGCATCAAGGCCTTCTGTTTTTTCTGCGAGGTACTCATTGATTTTGATCTGGGCAATCTTGATCTGGTCGTCAAACTCGATACGCTCGCTTACATTCACTTCAATTTTGATCTCCTTATCGAAGCTGGTAATTGAATAATTGCCCTTCTTACCGGTAGTTACGTTATTGTCGGCCATCATTTGGTCAAATATGGCATCGCATTTCTTCAATGCCTTCGCCTTGAATTCAGCCAGTCTTTTACTGATGTCGGTTGCCTGCTTGTGGATTGCAATTGCAGTCCGTTCCTTTTCTTTGTCCAACTTGGGTACATAAGCGGCAGGAACTACATCGCCGTTGTGGTTTTTCCAGATTTTTGTTGCCATTTTTATCGTTTTAAGTTTTTACAAAACATTAGCCATTACTTTCTTTTTGGCCTTTTGCTTCAAATGATGCAGCACATAATCTTCAAGTGGTGAGAGTTTATTTGTCAAATGCTCCATGAATACCTCATAATCATCAACGCTCTCGATGCACTTTGCCGACGATACCAGTACTTTATCATCCTCAACCAATTTAAATTCAATTGTCATTATTCCTTCTATTTCAATAAATTGTATAATTGCTGTTTTCATTTCAACTTCGTTAGGATAAATTCCCTTAGCCGGCTGTGAACCACTGCACTGTCAGTGAAATCAATATTATCATTAAGCCAATACTGCTTAAGCCTTGCAGCCGCCATTTCTTTGCCATCATTTTTCAGAAAAAATCTATATACCAGCCTGAATTCCTCCCAAAAATCAGCCTGCCACATATCCCTTTGATTTATATACCACGCCCAGTAATGCTTCCTGCCATTTTGTAGCAATCGGTCATAGAGGCCTTTAATATGCCGGTCGTTAATTGCATCACCAAAGTAGTTCTCAAGCAGTTTTACACCGGTATCAAATACCTCCTGCTGGTACTCCTCCTGTCCGATCATCATTGCATCCAGCAATTCACCGGCAAGCTCACCACGAGCCTCCAGAACACTCTCATACCTGTTTTTTGTTTTAGTTTTCATATTAGTATTGTTTGGCCATGATATAATTCCGCTCCTTCCGGCCAGATCACAAAAGGTTTATCTCTTCCATCCCGATAGCGGCTAACCACAAAAGCGGCATAACCTTCAATCCTGATCTTTACAAATGCATCAAAGCGGATTGCCTTGGCTGTCCGTCCCTGTGGATTGCGGCCATCGGCATGACTGATAAAAATGAACAACTTGTCAGGGAACTCGCTCCTCAGCTTCACGTACTCAGGGTATTTCAACCCCATGTACTGAACACTTTCAATTACCAACACCTGGGGGCTTCGCTTGCGCTGTATCCTTACCTTGAGTTCCTCAATGGGCTCCATATCCAAAAGCCAGAACTTATCAGCAACGTCAATCATACCCACCCGCTCAATAGCCATTTTAATCGATTGACTATTGCCCTCCTCCAGGCTATTGTATGCCACCCTGTATATTTCAGGGAACTGTGCCAGGTACTTAACCAATTGCATGGCAAAGCTGGTTTTACCACTTCCACTTTCGCCCCAAATCAGCCATGATCCTGAACGTTCAGGCATCCCGAATGACTTTAGCCAATCATCTTTGAAAGCAAATATTTCCCTGTTCTTTTTCATCACATTTTTAACAGTCAATGCCTGTTTCATTCACGTTTAATTTACTGATTCAGTAGCCAGCCGGTATTTATGGCAGGCCCGTTTTACCCTTCTTAAATCGCCCTGGCTTTCCTGGGCTATCAATTTTATCTGGTGTTCATCGTCAAAGCCGTTGGCCTGGCATATCTCCTTTATGTCGCGAAACTTGGCAGAGATACATTCAACCGGCTTGCGCCCTATGCGGCTCCACATTTCGGCATAACCCTTCAAATTGCGCGCAAGCCCTTTTTCAAGACGCCTTGTCAAATGCTCAGTGGCCGTTAGCACAATGCCGCAATTGTCTTCCAGCCTGTTGTAAAGGCTGATGAACATCTGGAAGACTGCATTGCTCAGCTTATCGGCTTCGTCAAACATCAACACGGGCCTGTCAAGCTGCAACAGTACTTTGGTTATCATGTTTATCATCTGCGCTATGCTCTGGCCGTTGGGGTCGCGGCCCATTTGGGTTAGTACTTCCTGCAAAAACTGCTGACGTGTCCAGAACTCGTCGCAACGGATCAGGAAACTGTTGGGGTATTCGCTTGCAAACTGCTTTTGAGCTACCGTTTTGCCGCTTCCTGCTGACCCTACCAGGGCGTACATATGCGAATTTTGCCGCGCATCCATAATGGTGCGCTGGATGAATTGGTAATTGATGGTAGCAACCAGTTTCCACCCTTGTGTGTCATAACCAACCCAATGGGCAAGCAGTTTGTATATACCCTCGTCGTTGGCCGGGTATTTGCCCGAAAATACCTGCGACAGCGTACTGCTTTTGGTGCCGGCTGCCGATGCTGCCTGGGCATAGCTGAAATTAAGCCGCTTGCGTTTGGCCTCAAACAACTCTTTTACTTTGTTTTTGTCAATGTTTTCCATAGTTTTGTATCGTTTTAATTAACATTAAGTCTTCGCCCTGCTCGCAGCGTCATTGCGAGCGGAGCGAAGCAATCTATAACCTGTTTATCATTAATTTTTCAATATCATCCTCATCCTCTTCGCCCACCGTAGCTTCAGCGAAGGCGGGTTTCGGCTCCAAATACTCCCGCCACCGGTAAACTTCTCAACCTCGTTATATCCCATTTCAACGGCCTCCTTATCCATATCCGTAAACATTTCACCCTCAAGCTTCATTTGTTTGTCGATCCAGGCTTTGTCATCATCATTCAAATACTTCACGCTTCTGTTCACACCCGCTTGGGTTCAGCAACCGCAATTTTTGAAGGCCTCCGGTTCCATGCTCCTGGTATAGCTCAACAATGTCAATCAATTGCTCGGATCATATTTCAAATAGAACCGCTCACGCAAATGCTCACGCCTGAATGCATAATCCACATCACCATTACTGTAAACCTCATACAATTTATCTTCACCATCAATTCTAAGCTTAATACATAGGCGTAGTATTTCTTTGGCCCCTGGATATCAAAGAACAATTCGGCCAGTTCATCCAGGCTGATGGGTTGCTCCTCCGGATTACGCTTCGATTCATATATTTCATTTGGAGATGCTGAACCTGCCAGAGCATGAGTATTCCACTTTTCAAAAACACATGCCGCCTTCACCACTTCATCATATGTGGGCAGCATGTCAATGTTTTGCTGCAAGATGTTGTAATCGGGTGCATAATTCTGCTTTGAATGGCTGGCACGGTTAAATCCAGTCCAGAACGGCAGTTCAGATAAAAACATCAACTGGAACTTACCAAAGGCCTGCTCAACGGCTTTACCGGTTGGTCGGTAAGGCTCGTGTTGGGAAAGTGACCTTTGCCAGTTTGCTGTAAAATGCCTGGCTTTCGGTTTTTTGTGGCCCCCTTGATTGTCATGAAGCAATTGATATGGCTTTGCATTGGCATTCCTTACAGCCATCCGGTAGCTGTTCAGTTGCATCCGGAAATTCTCCTTATTGATCCCCTCGGCTGTGTCCCATCCCAGGAACTTATTGGATGTAACATCCAGCACCGCATAAGTTGTACACGTTTTTAATATCGTACGCTGGCGGCCCTTCTTGTCAACTTCCGTACTCCGGTAGTACCATGGACAACTGTGTACCATCACCCACCCATACATCATTACTAAATGCCGGTTTTTCAATCCGGAAGGTTTGCCCATACTTTTGCCTGAAGGCTTTTTCACCATGCCTCAGCTTGAATATCAACTGCTGTACACGTGGCTCACGTGATCGGGCCACAAAGGCTGCCCTGGTAATGTTTTTGTCCCAACCTCGCTTTTCGGCCTCACTGGCATACCTCAGATATACCATATCGGCACTTTGGCGGGTATTGGCCATTTCATGCACAAACCAATGTTCAATTTCAGGGGTGATCTTTTCAGAATTAATATTGCACCATTTGCCACTTATAAGGCTTTCATATCCCTGGCCTATGTACGTATGAAATACGATGCGGAGCGATTTGGGGTGTGCCGGTAAGGAGTGGTTTAATTCGTTTTGTGCAAGGTTTATTTTGCGGCTCGTATCTGCCCAGGGTGGCCTGAATTTCTTACCAAACTTTTTCACGAATAATTTCCGCTCTTCAAAATGCTTATCAATCAGGTTCAATACGCTGGCATTGTTGGTGTACTTTTCTTTATGGTCATCCGGCAGCCACCTGCCATCATCCAATTGGTATTCGTTATAAAATTTCTCTGCCTCTTCATCAATAACAACATTGTCAATCAACCATTGAGCTTCATTATTATTCTGATCAGGTTTGCCAAATCTTTTAATCATTAAGTACTTGTATTTATCAGGTAAGGCATGAAATGCTATCAGGCTCGAACGGTTCAAAGCAGCACGCCTGACCACATGTCCGGCTTTTTTAGCCCTTGCCATCCATCGATCCCAATGTGGAAATGTGATCCTGCCATCCTTTCGCTCAACAGGAGTCAAGCACTCCACACCCGCATCCAGCAGGCCCTGCAAACTCACACAGGGGGTTTTGTCTATCCATTCGTATATATTTGCCTGGTTGTTCATATTAATAGATATATTTGTTGTCAAATTGTATTATCATGCAGATAAATATTGATGAGTTTTCTAATCGTGTCTTGCACGATATTTTAAGATTACAGGCACGTGTAGAAGTTTTAGAAGGAACTGTTTTAGCTTTAATAGAACTAAAGCAACCAGGTTCCTCCGATGCTTTTTTAAAGACTTTAAAAGAACAGACCGAAGCTCAATTTCAGAAACTCCTGATCGACCATCCTTATCTGAAGGACAGTTTTGATCAGATAGTTGATGAAGCACTGCCCGACGACTAACATTAACAGCAAGACCCTGTTTTTTTTCGTTAAGTAACGAATCAATAAAAGACTCAACAGAGTCGTTTTCTAATTCCCTTTGCCACATTTTCACTGATTGTCCCTTGGTTAAAACAACTTCTCCATCAACTTCAATTTTAGTTGAGATATGCTTTGGCTCATAGCCCTGTGTAATCTTAATTACCTGTGTATTCATGCGACAACCTCATCTTTAAGTGAATAATTCACCATCGTTTTTACCAATTCTTTTGGCTTAACAATCTTTACATAATTACCATCAACACTATACTCGCATACTGGGTTGGTATCCCATAGCGCATCCTCAATTGCCTTTTCGCCAAACCAAATAAGTCGCCAATTTTCACTTTCAACACTTCACAATGCCGCCTTCTAAGCTCACGGTATCTTCTTTGGTATAAATCAATTGTTTTCATATTTGCTTGTATTAGGTAAGACTTAAAATTTCTTTCATTTCTGGGTTGTCGTACATGCAGGGCCAGCTTGTTCTCAAATACATCACTGCTTTTGTAATCACATGCTGAACCCGCACGGTTGTCCCTCCCTGATGTATTTCTATTTGTTGGCGAAAAGCACTTTGAACGGCCTTTTATAGCCCTTTAAATATATTTTGTCGCCTGGCTCATGGTTGCCGGCCATTGAGTGGAATAGTATTTTCATATACTATCTATCGTTTCAGTTAATTTCTTAGCGATTTCCAATATACGCCTTGCTTTTTGGCCTTCTGGTTCTGAACTCTGTTATTCAAAACACGGCTGATGTAATCGTTGCTAAACCCTGTCTTTTTGGCTATTATAGCTCCCAGTCCTGTAAATTTTGTCGTATTTTCTTGACTTTTATCCATACATTGTACTACTTTTATCATATTGTTTCGAAACAAAGATAATACAGTATATTCTGTAAATGCAAGAAAAAATGAAAAAAAATTCAGATATTTCTGAAAGAATTTCTAAAATCATTGATTTCCATAAGCTTAACGCTAACTCTTTTGCCAAAGCACTTAAGTATGATAGAAGTCAAGTAATTTATGACATTTTAAATAGCAAAGCCATGCCTTCTTCTGATTTTTTCATTAGACTTAAAAGGTCAGAATATTCTGAAATTTCAATTGATTGGATTTTAACAGGCCAAGGTGAAATGATTAAAAATACAAAAGAGAATTTCGCAAAAGAAGCAGAATCCAATTATTCTTTACAAAAAAATGCAAGTGTAATGAATGAGCTGTATGCTAACCTGAAATACTTTAGGGAAAGATGTGAAAAACTTGAAAAGGAAAATGAGCAGCTAAGATTCAATAATGAATCACAAAGCAAACAAGCGGGGTAAAAATTGTGCATATCTCTGGCCTACCTTTATATGTTACCGACAAATCATTTGTTTCAGTCAAAGGTGAAATTATTGCCATCAGGATAATCAGTATCCGTAAAATTATTTCTACTTAGCCATTCCAATCATTCCCCAATCATTCCCCACTTACTCCCCACCCACTCCTTTTTATTACCAAATATTCCAAACGCGCACACACAAATTTCTGTTTTTCGTGCTTAACTGCCTGTTTTTCACCATATTTAAACCATATTTAGAGCGTTCTACGGGGACAATTGGGGGGTGTTTCGCATTAAAAAGGGGCTTTTCGGGGTCGTTTTGGGTACAATTGGGGGTACTTTCAAACGTACTTTGCGATGTCCAATGCGATGTCCAATGCGATGTCCATTGCATTTTTTTGGTTTTTGTACTTTTTTCGGGCAGTTGTATTCTGGGTGTGTTTTCATTATTTTTTTAGGGTGTGTTTGTGGGGTGTAATGGTTGTTTTTGCGGGGTTTTGCTGCCAATATGGTAGTTTAGTATTACCTATGTCACAACAGGCCCTTATAAGTGGTAGTAATAATGTACTAAAATGCACCTGGGGAATGTTTCGTTTTTTTTAGGCAATCGGCAAAAATCAATATAAAACATTAATAATCATTTATTTCAGGCAAAAATATAAAGAAAGGTTAAGGAGTGTTTGGTTTTAACCCCCGTAGATTCGGGAAAAGCATATATATCTATCGGTGTGTTCCCAGAATGGTAAGGCTTCCTTTTAGGGTTTGCTTTAAGTTATCCGGGCCATAATAAACATCGAGAAGCCAAAAATAGGTTCCTTCGGAAACATAGGCTCCGTTCTGTTTACCATCCCAACCGGTGACAAAGTCATCGGATTCCCAGATCTTTTCTCCCCACCTGTTAAACACTAACATTGTATGCTTGTTTACACCTGTCCAGTTTTCAGGATCAGCCCTGAAAATATCATTTTCTCCATCACCGTTAGGAGTGATTACAATGGGCACCCAAATCTCGAACAACTCAATCATAACGGTATCGCTGTTTTTGCATGAACCCTGCGTAACCTCAACATAATAATAGGGATTTTCCGGGTCAATATTATTCTCTGTAACGATAAAATAAAAATCTCCCGAACCATCCTGCCACAAATACTCATCAAAACCTTCGCCGGCATTCAATTCAATTGTTTGGCCAGGAAACAAAACATTGTTCTCTCCCAGATATACTTCCGGTAATGGATTGACGACTACATCAATTACATCACTTACACTATCGCAGGGATTTACCATTGTCAGGCTATATTCGCCTGGCTCATTTACTTCCAAACTGGAGCCTCCCTCCAAACCATCCCAGTAATAAATATAATCACCCTCGGGAGCCTGAAGCAAAACAGATTCCCCTTCACAGATAGATTGATCCGGACCCAAGTCAGGGTTTGGGACAGGGAAATAGGAACAGATTACGGAGTCACTTGCTTCACAATTATAATCATCAACCACCACAACATTGTAAGTGCCTGCGGAGGAAACAGTAAAGAACCGGCCTGTTGAATTGTCTTGCCAGAGATAAGATACAAATCCGCTACCGGCATCCAATAAAAGGGTATCACCCTCGCATACCTGATAATCCGCACCAAGATCAACTTGTGGATTGGAAACATTTACATAAATTTCATCTTCGCCAAAGCATCCATCACTATTGGAAACGGTAACGCTGTATAATCCAGGGCCTGTAACAGTGTAGAAAAACAATGTACTATTGTCCTGCCATAAATAACTCGAGAACTGATTTCCGGCATTTAACTGCAATACTTCACCCTGGCAAATGGTTGTATCAGGGCCAAGATTGGGTTCGGGCGATGGATAGGCCTCAACATAAATGGAATCACTGGCTTCGCCGCAGCCATTATCAATAATAACCCAGTAAAGGCCGCTTTGAGTTACAAAAAAGTATTGTGATGTATCATTATTCTGCCAACGGTACGATTCAAAGCCAGAGCCGGCATCCAAAATAAGCTGTTCCCCGGAACACATGCTTGTATCATTGCCAAGGTTTATTTGTGGCGTGGGGAGAAATTCTGCCAAAACGGTGTCCGTTGCATGACAACCATAAATATCCGTAACCGTTACCCAATAGGTACCGGAATTAAAAGCGGTATAGGTGGAATCGGAGGAATTATCCTGCCATTGATATTCCAGAAAACCCCCTCCTGCATGAAAGGTAACTGATTCGCCAATGCATAAAATTGTATCAGCACCCAGGTTAAGGGGTATCGCCGGAAACAAATCAATTTGAATGCTATCTGTTGCACTGCACCCCAAGTTTGAAGTTACTTCAACCCAATAGACACCGGGGGCTGATATATTTAAAACGGAATCGGTCGATCCATCCTGCCACAGATAAGTAGAATAGCCTGGCCCGGCATGCAAATTATAATTGCCATCCGGACATATCAATGTATCATTTCCAAGGTCAATTTCAGGGTCAGGAAAAATAATTACTTTAATTGAGTCGGTAGTTTGAATTCCGCAATCATCCGTTATTACAACGGTATAATAAGAAGTGGAATCGGCATTGAAGTAGGCATTATAAGTTGTATCAGGCAGCCCGATCCACTCATAAGAGTAGGGTGGCACACCATTCGACACATCCACCCAGATATTGATTTCCTGCCCCCGACACGCATAAACGGAATCAATAATAAACGTTTCCATTTCCTGGTATTCTTCGACGATAACAGAAATGGAGTCGGTCCATGAGCAGCCCTCCGAATTGAAAACCTGCACCCAATAAACACCGGTTGTGTCAACAGAAAAAGTCTGATTGGTTGATCCATCCGGCCATAAATAACCATAATAACCCGGTCCCGGATCGAGAATAAGTGAATCTGATTCGCATAACACCAGAGTTGTATCATTTCCAAGTTCGGCGTAAGGCTCTTTTGAAATCCTGATATTATCCAGCAACATATACCCATAATATGGGTATGGACCAACGAAATAAACTTCCAAAATGATACTGGTAATATCAAATTCCTCATTGTGAATCATAAACTCATATGTAATCCATTCTTGATTATCAATAGTAGGTGATTCCCATAGCAAATTATCTTTCTGACAATTAACATTGGTTCCATAAATTTTCAGAAAAACGGGATCAACAATCGTACTTGCAACAAGAGCTTCCTGAAAGGCCAGATCAATTTTAAAAATATAGCAGGAGTCTTTCGATAAGGGAATTTCCAAATCAGCATACATGTCTTCCCAGGTTCCACTCCCCCGTGTTAATAAGCCCACATAAGTGATTCCGTGTGAAGGAGACAAATACACATTGTATTTACCCGGCTGAACATTGGGTGTACTCCCCTCAATACACATATCCCAATCCGGTGGTGGCCCTAACTGCAATATTGTTCCCTCAAAAGAAGGATTCACAAAGTACTGGGAAAAACCGGCATAGTAGCCAACAAATAATGCAAAAGCCAGAATTCCTATCCTTTTCATAAGTTATCCAATAATCTGTAATTGATCATTTACTTTAAAAAACAAATCGAAATTACAAAATAAATATCAAACCCGGGAGAACAAAATGATATAATCTCTACTATTCAACGTACATTAAGTGGTAAAATCAAGTATTAACAAGCTGAAAAACAGAATAATTAAAAGCTAAATTAGCAGTAAACATTTTTCAAATTACAATGTTTATTACTTTTGCAAATAAATAAATTAAAAACTAACCTAATCCCCACATTATGAAGTTAAAAAATTTATTCTCGACTTTTATCGTTATGATAGCATTCTCAACGCTGACATTTGCTCAGCTAACAATCCTTTCAGGGCCTGAACAGGCATCTTATTACAGGTTTGCCCAGGACATTGTGACAGTTGTAGGGCCAGAACTTGGAACACCTGTTTCGAGCGAAGTCACATCCGGCGCCGTATATAATTATGAGCAATTAATTGATCCCAATTCCCCTTATAAAATTGCTTTTGTTCAGGCTGATTTTTTGTACTACAAACAGGCCATTGATAGCAAAGACAATACAGAATTTTCGAAACAAATTAAAGTGGTACTTCCCCTTGCACACGAAGAAATACATATTGTTACAAAAGAACAAAACAATTTAAATAAACTTCAGGATTTCAATACAACACCCGAGAAAAAAATCATGGCTATAGGCACAAAAGATCAAGGTACTTATTATACGGCCAATATGATTAAAAACCGCTCTGAGATCTATTGGCAATCAAGGAACATCCATTTTGACGAAGCATTAAATGATCTGTACCTTGATCAGGTAGATGCATTTATGATTGTTGGATCTGCCCCTATCCAGAAGTTAAATATCAATCCTCAGGTTATGGTAAATCCTATTTCTCTTGTTGAATTGCAGGATTTTAACGGATGGGCCAAATACTATGATGCCGATACCATTTATGCAAAAGATTATAAATGGCTGGAGAAAGACATTCCTACGTTCAGCATAAAAACTCTTCTGATCGTAAACGATTCAAAACTAACAGATGCAGAAAGAATGGAAGTTTCATTACTGAAGAAAGGTATCCTCAACAAGATAGACGTTTTAAAAGCTGAAGGCCATCCGAAATGGAAAGATGTGGATTTATTTGATTGGACGGATGACGATTGGCCCATGTTTAAATAAAGAATTATTATTCAAAAAAAAAAGCTGTCACTTCTGCGACAGCTTTTTTTTTATTTATTGCAATACTTATTCAACGATAGTCAACTCATCAATCAAGTTGGTGGCTCCGGCAAATTTATCAATGATAAAAAGAACGTAGCGGGCATCAACACATATAGTCCTTTGAAGTTCAGGCTCAAAAGCAATATCGCCACTCATGGCTTCCCAGTTTCCATCAAATGCCAGGCCGATCAATTCTCCATTACCATTTATCACCGAACTTCCGGAATTACCTCCGGTTATGTCGTTGGTAGTTAAAAAGCCAACAATCAGTTTTCCATCGGTCCCGTATCTTCCAAAGTCTTTGTTTTTAAATAATTCCTTCAGTTTCTGAGGGACAACAAATTCATCATTTGACGGGTCTTCTTTCTCCATCACACCGCTCAAATGGGTAACATAATCGTAGTGAATGGCATCCGCCGGATAATAATCCTGAACAGAACCATAACTCAAACGCATGGTTGAGTTGGCATCAGGATACCTGACAAGATTGGGGTCCATTTCACGCAATCCTTTTACAAACAAACGATCCCCTGCCGTAACAGCCGATTGCGAAGACCTGTATGCTCCGGCAGAAGCCATCATGTTTTCAAGGGCTTTTCCAGCCAAAATGTAGGCTGGGTCCTTTGCCAGTTTTTTAGCATTTGGATCATCAAGGAAGACATTTACTTTTTCAAAGCTGGTAAAAATGGATTTTTCAAATAAATCCGCAGCAAAAGCATCGTAATCCGCTTTGTATTTTTTGGTAATCTCTTTAAAAAATTCAGGTTGTTGATCAACCGGAACTTCATGGGCATACATTTTATAAAGTCCTGCAAGAATCAGTTGATCAGTAGCAGCATCGTAGTTTTTATAGTGTTCAGCGGCAGACTCTTTCAATGCCAGGGCTGTTTCTTTTGGTGCCTCCGGATTTTCCTTTTCTTCGTTTAGCTGCTGTTCAAGCATAGCAAAATCGCCAGGAAAGCTTATGATATCCGGAGCCATTAAACCCAAGCTTGAAAACATAAGCGGCCCAATGGATTCAGCCATGGTATTATATCCCTGTTCAATGTCACTCAATGCATTTCCGTAAATTTCCTTTCGGGTATCATCAGCATTTACCCATTTTGTAAATTCATCCTCAATCTCCTTTTTCTGATCTACAACATGTAACCTTTTCACACCCCTTACCTGGCCAATATAGTATTTCCATCCATTGGCAAATTGTGCATATGTAGACGCATATTTAATCCGAACAGCATCATCCGCATCCATTTGTTCTTTCATGATTTCCAATCTCTTCCCCAGCAAATCTATCAAAACCGGGCCAAAGTTATTGGTATTGTATGCAACACCATAAGAAGTCATGTACCTGTTGGTTCCTCCGGGATATCCCCAAATCATTGCAAAATCATCTTTCTGAACGCCTTTCAAAGAAATGGGCAAATAGTGTTTGGGTTTGAGGGGAACATTTTCTTCTGAATAATCTGCAGGTGAACCATCGGGTGCAGAGTAAACCCGGAAAATTGAAAAATCGCCGGTATGGCGTGGCCACATCCAGTTATCTGTATCACCTCCAAACTTCCCAATAGCTGAGGGAGGCGCGCCCACCAACCGAACATCAGTATATACTTCATAAATGAAACGGTAATACTCGTTTCCTTCAAAAAAGCTTCTGACTTTAACATGGTATTTTCCATCTTCAGAAACTGCCTCTTCCAGCCTTGCAGTGATCTCCCTAACTTTTGACCTCCGCTCTCCAATGGACATGGTATCGGATAAGAAAGGAAGAATGCTATCTGTTACATTATCCATACTTGACAGAAAGGAAACAGACAGTTCTTCATTTGGCAACTCTTCTTCAAGACTGCGAGCCCAAAAACCATCGGTAAGGTAATCGTGCTCAACGGAACTGTGCTGCTGAATTATGTCGTATCCACAATGGTGATTGGTAAACATAAGTCCTTTGTCTGATACAATTTCACCTGTGCAAAAATACCCGTCGGGCGATCCACTACCTGACATTCCAACAATAGCATCTTTAATACTTGAATTGTTGATGCTGTATATTTCCTCAGCCGTCAGTTGAAGTCCCATTTTTTGCATATCAACATAATTCAAACGTTCAACAAACATGGGTAACCACATTCCTTCATCAGGTGGAGTGAATGCAAACGAACTCATCATGAACGTTATCATCCCAACAATAAATAAACTAAACTTTTTCATCTTTTAAACAATTGTATTAATAAATTATAAATTCAAATCAAACGTACCTACATCCCGAAAATCATGCCACCAACTTTAACGGATTGACAACTAAATACATGTTTGTGTGGTATTTTGAACGGCAGCAGCAATTCTGTCCGCAAATTAACACAGGTGTGTACAAAAGCGAACAAAGCCAGAACCTACAAACCCAACACTTCGGGTCCCTGTTCATAAACAATATCTACTGGGATTCCAGCTTCTGCAAGTTTATTCAAATCGGCCTGAAGATCAGGTTTGATAACACCCATTTGATCAACCATGTTTTTGGCTGACTCATAATCACCATCACCCTGAACCTTCAATATCAACTTTGCCAATTCGGTGGAAACTTGTTGCATTTTTTCAAAATCTATTGAATAAGTTCCATCGGCATTTTTTGTGAATGCTCCCTTTTCCTGAAAATAATTAAACCTTATCATATTGGCTTTCCCATGTGCGCTGGAAGCACCAAAACGAACAGACCTGAATATACCAGCCATAAACGTTACATAATTCTCCATCAAGTCCGTATCAGTAAATTCTCCCATTTCATAAAGCTTGGTAACCAGATACAAACCAAGAATATCGGCCTTTCCTTCTTCAATAGCACTGTATTGTTCTTTTAATGCATGTCTAACCGAACCCATATTGGTTATGGTATTTTTAATGCCCATCCCATGAGAGACTTCATGAAACATGGTATTTGCAAAAAAAGCATCGAAAGTAATGTATTGCTGCTGATCTTTTGAAATAAGATGCTCAGCAATAGGAACAAGTATGTGATCAAATTTCGCCCTCATGGCATTCTTCAACTGCAGCTTACGCGAACCCTTTTGCAATTGTACCTCCTCATCGTTGGGCAGGTTAATGGCAATGGTTTTACCTGCCATATTGCAATCACCGGCATAATAAACAACATCATAAGCATTCAAATCTGCATCCATTCCGGGAGTTTCCTGCTTATAAATCGGATCAACCGGAAGCTCCTTTTGAAGCTGAGGTAAAAACTGAGCGTATTTCGAAAGCCTGTCACTCCATACCTTGTCTTTGATAAGGATATAAGCTTCATGCGCTGCTTTATATCCAAACAATTGATCGGTATAATTCTCGATGGGGCCAATCACAAGATCAACGTTATTATTTTTCACATCTAACCAGGCAAAGTCGCTGGCCTGATAATCATCTGTTAGCACAGCCTCTGAGCGGAGCTTTAAATAATCGGCAAACTCTTTATCACCAGCAAGTTCAGATGCTTTTTTCAACAGATCAGACATTTCAGCCACTTGTTCTTTATAGGCTTCGTGATACCAAATGGTTTTCAACCCTCCATTTTCATCTCTCCTTATCAGGGTATACAAACTGGCCTTATTCGGATCATCAAAGGCTTCAAATTCTTCCTTTGTCATGTCGTGGGGGTAAAATTCAGCACCCGCTGGTTTTGGGCCTGCTCCCTCTACAAATGGGGCTAAATTTTCCATTTCATCCCAGGGTCCGTAATTGATTACAGCATACCTTCTGGCTGCTTCATCCTGATTCTGGAAAGCACGTCTTCCCGTTTACCTGCATTTTGCATCCAAAAAATATCATCTGCAATTTTTGAAGCCTTGAATAAAAGCCCTAACATTTCCTTCTCATTGTCACTTAAATGGCTGATATCACTGGTTAGTTTTACGGATACATATTGCTGTAATTTTCCTTCCATTTCCGACTCTTCTTTTTGTTCTGCATCCGGTGAGTCCTGCAGTGCTTTTGGGCACATTGTTGCACGCTGAGAATACACCTGCAATAAAAGGGCAACGACTAAACTTAAAATTCTGTTGATCATAACATTAAATATTAATTCTTTATATGCGGCGAAATTACAGATATTTTTTCAGGAGCAAATAACAAATGGTAAAAAGAAATGGAAATTACTTTTTATTTGAGCCTGATTTAATCGAAGAAATATTGAATTAAATCAGTGCAACCATTCATACCACCTTGTTGTCTTAGTTCTGTATGGGAGATTTTTCTCTGTATTGCTTTCATAATGCGTTCTTTAAATAATTAAATTGGAATTTCTTAGGAGATTTGTTGGCAGATAAAATTATATATTGTATTTTAGCCCGGTAATAATTAGATAGGTTGATTTATAAATTATTATGGTTTTCAGGGTTTGTTTTCTATCCTCAAAAATTAGAAAACGTCTACAATCTATAAATGAATTCTGAAGGGGACTTAATAAAACGGTGCTTAAGTAAAGATGCAAGAGCACAAGAGGAATTGTACAAACGTTATGCTCCAAAAATGTATGGCGTTTGCTTGCGTTTTGCCAAGAACCAAATGGAGGCAGACGACATTCTTCAGGATGGTTTTATTAAGGTTTACCTAAATCTCAAATCATTCCGTAATGAAGGTTCGCTGGAAGGATGGATAAGACGAACAATCGTAAATACAGCAATCAATTTGTACAAAAAGAATGCAAAGTATTTAAAAGATATTGAAATTGAAAAAGCTGCGGTTGTCCATGATCATGAAGAAGGTGCGGTTGATAAAATTTCTGCGAAAGAATTACTGGAGCTGATAAAGGAATTACCTACTGGTTACAAAATGGTATTTAACCTGAATGTAATAGAAGGATATACCCATAAGGAAATAAGCCAACTTTTGGATATCTCCGAAAATACATCAAAATCACAATTATCCAGGGCACGACAAACCCTGCAAAATAAATTGTCGAAATTAACGCGTTAGAAACATAAATGAGCGAAAAGTATAAAAATATTGATGATCTGTTTAGGGACAAGTTTGAAAATTTCGAGCCTGATCCACCCGAACATATTTGGGAGAACATTAAACAGGGAATTCAAGATAACAATGGTGGCGGATCCGGCAAGTCTAACCTAAAGGGTGGAATAGCAGGAATTTCAACTATTTTGTTATTGGTGGGATTGTTTTCCATTTATCAATTATATTTTAATGCTCAGGAAATTTCAACCGTACCTGAAGTATTTATCAGCAGTCAGAATTTGAATAGTGATTCTGAACCAGATCAAAACCTACTTGCTATTAACTCACTTGAAGCGGATGAATTAAAACAACAGAAAAGTATTCAAAAAGAAAAAGGGAAAAAGGACAAAAAGCAAAAGTTACAACAATCTCGATTCGACCTGGATATAGAAACGCCTGTGATTGCCGGCAAAAATAGCCTTGTGGTAAATAAATCCGACACTCCGCTTAAACCCAGTCAGGTAAATTTAGAAAATGCAAACACATCTGTTAATGATGTAACCCTAAATAATCGAAACATTAATAGCAATGGATTTGTACTTGTTCCCGGAGATGATTCAGAATTGCTGGCAATGAACAATGACAAGTACATTCCTCAGCATTCGGAACAAAATACAACGAACGAAGATTTAGCCAATAAAAATCAGAATGACAACGCTGTTACGGAGGAAACAAACCCATCGTCTTCAGGGCTTGCCGTAAACCCTGAAATAAAAAGTGATTATGGCAAGAAAAACAGTTGGGCATTTGGATTGTACTTCACTCCTGAAATGAATTTCTACCCTGATAACGATATTCTGAACAATCGTTCCTATTCATTAGATGTTCAGGCGATGTATAAATTTTCAAACTATTTCATCCAAAGTGGCCTTGGAATTTCAATGACAACGGATGATGGGAATTACAAAATAAATTACAACAAATACCTCGGTTCGTACGACTATGTGTACGATGTTACATTTGACACCGCCGGAAATCAGGTAACACCGATATACCATACGGAACCTATGAAGGTTTATGATTCCGTTAACCACATCAACATTTCACCAACCAAAAGCAAATACAGCTATTTGCAAATTCCGCTGCTGTTTGGTTATGGAAATGAAAGCAAACGGTTTGGTTGGTTTGTAAAAGCAGGGCCTTCAATTTCCATACTGGTCAATGAGAATATTTCGGATTATACAATGAGTGATGCCAAAATATTAAATGTAGATAGCGAAATGCCAGGCCGTATAAAAACCAATTGGCAAATTGTTTTATCAGGTGGTTTATCCTATCGCATCAGCAACAATATCAGCCTGGCAGCCGAACCCATGTTCAGGTACTATATTAAATCGGCATACGAAAACAATTTAAACACTACAAAACGGCCTTATTCCATTGGTTTGCGTTTAGGGTTACTCATTAATTTCTAATGGGATGAATTTATTAAAATGAAAGTGGACTTAACACATACATACAATAGCGCACTTAAGAAGATATTCATTTTCTTGCTTCCAGTGCTTTTTCTATCATTATCTGTCTTTTCTCAGGGCCTTAATGAATTAAATACAGTGTACCTGATCGGACAAGTCACCAATGCACAAAACGGTGGACCAATTAAAAATCATGAAGTTATTATTACTTCTGATTCAATGTACAATCCTCACTTTGTTTACACTAAAAAGCTTTATACTGATTTTGAAGGATATTATTACGATACCATTTCAACCTTTGACCTGAAAGGAGGTTTAAATATTTCCACACTCGACTATCTTAACAATGATTACGACACAACAGTATTTTTTAGGTTTACATGGAGTGAAGAAAATATTTTGTTTGCCAATTTTGTATTACCTGTCCAGCCCCAAACAGTAACTTATCAGGCAAACTTCTACTACCAAAGAGATCCGGAAGGGAACAATTCACTTGAATACATATTTCATGATTTATCAAATTCCGATGATATTATTTCATGGGAATGGAATTTTGGAGATGGGAATTTCAGTCCGTTATCGAGTCCAAAGCATACCTATTCCGAAGCAGGTGTTTACAGGGTAAAGCTTACTGTTGTAATTCAGCCTACACCTTATTCAATTCCATATACTACATCCATAGTTAAAATCATTAGTGTTACTTCTAAGAGTTATTTCCATGGGAGGGCATATTATGGCAGGATACTTCCCGATAGACAAGGGTGAAGTTCTTATTTGTATAAATAGAAGACAAAGAAATTATCCTGATTGATACGGCCGGCTTTAGCGAACCCTATGGACATTATTATTTTTACCAGCTTATCGAAGGAAACTATATTGTTAAAGCTGATCTTCATCCTTCATCGGTCCTTTACAATCAATTTATGACAACGTATTACAGCAATAAACCTACATGGACAGAGGCGGATACCATTTTTCACAATGCAACAAACTGGGAATATCACATTAACTTACTCCCCGTTACACAATTAATGACCGGCCCGGGTTTAATTTCTGGCAATATAAATTACACATACAACCCTAACACTGATGATGGCTTTCCGGCTTGCAATGTAGAAATATTGCTTTATAATGAAAGTAACGAACCCATGATTTGCACCCATTCAGATGAGGACGGCGTTTTTGTTTTAAACGATCTTCCAATGGGCACCTATAAAGTGCATGCTGAAGTTACCGGGAAATACACATACCCCTTAACCGTAGCACTTAACGAAACAAATAGTAGTGTTGAGGACATTGTATTGACCATTAGCAATTATGCTGTCAATGGCAGTGTAAGTGCAATTGAAGACAATAGTCTTAAATTGAATATGGGGCAAATTTATCCCAACCCTGCCGTAAATGATATACAATTCGAATTAAATCTGGCAAAAACAGAAGAAATTACTTTTGCCATTTATAATGAATCAGGCCAGATAGTGCAAAGTTTAAAACACCCGGTTTATGCCGGTAACAATATTGTTAACATTGATATCTCAAAACTTTCAACAGGGATTTATATACTTGGAATTATAAATAATGGAAATCCGGGTGTCACGCGAAAGTTTTTGAAACGATAAAAACATACATAATTGTAATTATAGAAAAAGAGCTTCCGGTTGGCAGCTCTTTTTTTTAAGCTAGAAAACAATTTTGTACATTGAATTCAAAATGACCTTTCGACAATGAAAGAATTAGCTAAACATTTTTAGTAACACAAAAGAACATTCGGAAAACAGGACTGCTGAAAAGATACAAATATTCCTGTTGCTGTTTTTATCTTTCTTGTAAATGGATTGATGATAAATATATTCAATGGCTTTTTTATAAGCATAGTTAAAACAAAGGTGTTTTTTGCCATGAGAATATAGGATGCACTGGCTGAAGCCGGAATTTTAATTCCCTTCCCCCAAATTGATTTACACGGTAAATCGTTTGGCCTAGTGCTCAAAAAACTTATTTTTCCGTTTACCAAAGAAAAAGACGAAAAAGCACCGGTTAAAAAACCAGGCAGGCCAATAGATTAAAAAGGATCCGAATAAATAATTAATTTTTCAGAATTCGAGCTACCCAACCTCCCCCCGGAGCCAAATGAATTGTCATTTTTTGAGCCGAAGTAATGGTATTATTACTTCTTTTAAAATCTGACGCATAGCGATCTGCATTTATGCCATCCTCGTAATAATCCATAGTAAACGACCCTTTACCCAGGAATGAAAAATCAATGCTAACCTCTCTTTCATCCCAATTTGTCATCGAACCAATATACCACTCCTCCCCTTTTTTGCGGGCCAGTGTTATATGCTCTCCAATCATAGCCGATAATACAAGGGTTGAATCCCAAACTGTAGGAACAGCAGAAAGGAAGTCCATACAATCCGGTTCTTTATAATAATTGGATGGATTGTCGCACAACATTTGCAATGGACTTTCATAAATAACATACATAGCCAATTGATGACAACGTGTCCCCATACTCATGGGCTGCGACCACAGCTTTTATAATTTCTTTCAGCGGCATTTACCATCGCACCGGGCGTATAATCCATTGGCCCGGCAACCATCCGGATAAAGGGAAGGGTAACATTGTGGGTTGGGGTTTGAAGATCGGACCATTTCACCTGCTCCTGGCCACGAACTCCCTCGCGGGTAATTACATTGGGATACATCCTCCGCAAACCTGCGGGCTTATAGGCTCCATGAAAATCAACCAGCATTTTTCGATCTGCAGCCTCTTTGGCCACACGATGGTAATAACCAACCATCCATTGATCATCGCGCTGCATAAAATCTACTTTAATTCCCTTTACACCCCATGCCTCAAATTGATCAAACGATTCCGCCCATTGATCTTCGAGGGTTTTCCATATAACCCATAGGATTACCCCAACATTTTTTTCTTTTGCATAGTGCAAAATCTCATCCATATCAATCTCCGGGACAACATCCATCAAATCCCCAACTTATACCATCCCTCATCCATAATGATGTATTCAATACCGAAGGTTGATGCAAAATCAATGTAATACTTATATGTTTCTGTATTAACACCAGCCCGAAAATCAACCTCCGTAAATATTCCAGTCGTTCCACCAATCCCAGGCCACTTTGCCGGGCTTGATCCATGAAGGATCACCAATTGCACATGGCTTACCCAGTATGTAACCAAGCTGATTTGTGATCAATTCAGCATCATTTTCAGCAATGGCAACTATCCTCCAGGGGAAAGTACGGCTACCGTTTGTATTGGCAATATAATCGGCATGTTTCGAAACCTTTACATTCCTGTCATTGGTTTGTTCTTCTTCAAGTGCCATTCCCGGGAATATAGCCTTCAATAAGTTACTGCCAGTTCCCCTAAGCCACATCCCCGGATAATCAAACAAGGATGATTCCGTTATTAAAAGTTTAGGACCGATGGCTGTTTCGATCAGTGCAGGCAAACTGCAAAATCGCTCATTTGATATCCCATCCAACCGTTCATAAAGATAATAGCGTTCGTTGTGTGAGAAAAAGCTTTGCTCTTCAGGAAACCAAACATGTGATTCTTCAGGAAAATGAAAATCTACAGTTTCATTATTAATAACGACTTCATCTTTCGAAGTTGTTTCCCACTGCCAGGCTATTCCATTGTCGTAGGCCCTAAAATTCACCCTGTACTTACCTTTAAACAGCAAGATCATTTCGTTGTACCGATCCCTGATATTTTTAAACTTTTCAGGCACAACCGGAATGATATTATCATCCATGGAGTTTGTAATTTTCTTCAATACTTTAGGGGTTTCACCCAAAACAATCGAATCAATTTCCAATGCAATCTTCGAATAATTAAGCACAATTATTGAATCCAACAAAACTTCCAATTCGATTTTATCAGTAAGCCGAATGTTTAAATCAATTTTGCTATTGGGTGATTGAATGCTAAATACGGCCTGTGCATTCAAATCCAGGGCAATAGAAAGAAATACAATCATTAAGAGAAAAGCAAGTAATAATGCATGTTTCATAGGGATATTGCTTTGGTTTATATGTCCTGAAAAAGGAATGGATTCATTTCAAACTTGATTGATTGACAAATATAGTATTTGAATTCATTATAAATTTAATCTTTCACTGATAATTTGCATCCTGTATTAAACTTTGTAGTGGATATTGACTTAAATTTGCATTAGCACGATTGAGGAAAATTCTATAATGCGGGCCAAAATTAATTTCATAGAATTGAAACCATTGCATTTGGTACTATTGTTCGGCTTATTATCCAGCCTCACGGTATCTGCCGATGAATTTAAAATTGTTTCATTTGCAAAAACGAACAATGATCTTTCTGCACGAAAGTTTGAAGAAAAAGATGACAATGGAGAACCTTGTGCGTTAATAAAGGTAAGAACCGATATTCAGGGCCTGAATTTTCAATCTTCCATAGGGATTGTAAAAATAGTTTCCAAAGAGGGAGACTATTGGGTGTATGTTTCCCAGGGAGAAAAAAGGCTGAAGATTTTTAAAAACGGATTTAAAACCCTTGAATACGCCATTTCAAATGCTGTTAAGTCTTATGATGTATTTGTATTGGAATTATCATCCGATTCAAAAGGATGGGTACCATCGGGAAAGGGCTCACTTAGCATGCGATCGGAACCTCCGGGTGTCTCGGTAATGATTGATGGGATTCCTGATATGCTTAAAACGACTCCCTGTTCGTTCGAAAACTACAAGGCCGCATCCTATCGCTTTTTCCTGACTAAGAAACGCTTTGAACCAAAAGATACAGTGTTAAGTATCGAAAAGGATACCGAAAAACAAGTAATTATAAAGTTACAGCCCAAATGGGGAAACCTTTCCATAAACTCAAACGTTGCTGGCACTAAGTATTTTCTTGACAAGGATTACCTGGGCAGGGATTCCCTGATGTTGTTTGGCGAATCGGATGGTGTGGATGTTGGGAAATACAGTTTGGAAATAGTAAGAGAGTTTTATCATCCTCAAACTCAAATCATCGAAGTTTTGCCGGGTGACACCACCTATGTTAACATAAAGCTTGAACCCATCACGGGCTCTCTTGATATCCATTCAAACCCGCCGGGTGCTGACGTATACATCGACAACCTTTACAAAGGGTCAACCCCCTATTCGGACAACGAGATAATTATTGGTGAACACAACATTCGCATTGAAAAAAATAAATTCCTGACCGAACATAAAGTTATTACAATTGAGGAGAATGAGAACCAGCGCGTTGATTTTAGCCTCAGAAGTTATAAAAAAGTAAGGATAGAAAGCGAACCCAAAAATGCAATGCTAACTGTCAATGGAGAATATATTGGAAAAACCCCGGAAGAGGTTATGCTTCCGGTTGGGGAAAACAGCATTAAATTAGAGAAGGATGACCATGAGAATTTGGAAAAGACCATAATTGTTTCTGAAGAAAAAGATAATTATTCATTTTCACTGGAGCTGTTAAAATTCAAGTTGAATATTTCGAGCAAACCTTCCAATGCAGAAATATTTGTCAACAAAATCAAAGTTGGCAATACCCCTTCGGTATCCTATCATGAAAACGGAAGGCACAGAATAAAACTCGCATATGAAAGCTATTATCCAAGAAAGAAAAAAATAAAAATTGATAACGGCAGCCAGAATTTTAACATGGTGTTGAAGCCGATGATTAAAGCTATCATCAATTTATTGTACATGCCCAAAACAACCGATTATACCTTGCCAATGTATGGCTTCGAAGTTGGCTGGTCGTATAAAAATGCTTCACGTCTGACAACCTCCCTCGGAATGATTTTCAATATAGGGCCCGAGAACTGGGAAAATTCAGTGCCTATGACATTTTGGTTTACGACCGTGCCGATTTCCCAACATTAAATCCAGGCGATCTAATTTATGAGGGGGTTTATGAGTCGAAACAAATTTGGCGCTTCGCTCAGGCTCGGCAAGATATTTACCCGGCCTTTTGTGTTTGTATTTACAGCAGGTGTAGGCTATTTTTTCTGAACGGTTCAAACTTTATGAAACCAGGAAGACTATGAATCGGACGACGGCTGGTCAGAGATATTAGCCGGAGAAATAATTCTGGACAAAAACGCCCAGTATACCGATGACAGTTTTTCGCCATCATTGGGCTTATCCATCAGTTTGGGAAATTTGATTTTAACAGGGAATTACTGGCATATGACCGAATCAGGCCCCAACTACACGGTGGGGATTGGATTCACGATCAAAGAATAAATTAGCGAATCAAAACATGGAAAAGTATCAATCGAAATTGCTATTTGCTTGTTCACTCATTTTGATGCTTAACGCAGGGATTCAAGCCCTGCAAAGCCAAAGCATCAGGCAGATTAAATCCTCCACAGAATATCAATGGGGGATTGGGGCCAATGAAGACTATAAGAAAGCAGATCAACTGGCCCTGGATGATTTAATTAGTAAAATTTCAATTGTTTTTGTAAAAAGTGAAAATGAATACAACTTCGAAGAAAGACAGGGCGATGTAAATGATTACTATACCTCAATCGTTAAAACATATACCCAAACGACCTTGCCACAAACCCTTCAAATTGTAGAAGAAAAAAAGGGAATAACAACGGTGATGCGCTATTTAGCAAAAGAGGAGATTCCAAAATTGTTTAAACTAAGGGAAAAGAAAATAAAAGATTTCACGGCCCTTGCCTTAAAAGCAGAAAAGGAATTCCGGATTGGGGACGCATTGCGTTACAGCTACTGGGCTTATGCCCTTTTACTCAGCCATCCCGATCACAGCACAATTGAAATGGAATTCGAAGATCAGGGCAAAATGTTGTTGGAAGCTGCTCTTAATGAACACATCAACAGCATATTCAGCAATCTTGACATCTCTGTCTCAGATTTGCAATTGTATTCCGAAGAAGACAAGAAGAACATCCTGCTTGACATAAGCTATCTGGGCCAGCCTGTTGAAAACCTTGATTTCAGCTACTTTACCGGACAAGGATATTCAAACATAACAAGTGCAAAGGATGGCATGGGGTTGATTGAATTGTTTGATGCGGCAAGTCATTCACTTGAATCCATTGATCTGAGAATTGAATATGAATACAAAAACAAAAGTTATGACAAAGAGTTGACCGAAGTTTTGAATACAATACAAGTCCCTTTTTTCAAAAAATCAAAGCACCGGATACATATTAAAAATACAGACAAAATAAATATGCAGCCACCTCCGGAATACAAAAGCAGCGATATTGTTTCGGAAACGATGAATACCAAACCTTTCGATGCATCCCGGTACAAAAGCATCGTGCTAAAGGTGATTGCTGATATTCAAAATAAGAGCGGGGAAAAAGAAGGCGCATACTTTACCGAAGACGGTAAAGAAATGTATCAAAAATTACTTCAATACGGTAGGGTTACAATTCTTCCATTTGACACATTGAAAGTCATTAAACTGGAAAATGAAGTCATCGTCAGATCTGTTCCCATGGCTTTTTCATTTGAAAATAACAACCGGCGATTCATTGAAAATGTTGTTTTCACTTTTAATAAGGATATAAAGATTGATGCCCTCTCTTTTGCCTTAAGCGACATTGGGTTAAACGATATACTGAAACGAAGCGAACGATTTGGAACTGTTGAAGACAAGTACCAACTCATCCGTTTTATGGAGTATTATAAAACAGCCTACAGCCTCGAACGCCTTGATTACATAAAATCCATCTTTGCTGAAAATGCCCTTATCATCGTAGGTAAGGTTTTGCATGTTGCCGAACCGATTGACGGTATGTATAAGCGCTTAGGAAATACCAAAGTGGAATATATCCGGCTCTCGAAAGAAGAATATATGGGAAGGCTAGCCAATGCTTTTAACAGCAATGAATATATCAATATCTGCTTCGAAGAAAACAAAGTGAAGAAAGTGAATGGCGATGATAAGATATACGGCATCCAGATTGCACAGCACTATTTTTCCACAAATTATTCTGACTTTGGGTACCTCTTTCTAATGATTGATCTTAACGACTCCCTGAATCCTAAAATTTACGTAAGAACATGGCAACCCGCAAAAAATGAGGATGGCAGTGTTTTTGGTTTGGGAGATTTTTACTTCAACTAATCAATTAATCGAGAGCATTTTCAAGTGATGGTTATTACTATTTAGCTAACACCTTACTGTTAATCAATATTGAATAGAGATATAAAACTATAATACAAAATTCATAACTTTGCGATAATTAAAAAAACAACCAACATGGAAAACGAAAATTACCCAATCTGGAAACATTCCTTCCTTTACGGAATTTATCTTGGCGTCGCACTCATTATTGTTTCGCTGATTTTCTACATTCTCGGTTTGTACGGGGAGCAATGGACCGGCTATATAAGTTATGTGGTTCTGCTGGCCGGTATAATCATGACCTCAATTGCTTATCGCAACAAGTACCTTGGTGGGTTCATCACCTTCGGACAAAGTTTTTCAGTGGCTTTCTAACCGGTTTGTTTTCTGCTGTTATTACAGCGGTGTTCACTTTTATTTTCATGTCGTACCTCGGTGATGATTATATTACTGTTATGCTTGAAAAAGCAGAAGAAACCATCCTTGACACCAATCCTGATATGTCAGATGAAGAGTTGGATATGGCCCTTAACATTACCAAAAACATGATGAAACCATGGTGGATTTCGATGATTGCTTTTTTAAGCTCTGTCTTCTTTTCATTGATTTTCGCACTGATTGCTTCAATTTTTATAAAAAAAGAAGATAACTCATTGGAGGTATCCGAATAAATCGAACTGAATGGATGTAACAGTTATTGTCCCGCTTTTAAACGAAGAAGAATCGCTGCCCGAATTGTCAGCCTGGATCAACAGAGTATGCGAAAAAGAAGGGCTCACCTACGAAGTCCTGTTTATTGATGATGGAAGTACCGATCAGTCATGGAAGATTATTGAACAATTAAGTAGCTCGAACGCACGGTTTAAAGGGATAAAATTCAGGCGTAATTACGGCAAGTCGGCAGCATTGAATGTGGGTTTTGAAGCTGCACAGGGAGATGTAGTGATAACGATGGACGCAGATCTGCAAGACAGTCCCGATGAAATTCCGGAACTTTTCAAAATGATCAAAGTTGATGGCTTTGATTTGGTTTCAGGTTGGAAAAAGAAAAGGCACGACCCGTTTGGAAAAACATTTCCTTCTAAATTCTTTAACTGGACAACGCGCAAAATTTCAAAAATAAAGCTTCATGACTTCAATTGTGGTTTAAAAGCATATCGGCATGAGTTGGTAAAAACCATTGAAGTATATGGTGAAATGCACCGTTATATACCGGTTATAGCAAAATGGGCAGGATTTAACACTATCGGAGAAAAGGTTGTACAGCACTTTCCCCGCAAATATGGCTCTACAAAATTTGGAATGGAACGATTAATCAAAGGTTATTTAGACCTTTTATCCATTACCTTCATTTCAAAATTTGGCAAAAGGCCCATGCACTTTTTTGGAGCGATGGGGTCAGTTTTATTTTTTATTGGGTTGGTTATTGGCACTTACCTCACTGTTGCCAAGTTTTTCTTCGAGGCTTATAAAATGACCGAAAGGCCTTTGTTTTACTTTGGCCTGTTGGCCATGATCCTGGGAAGCCAGCTTTTCGTTACCGGATTCATTGCGGAGATGATCTCGCGCAACTCAGCTGACCGCAATCGTTACCTTGTTGAAGAGGAGATCGGTATAGAAAACGAAAAAAATCCTGTTTAAAAACGTTCATGAGCGGTAAGCGAAAAATAGTAGTTATAGGTTCGGCCCATCCCCTGCGCGGTGGATTGAGCGCTTACAACGAAAGAATAGCCCGCGCCTACCAGGAAAATGGTGATGATGTTATAATTTATACCTTTAGCCTTCAATACCCAAATTTTTTATTCCCGGGCAAAACACAATATTCTTCCGATCCGGCACCTGAAAACCTTAGTATCAGGGTTAAAATAAATTCCATCAATCCATTCAACTGGATAAAAATTGGCAGGGAGATAAAAAAGTTAAAACCCGATTTGGCCATCATCAAATTCTGGATACCTTTTATGGCTCCCTGTCTGGGAACCATAGCCAGGATTATCAGGCGAAATAAACACACTAAGGTTGTTTCGATTATTGATAACATCATCCCACACGAAAAAAGGCCCGGCGATGGTATTTTGGGTAAATATTGGGTAAAGAGTGTAGATGGATTTATTGTGATGTCAAAATCCGTACTGGATGACCTGAACAATTTTGACAAGAAAAAACCAAAAGTATATTGCCCCCATCCACTATATGATAATTTTGGCGAGTTGATTGAAAAAATAAAGGCCAGAAAAATGCTTGGAATTTCGGAAGAGGGAAAGTTTATTTTGTTTTTCGGATTCATCCGGGATTATAAGGGTTTGGATTTATTGCTGGAAGCCATGGCCGATCCTCAATTTAAAGAAGCAGGAATTAAATGCATTGTTGCCGGTGAGTTTTATACAGACCCAAAACCTTATCATGACATCATTGAGAAATACATGTTACAGGAAGCGGTTATCCTGGCAACTGAATTCATTCCTGATAGCGATGTTGCTAAGTATTTTTGTGCAGCCGATATGGTAGTTCAACCATACAAGGATGCGACTCGGAGTGGGGTTACCCAAATTGCTTATCATTTCAACAAACCGATGATCACCACCGATGTTGGCGGGCTTGCTGAAATTGTTCCTGACGGCAAAGTCGGCTACGTTATCAATCCCGACGTAAAAGAATTATCAAGTGCCATTTTAAAGTTTTACAGAGAAGAAAAAGAAGCAGACTTTGTAGGAAATGTTTTATTCGAAAAACAAAAGTACTCATGGGAAAGGATGCTGAATACGATCGACCAATTACTCGCTAACAAAACTGAATCACGATGATTATCCGAAGCAAAGCACCTTTAAGACTGGGACTGGCAGGTGGAGGAGCCCGACGTTGCCCCTACTCCGATTTGTATGGTGGAGCCATACTAAATGCCACCATTAGCATGTATGCATATGCCACCATTCAACCCAGAAAGGATAAGAAGATCGTTTTAAATTCCCTTGATCAAAAGAAACGATTTGAATTAAACAGCACAAAACGCCTCGAGATAGACAATCAATTTGACCTTGCAAAAGGAATCTATAACAGGGTAGTAAAGGATTTCACCAAAAGGCTTTATCGTTTGAGTTGACTACCTTTGTTGATGCACCTCCGGGTTCCCGGGCTTGGCACATCTTCTACCTGGTAGTTGCTATTCTTAGGAGTTGCCGAATGGCTTCAATTGCCGCTTGGTGAATATGACCTTGCTCACCTTGCCTATGAAATTGAGCGTTACGACCTGGCTATGGCAGGTGGTAAACAAGATCAATATGCAGCAACATTTGGTGGCGTAAATTTTATGGAGTTTTTTAAGGATGACAAAGTCATTGTTAATCCTTTGCGCATTAAATCAACCTATTTAAATGAATTGGCTCACAATCTTGTTCTCTACAACACATGGACAAGCCGGGTGTCATCAAGTATCATCGAAAATCAAAGTAAGAACATCATTCAGAAGAATGAAAGCTCCATTGAGGCTACTCATAAACTCAAGGAACAGGCCATCCGGATGAAAGAAGCCATTCTGAAAGGGGAATTGAACAGCATTGGCGAAGTCCTCGATTTTGGCTGGCAAAATAAAAAACTGATGGCAAAGCAAATCTCCAACAAGTTGATTGATGACATTTATAATTCTGCTATGCAAAGTGGGGCAACCGGAGGTAAAATTTCAGGAGCCGGGGGTGGTGGATTTATGATTTTTTACTGTCCGGACAATACCCGCTTTAAAGTAATCGAAGCGTTGAAAAAATTTGGAGGAGATATCCAAAGGTATGAGTTTACAACTTCGGGACTTACAACCTGGACGATTTAAAAAATCAGGACACATAGGGATGCATGTGACATAACTGGTTAAAAATAAAATGTTAGACATTGGATTTTAGATTCTTGAACTTAGAATTCAAAAAGAGAATTGTATAGAGTTGGTAGTATGCTATTACCATCAAAGAACTATAAACAAAGAACTAAGAACCAGCATCAAGCAGCAAACAATAAGACTCAGCTTAATGGAAAACCAAACAATGATTGGAAAATTTCTGATCTGGCGGAAAAATCATTTGAACGACCGCTATTTTGTTATTCTGATCAGTGCAATTATTGGGCTCCTTGCAGGAATAGCTGCATATTTGTTGAAATCTTCCGTTTTTTATATTGAGCGTTTACTTACATCCAGTTTTCAATTAAACGAGCAAAACTACTGGTACGTCCTTTATCCTGCCATTGGAATATTCTTAACGGTCATTTTTATTCGGTTCATTATTAAAGATACCACACACCATGGTATACCCAGGATACTGTATGTCATTTCTAAACTTGGCGGAAGGATGAAGCAACACAAAATCTTTTCGTCCCTTTTTGGAGCATCGCTCACTGCAGGTTTTGGCGGTTCAATCGGTCTGGAGGCACCCATTATTTCCGCCGGTTCATCTTTGGGATCAGGCATTGGCCAGTTTTTAAAAATGGATTATAAAACAACCATACTGTTAATCGGCTGCGGAGCAGCAGGGGCTATGGCTTCCATTTTCACAACCCCCATCGCAGCAGTAATCTTCAGCCTTGAAGTATTGATGCTTGACCTGACCATATCCTCCATTATTCCATTATTAATGGCATCAGCTACGGGAGCCATCACAACCAAACTTTTGCTTGCCGAGAAAATGCTGATCCATTTCAGAATATCCGAACCCTTTGTAGTGTCGGATGTTCCGTTCTATCTGTTGCTGGGAATTCTGACCGGGTTGGTTTCGCTGTATTTCAACCGGGCAACCCATTTTGTCACCGATAAAATGGCACTTGTAAATAACATTTATATCCGGGGATTGGTTGGTGTTAGCATACTGGGAGTTTTGATCTTTCTTTTCCCGCCGCTATACGGTGAAGGATATGATTCCGTCCGCATGATCATGTCGGGGAATACCATCAACCTTATGGACAGTAGCCTGTTTTATAATTTTCGTGACAATTTATGGGTCTTCGCCGGATTCGTCCTTTTCCTGATCCTTTTCAAGGTTATTGCTACTACCCTCACCATCGAAAGTGGTGGTATTGGAGGAATCTTTGCGCCCAGCGCTGTGACAGGTGGATTTACAGGTTTTATGTTTGCAAGAATAATGAACGACTTTGGGGTTACAAAACATTTGTCGGAAAGCAATTTCACCCTTGTGGGAATGGCCGGAGTTTTGGGAGCCGTTTTACATGCTCCGCTAACTGCCATATTTCTGATTGCAGAAATGACCAATGGGTACGAACTGATCGTACCACTTATGCTGACCTCCATAATATCCTTTGTTACCATAAAAACTTTTGACCCGCATTCGATCTTTACGAAAAAGCTTGCCGAAAGGGGCGAATTGTTGACTCATCATAAAGATCAGGCTGTGCTTACGCTGTTAAACGTGAAAGATCTAATTGACAAAGACCTAGCAACCGTTCAGCATAAAGCAAACCTGGGTGAACTGACCAAAATAATTGCCAAATCGAAAAGAAATTTATTTCCTGTTGTTGATAAAGAAAATGTTTTTTTAGGACTTGTGATTTTGGATGATGTCAGAGAGGATATGTTCAATAAAGACAAATATGGAATTCCAATTTTAAACTACATGAGGAAGCCAACTACCAATGAAAGGGTGCAGATGGAAGATACCATGGAAAAAGTAATGGATAAATTCAATAAAACAGGAAACTATAACCTGGTGGTGTTGAACAAAGGCAAATATGTAGGGTTTGTATCAAGGGCAAATGTTTTTAATGCCTACAGACAAACGTTGATTGATGTATCGCATGAATAGTCACAAAATATAAGAATATGAATTTTCTCGATTTAGCAAAAACCCGGTATTCAGTGAGAAATTACAAACCCGATCCGGTAAAAGAAGAAGATTTGCTTTACATACTTGAGGCGGGCCGGGTAGCGCCTTCTGCCGTCAATTACCAACCCTGGGAGTTTTTGGTGATCAGAGAAAAAGAAGGACTTGATAAAGCACATCAGGTATACCACCGCGAATGGTTCAGGGAAGCACCTGTAGTTATTATTCTATTGGGAAATCATCATGAAGGATGGAAACGGGCTGACAATAAAGACCATACCGATATTGATGTGGCCATTGCTGCCGATCATATGACGCTGGCTGCCACCGACCGTGGGCTTGGCACCTGCTGGGTTTGCAATTTTGATAAAGACAAAACTACAGAATTGTTTGCGTTGCCCGAACATTTGGAACCCATTGTAATACTTCCGCTGGGTTATCCCAATTCAATTACTGATGTTAACAGGCACACCGATAAAAGAAAGCCTTTGCAGGAAATCATTCGATGGGAAAAATAGCAAAAAGCCAGAAGGCCGGAAATTTATTAATCTTTACATTTTTTTAGTGGCAAACCGAAATTTTCGGAAATTTGTGGCGATGAATAAAACAAATATGAGAATTACAGAGGCTATTCAGCAGTCCATTGAGGTAAAAAGCCAGATATTGGTAAACGAAAAAATAATTGAGGCCATAAATGCAATTGCTTCGGCGTGTGTTGATTCGTTGAATGACGGAGGAAAAATCCTGTTTTGCGGAAACGGTGGTAGCGCTGCCGATGCCCAGCATCTTGCGGCCGAGCTATCAGGACGGTTTTACTTCGACAGAGACCCTCTTAATGCGGAGGCACTGCATGTAAATACGTCTTTCCTCACGGCTGTTGCCAACGACTATTCATATGATGAAGTTTTTTCCCGATTGGTGAAAGCCCAGGGAAAGAAGGGAGATGTACTGATCGGTTTATCTACCTCCGGCAATTCAGGGAATGTTGTAAAGGCTTTTCAAACAGCGAAAAGCCTGAACATGACCACAATTGGGTTGACCGGTGAAAAAGGGGGCAAAATGAAGGATTTTTCGGACCACATTATTCAGGTTCCTTCATCGGATACGCCAAGAATACAGGAAAGTCATATTCTCATTGGCCATATTATCTGTGAGTTGATCGAAAGTACAATGTTCAAATAATGATTGCAGGATTTTTTTGATTGATTCTGACAATATTCTAATTTACAATTAACTGCATTTGCTTGTTAAATCTATAAAAACAACAGAATAAATGTATATTCAGGAAGCAATAATACTTGCGGGAGGGCTGGGAACAAGGTTAAAAGATGTGGTATCTGATATTCCCAAAGTGATGGCTCCCGTTAACGGAAGGCCTTTTTTGGAATATGTGCTTGACTTTCTTGAAGACAATATCATTGAGCATGTTGTATTATCTGTTGGTTACAAGCACGAGATCATTCAAAACCATTTCAAAAAACGATATAAGTCCATATCCATTGATTATGCTATAGAAAAAGAACCCCTGGGAACAGGAGGTGGAATTAAAAAGGCATTTGAATTAATCAACGGATCGAAAGCCCTGGTATTTAATGGAGATACTATGTTCAGGGTCAATTTGAATAAGATATTCGAATTTCACTTTTCTAAAAGCGCACAATTCACAGTTGTTCTGCGGCAGGTAGATGACGTCTCGCGATATGGCGCCGTTGCAACCGATGATAACCAACGTATTGTCAGGTTCAATGAAAAAGGACAGCGGGAAGGCATTGGAAAAATAAATGGAGGGATATATCTGATAAATAGAAATTTTTTAACAAAAAATAATTTTCCTGAAAAGTTTTCGCTGGAAAAAGATTGTTTTGAAGCCCTGGTGGATACGCAAGCTTTCTATGGAGTTTTGTGCAAACAATATTTCATTGATATTGGCATACCGGAAGATTATCAAAAAGCACAGGATGACTTTAAAGAATTTGAATATTGATGCTGGCTGGTCACTATTTCTTGACCGCGATGGTGTGATCAACAAACGTATACCGGGCGATTATATTAAAAAATGGGAAGAGTTTGAATTCTTGCCCGGGGTTTTGGATGCCCTCAACCTGCTTACAAATAGGTTCGGACAAACGTTTATTGTAACCAATCAGCAAGGGATTGGAAAGGGTCTAATGCTCGAATCGGACCTTGAATTGATACATGATCAAATGAGAACTGAAATTGGATATCATGGCGGCAAAATCAATAAGATTTACCATTCACCCTATCGTGTTGAAGAAAATAGTGTTTTTAGGAAACCAAATATCGGACTGGCCCGGAAAGCGAAAATAGATTACCCTGTAATCGATTTCGACAAATCCATTATGGTTGGGGATTCTGTTTCAGATATGGGGTTTGGCAGAAATGCCGGAATGATAACGGTTTTTATTAAGTCAGATAAAGAAGTTTTGGAGGAGGACAAATTGCTAATAGATTATGAATTCCCCGATTTAAAATCCTTTGCCGAATCGTTAAATCTGCAATCTATAATAAAAAATCAAAAGTGACCCCTGGCCTCATATTCATAAGTTTTATTTCGTATAGTGCACTTCTCTTTTCAGTGTCCTGGATTACTTCGAAAAAGGCGAACAATAAAACTTTTTTCATTGGGAACAAACAATCACCATGGATGGTTGTGGCCTACGGAATGGTAGGTGCTTCGCTTTCAGGTGTAACATTCATTTCAGTGCCGGGGTGGGTGGGTAATACCCAGTTTTCGTATATGATGGTTGTGTTTGGTTATTTGATAGGATATTTTCTTATTGCACAGATTTTATTGCCACTGTACTACAAAATGAACCTAACATCCATCTATTCCTACCTGGAAAAACGATTTGGGTTTTGGTCCTACAAAACGGGTGCATTTTATTTTCTATTGTCCCGGATCATTGGGGCTGCATTCCGAATGTTCCTTGTGGTAAATGTACTTCAGTTGTTTATTTTCAATGCATGGGGAATTCCATTTGGCGTCACTGTAGCCCTGTTCATTTTACTCATCTGGCTGTATACGTTTAAAGGCGGTATCAAAACCATTGTATGGACGGATATGTTACAAACCACTTTCATGCTTCTTGCGGTGGGTGTTTCCGTTTTTCTGATAACCCGGGAGATGAATTTAAGTCTATCGGGACTTATAACATTGGTTAGCGATAGCGATTATTCGAAAATGTTTGTTTATGAATGGCAGGATAAACGATTTTTTCTGAAACAAATCCTTAGCGGTGCGTTTATTGCCATTGTGATGACGGGCCTTGATCAGGACATGATGCAGAAAAACCTGAGTTGCAGAAACCTGAAAGATGCACAAAAAAACATCATTAGCCTGAGTTGGATATTGGTTCCGGTAAATCTTCTATTCCTGTTTCTTGGTGCTTCTTTATATCTGTATACAAATCAAAAAGGGATACAAATACCTGCCTTAACGGATGATCTTTTCCCAACGATTGCCATCCAGCACCTCAGTATTTTCGCTGGGCTTACTTTCATTATCGGATTGATAGCAGCGGCTTATTCAAGCGCCGATAGTGCCCTTACAGCCTTAACCACATCTTTCAGTATTGACTTTCTCGGGATTGAAAAAAACAAAAACATTCCGGAGAAACAGCAAATTAAAACCAGAACCATCGTCCATGTCGGAATTTCACTTACGGTTTTTTTAGTAATCCTAATATTCAGGGCGATAAATGACCAGGCCGTTATCCAGAAATTATTTACCATAGCAGGATACACCTATGGCCCCCTGCTTGGGTTATACGCTTTCGGGTTGTTTACAAAGCATGCTGTTAAGGATAAATGGGTGCCAATAATAGCCATTGTTTCGCCCGCTGCATGTTACTTTTTAAGCATCTATTCTGAATCGCTTTTAAATGGATATAAGTTCGGTTTTCGAGCTATTAATTGTAAATGGGATATTTACTTTTAGTGGACTTTATTTCGCCAGAAAGTAGTTTTATATTGCTCCGCCATATTCGGCTCATTCAAAATATTCAACGGGTATTATTGAAATTACATCTGCTCATCAGGAATTTGTGGTTTATATCTTGTGAAAAAATTTAACCATTAATTAACAATGAATTCGATGGCGCAGATTATCTTTGCGAAACTTTTTGAAATTAAATAGAAACGAACATAAACCTGCTGAAAAATGACAAACTTTCGATTTAAAGCACTAGAAATTACACTGTCCCGCAAAAGAAAGAGTTTTGATCTGCCTACAGAAAAAGTATCCTCCTACTTTGGGAATCTTACTTTCAATAGAGATGCTATGCGCGAATTCCTTACCCGCGAGGCCTATCAAAAACTTATTGATGTAATTGAAAAAAGCGAAACCATTGACCGCAAGATCGCGGTCAGATTGCTGCAGGAATAAAGTCGTGGGCAATCAGTAAAGGTGCAACACATTATACCCATTGGTTTCATCCATTAACAGGTGCTACTGCCGAGAAACACGATTCCTTTATCATTCCAGTTGAAGGAGGTAAAGCCATTGAGAATTTCAGGAAACGAATTGATCCAACGGAGCCGGATGCATCCTCCTTCCCAAGTGGAGGAATAAGAAACACCTTTGACCCGCGGGTATACCGCATGGGATCAACATCTACGCTTTTATCATGGAGAAGACCCTTTGTATTCCGACAATTTTTGTTTCCTACACCGGTGAGGCCCTCGATTATAAAACGCCTTTGCTGAAGTCCTTATCTGCTCTGGATACCCAGGCAACTGAGGTGGCCGATTATTTGATAAAAATGTAAACAAAGTGTTTGCTACCCTTGGCTGGGAACAGGAATATTTTTGGTAGATTCTGCCCTTTTAAAGGCTCGTCCCGACCTTTCCCTGACCGGAAGGACGGTATTTGGACATGCTTCTGCCAAAGATCAGCAATTATCCGATCATTACTTTGAGCCATTCATGAAAGGGTGCTTGATTTTATGGCAGATCTTGAGTATGAATCTCACAGGTTGGGCATTCCTATTAAAACTCGTCATAATGAAGTAGCCCCAAACCAATTTGAATGTGCGCCGGTTTATGAAGAAACCAATATTTCAGTTGATCATAATCAGTTGTTGATGCACCTCATGGAGAAAATAGCCCGGAGACATGATTTACAGGTATTGTTGCATGAAAAACCTTACAAGGTGTTAATGGTTCCGGAAAACACAATAACTGGTCGATTGCTACAGACACAGGTGTTAATCTTTTATCCACCCAGCAAAACGGCTGCCTCAAATTTCCAGTTCTTAACCTTTATTGTAAATGTGTTAAGAGCCGTTGACCGCTATGCAGACATTTTAAGGGCGCACATTGCATCTGCCGGAAATGAGCATCGGCTTGGAAGTACCATGAAGCACCGCCAGCCATCATTTCTGTTTTTATAGGTTCACAATTGAGTAACACTCTCGACACCATCGAAAAACAAACAAAAAAAGGTAAATGGGATGCCAATGGTTTCAATTTAAACATCAACATTCCAAAAATACCGGAGATACTTCTTGATAATACAGACCGTAACAGGACTTCTCCGTTTGCCTTTACCGGAAATAAGTTTGAATTCCGGGCAGTGGGTTCATCGGCCAATTGCGCACATCCAATGACTGCATTGAACACAATTGTAGCCGATCGTTGAAAGTATTTAAACAGGATGTAGATAAACTTATGGAAAAAGGCACCCAAAAAAGATGAAGCCATTTTCCAGGTCATTAAGAACTACATTAAGGAATCGAAGAAGATCAGGTTTGAGGGTAACAATTACTCGGAAGAATGGTTGGCGGAAAGCAGAAAAACGTGGTTTGCCCAATATCAAATCCACACCAATAGCTCTTAAAGGCTTTACTGTCGAAAAAAGCTACCGATCTTTTTGAAACACGACATATTATCGAGTAAGGAACTGACAGCACGTTATGAGATCAAGGTGGAAAACTACACCAAAAGATTCAGATTGAATCCAGGGTGATGGGCGACCTTGCAAAAAATCATATTATTCCCATTGCCATTCGATATCAAAACACCCTGATTGAAAATGTAAAAGGTCTAAAAGATGTTCTGGATCAGAAGACATTTGTAAAGCTTTCACGTAATCAAATGCAGACCATCAAAGAGATTTCGGAGCATGTGGAAGAGATCAAGGACAAGGTTGCAAATATGCTGGAACAGCGTAAAACGGCTAACCGGATCGAAGACATGGAAGCCAAGGCTTTGGCTTATAGCGAAAAGGTAATGCCCTATCTCGAAACCATCCGTTACCATGTGGATAAACTGGAACTAATGGTAGATGACGAGCTTTGGCCTCTACCGAAATACAGGGAGTTACTTTTCAATAAGTAGATTTTGTTTATAAAACGAAAAAGCCCTTTATCAGGGCTTTTTCGTTTTATAAGAGCTACAAAATAATGCATGAGTTTTGTAGTGCATTACTTGTTGTTTTAACTGATATTTATTAATATTTAAGATAAGTGCTATTTTCATTTACTTTTCGAAGACTATATTCTCCCAAATTATTTAATAATACAGTTTTTAGTGAGGTAAAAAGCATCCGTATTTTGTCTTCTGGTTTAAAATGTCATTTGGCCAGGCATTAGCTATCAATTGGAAAACATAAAGAATTATTATGCAATCCAAATTTTTTACAAGATGTTAAATATTTGTTAAAAAACCATTGAACAACAAAACCGCTTTGGTGTTATTTAGAATAACTCTAAATTTGCACCGCTTTTCAAAAAGTGTTTTAAATCAAAAAACAACAGGTTAATACAATGAAAATGAACAAATTTCTGAAAAGTAAAATTCTTTTCCTCCTGGGATTGATAATTACTTTAAGTGCTTACACCGAGGATATCCCCCCGGAATTGGGCATTTACGAAAAACTGGATCAATACATCCCTGATGATATTATCCTTACCGATGAAAACTACAATACCGTAAATCTTAAAGACAAAATTGACAAGCCGACAGTAATTGCCTTGGTCTATTATGAGTGTCCTGGGATTTGCAGTCCATTATTAGAAGGTGTCGCTGATGTAATCACAAAAGCGAAAGTTGACCTTGGTTCCGAATACCAGGTTTTTACTGTTAGCTTTGATCCCACTGAAAAACCAAGGCTGGCCAAAGACAAAAAAGCCAATTATGCCAAACTGGTGAAAGGCAAGGATGTGGAAAATGGGTGGACATGGTTTACAGGGGATAGCGCCAATGTAAATAATCTGCTGAATTCATTGGGCTACAAAGTTAAAAAAGCAGGCGAAGAATTTATTCACCCTGCTGCAATCATGGTATTGAGCCCTGATGGTAAAATTACCCGGTACCTTCATGGTACCTACTTTCTTCCTTTTGATTTAAAAATGGCGGTTATAGAAGCCTCACATGGAAAATCAGGTCCAACAATCAATAAAGTCTTGCAGTATTGTTTTAGTTACGATCCGGCAGGTAAAAAATATGTATTGAACATAACAAAGGTTTCCGGCTCACTGATCATATTTTTAGCCATATCCCTATTTCTTGGATTGGCATTTAGCAAGAAAAACAGAAAAAGAAAACCATTTAACACAAATTAATATGTCGACTGCAGCTATTCAAGCGAAAAGTTTTTATGAGGAGAAGAAAGGCCTGTTCTCTTGGATTTTTTCTACCGACCACAACAGGATTGGTTTATTGTATTTCTACGCCATCATTTCATTTTTCCTGGTGGGGGTTGTTTTGGGCCTGTTGATGCGGTTGGAATTAATTGCGCCGGGAGAAACCATCATGGCAGCAAAAACCTACAATCAGGTTTTTACACTGCACGGAGTGATCATGATCTTTTTGTTTTTAATCCCCAGTGTCCCGGCTGTATTTGGGAATATTTTCCTCCCCATAATGATCGGGACCGATGATGTGGCTTTTCCAAAACTCAACCTTCTTTCATGGTGGTTATATGTTTTGGGTGGAATTTTTGCTTTATCAACACTTGTAGTTGGTGAGGGGCCTGCCGATACGGGGTGGACATTTTATGCACCCTATAGTGTAAAAACGGGGACAAATGTTTCGCTGGCAGTGTTGGCTGCATTTATCCTTGGATTTTCATCCATACTTACCGGACTTAATTTTATTGTCACCATTCACCGCTTAAGATCACCCAAAATGGGTTGGTTTCAAATGCCGTTATTTCCTTGGGCCTTGTATGCCACAGCATGGATACAGGTATTGGCTACACCCATCATTGGTATCACATTGTTGATGATCATTGCCGAACGGGTATTCGGGCTCGGCTTATTTGACCCGTCACTGGGAGGCGATCCGATTTTATACCAGCATTTGTTCTGGATCTATTCACATCCGGCGGTTTACATTATGGTATTGCCTGCAATGGGGCTTATTTCAGAGATCATCCCTACATTTACTCAACGTCCTATTTTCGGATACAAAGCCATTGCTTATTCAAGTATGGCGATAGCTTTTATCGGATATTTTGTTTGGGGTCATCATATGTTTACATCAGGGATGAGTGGCCCGGCCAGGATAATTTTCTCCATTCTTACCTTTTTGGTAGCGGTACCCTCTGCCATAAAAGTGTTTAACTGGGTGGCAACAATGTACAAAGGATCTATTTTGGTAAAGACCCCTTTGCTTTTTGCCATGGCATTTATCTTCCAGTTTTTAATTGGAGGGCTCACCGGACTTGTAATTGGTGCATTGGCAACAGATATTCATCTGCACGACACCTATTTTGTGGTTGGCCATTTTCATTATGTTATGTTTGGGGGAACGGGATTTGCGATGTTTGGTGCGCTTCACTATTGGTATGGAAAAATCTGGGGGAAAATGTATAATGAAAAAGTAGCACAAATTGGTTTTGCTTTCCTATTTGTAGGATTCAATATTTTGTATTTTCCAATGCTGATACTTGGAATTATGGGCATGCCAAGAAGGTATTACGATTACCTTCCGGAATTTACAACCCTCAATGCAACCTCAACAGTTGGATCATGGATATTGGCAATTGGATTGGTCATTATGTTCACAAACCTGATCAGATCGAAGAAAAGAGGTGAGAAGGCACCAAAGGATCCCTGGGGAGGAACTACTCTGGAATGGCAAACAGCCTCACCACCCTCTTTGCACAATTTCGATGAAGAACCAATAATTCCTGAAGAAGGACCTTACTTTCACAAACAATAACACAACACTATGGCAAACTTTGTAATGGTAAACTCTGGTCACAACCGGGATGATGAAGCTGACAAACTGGGAATGTGGTTATTCCTGTTTACAGAACTTTTACTATTTGGCGGACTGTTTTTGGTATATACAATCTACAGGTACCTGAATGCAGATGCATTTTTACATGCTTCCTACGAACTCAATGTAATGATGGGCACCATCAATACCGTAGTCCTGTTAACAAGTAGTTTGACAGTGGCCATGTCGATAACGGCCATTCAAAAGGGTGACATACGATTGGCTTTGACCCTGATCTGGTCAACTATTGCCTTTGCAGGGGTTTTTCTAATAATTAAATATTTTGAATGGACGGCAAAATTTGATCATGGTTTATTTCCCGGCATGGAACATTATAACATGCTGGAGCCCGGTGAAAAATTATTCTTTTTCCTTTATTTCTTTATGACCGGATTACATGGTTTTCACGTTATCGTTGGTGGAATATTGCTGGGCTTTGTTATCAGGGCAATAAAAAAAGGAGAAACAACACAGAACCGATTTATTTTTCTGGAAAACGGAGCCCTTTACTGGCATCTTGTGGATTTAATCTGGATATTCCTATTTCCATTATTTTACCTCATTCATTAACAAACTTGGAACTTCGAACCATAAACTATTAAAATATGTCAGAAAATAACGAAAGCAGACATTTACCCGGTGATTAAAGAGCACCACATAGTTTCTTACAAATTCAACATTGGCATTTAGGGTTGGATTGATAATTCTTACAATCATGACGGTACTCGTCTCAGTAATGGGGATAAACCTGGTTGCATTTTCAGTTGTCACTGCCCTTGGTTATTGCATCTGCAAAAGCAATTGTTGTAGCCAATTATTTCATGCATTTGAAATATGACAACATATTATTAAAAATTCTTTTTGGAGTTACAATGCTTCTTTTTATTGTATTTCTATTTTTAACTGCAACCGATTATATAACTAGATAAAACAGAGGTATATGTTCACAAATGCTTCAAATTTTGTAGATGGTGTTGACCTTTCATTCGCGATAATATTAGGCGCTTCGGTGTTTTTCTGGTGGCCATTACGGCGGTTATGATCGGTTTCGTTATTAAATACAACCGGAAAAAACATCCAAAATCGAGGAATTGTAAAGGAAAACCATAAGTTTGGAGATTATCTGGACTGTAATTCCTACCCTCCTCGTTCTGATCATGTTCTATTATGGCTGGATGGGCTATAAACCCATGCGTAGTTTTCCAAAAGAGTCGATCCATGTGAAAGCCATTGCCCAGATGTGGTCATGGAATTTTGAGTATGAAAACGGGAAAATTTCCGACACATTGGTTGTTCCAAAAGATAAAGCCGTAACGCTTGACCTCGTATCGCGTGATGTTTTGCACAGTCTGTATATTCCTGCTTTCAGAATTAAAGAAGATGTAATTCCGGGAGTTGATAACAAGATGTGGTTCATCGGACAGGAATATGGCGATTATAACATTTTGTGTGCCGAATATTGCGGCGACCGTCATTCTTATATGTTGAGCAAAGTCGTGGTTGTTTCGGAAGCAGATTATACCAAATGGGTAAATGATAAAACCTCATCGGATCATCCGGGTTTACAGGTGTTAAAGAAAAATGCATGTGTAAGTTGCCACACACTGGATGGCAACAGGTTGATCGGCCCATCCTTCAAAGGTGTTTGGGGTACCAAAGAAATTGTTGTCACGAATGGTGAAGAAAGAGAAATTACCATCGATGAGGAATATATTAAAACCTCTATTTACGATCCGAATGCTGATGTGGTAAAGGGGTATAACCCCGGATTGATGATTTCTTATAAAGGATTTGGTCAGCGAAGAAGAAGTTGAACAAATTATTGAATATTTGAAAACGTTGCAATAATTGTTAGTTCGTGGTTCTTAGTTTGAATTTCGTAGTAAGAAGTTGAACAGCACTCATCATAATTTCGGACGGAAGGGTCACACTGAGCGTGTCGAAGTATGATGGAAGGATGAGATAACATTATAATTTTTAAATGCATTTTAATTTGAAAAAATCTCTTTTAAATACACTTTTAGAATTAAGCAAAGTAAAGATCACCTTTGCTGTATCGCTTACCACCATAACAGGCTATGTACTGGCCAGTGGCCGATTTGATTCCGGTTTGATATTGCCAACTCTCGAATTTTTATCCTGGCTTGTGGTTCATCGGCCCTCAATCATTATCAGGAAAGGGACAAAGATGCACAGATGGAACGGACAAAGACCGGCCAATACCATCCGGACGTATATCAGCCGGCTCAGCATTGATTTTTTCATTGGCTTTAACAATCATTGGTTCCATTCTAATATACGCTGGATCGGGTATGCTGGCGATGCAATTGGGTATTCTGGCCCTGATCTGGTACAATGCCATCTACACTCCACTTAAGAAAAAAACCGCCTTTGCTGTAATTCCGGGTTCTGTGATTGGAGCGCTCCCTCCCATGGTTGGATGGGTAGCGGGAGGAGGAGATTTAGCCGACCCAAGGGCATTGATCATTGCTTTCTTTTTCTTTATCTGGCAGGTTCCACATTTCTGGCTTTTGCTATTAAAATACGGCAAGGAATACGAAAAGGCTGGTTATCCTTCGCTTACCAGCATCTATAGCGAAAAGCAAATTAAATACACTACTTTTATCTGGACCATGGCAACTGGAGTAACAGCGTTAATGTTACCGGTTTTTGGAATTGTAAATTCGTTGGGTTTCTCGATTGGGGTGTTACTTGTTTCAGGTTGGTTAATTTTCCAGTTTTTCCGCTTATTGAGGGTTAATGACGCGACATTTATTCCCGGAGTTTACTTTATGAAAATAAACTACTTCGTATTGTTTATGATTATATTCCTGTCGGTTGACTCATTGATATAATCCTCCCCTGAAAACTAAATTCCTGAAAAAATAACCAGTACCGTAAAAATTATTATTTGAAAAGAATTCCTTGACTAAGCCACAAACCGCTTTTTCTCAGTATCCCATCTGATATAGACCGCATCGGGTTGTTTGGAAAGAAACTTAACATACTCTTCGGCAATGGCCGGGTCTATTTTTTTGTAAGTCTCATATACAGTTTGCTTTCCTTTGTGGCTATTGATAACCTTCATCCCTTTTTCAAGACGCTTTTTGTCTTTATTCGAACTCATATATTTTATTCCTCTATGATATTAATTCAACAATACTTTTCAGACAGGTAGGATAACTGTTTAGTTGCACGCTATATTGCATTATTTGGAACTTAGAAAGTTTTTAAATTGTGCCCTATCAAAAGTTTGCTGATGAAAAAACAACAAGGTATTTGATTATCAACTAACTAATTTTTCAGAGATCGACCAAAGTTCATCCTGTATTTTTTGATCATATGAAATCTTTGACGACTTTGCCAATCTGGAATTTACAAAATACCCCCCCGAAACCCCATCAACTTCTGGGGAAGTGGTTAGAAAAACACTGGTTTTGGAACCGGTATTTAATGAAGACCCTCCCATCCCAAATCCAGTGTGTAACAGTTTTGTGCTGATCACACCAGGATGAAGTGCATTAACAATGATACCTGTACCATCCAATCTTTGTGCTAAAGCATAGGTAAACATAATATTGCAAAGCTTGGACCGGGAATAGGCGTCAAAACCATCAAAGTGTCTTTCACCCTGCAGGTTATCAAAATCCAACTTATCTGCATGTGCTTGTGATGCAACATTTACAATCCGTTTGTATTCTGACTCGCCAATTAAATCAAGAAGAAGTTTTGTAAGTAAGAAATAGGACAGGTGATTCACTGCAAATGTCATTTCAAAACCATAATCACTCAATTCCCTTTTGGTTTTGAAGACTCCGGCATTGTTGATCAGGACATCAATTTTTTCAAAACGATGATGGATTTCATCAGACATGTTCTTTATTTGTTTCAATGAAGAAAGGTCAGAAGTAACAAAATGCATTTTCTCATTTCCTGATGTTGCTTTAAGCTCGTGAATTGCATTCAGAGCCCTCTCTTCATTTCTTCCATGAACAATCAACTCGGCACCCATTTTTGCAAGATCAAGTGCGGTTTGCTTTCCAATACCATCAGTTGAACCTGTGATCAGGACTATTTTGTTTCGGATAGAATTCATTTGCAAGTCATTTAAATGTTCTAATAAAACAAAAGCTGATAAAAGATGTTCAGAAAAGTAAAAATGAATGGATATCAAAACCGTGAATCAAATCCCTTTATTTCAGGTGTTCGCCAGTTGAAAAATCTTCGCAGCCGTATTTTTTGGATGCGCCGGCCCCACCCAGTTTCTGCCTTAACAAATCATAATCCTGAAGAACCTGTTCCCTGTAACTTTTATCTTCTACAATACGGGCTAACTCCTTCCTGAGGTTATCAACAGTAAAATCATTTTGTATCAATTCCTTTACTACCTCTTTATCCATGATGAGGTTGACGAGGGAAATATATTTTATAATGCTTTGGTCAATGACCCGCCGGGCTATTTGATAGGAGATATAACTTCCCTTATAGCAAACCACTTCGGGAACTCCGAAAAGTGCCGTTTCAAGTGTAGCAGTGCCCAGAAGTAACCAGTGCCGCAAATGAATTTTGAAGCAAGCGATGGGTTTGGCCTTCGATGAGTTTTACATTCGTATTGCCTATGATGTTTTCATAAAACACCCGCTCCTGAGAGGGGCCCCTGCAACCACAAACTGATAACCCGGAAAATCTGGAATTACACTTAACATTATCGAAAGCATGATCTTTATTTCTGTTTTCGGCTTGGAAAAACAAAGCTATAATTGGCCTACCATCCAGATGATGATCCTTTCGGAATTGCCGGTCGTCATTTGCCGGCAAAGATTCTATCATATCCAGCAAAGGGTGCCCGACAAAATCAACATCTACCCTATATCGCTCATAAAACTCTTTTTCGAAAGGCAGAATAACAAACATCCTGTCCACAAACTTTTAATTTTAAACACCCTTGATTTCTTCCATGCCCAAATCTGGGAGAAATATAATAGAAAACTTTAAAGGCTTGCTGTTTTGCAAACTCGGCAATTCGCAAGTTAAATCCGGGATAATCCACCAATATCAATGCATCAGGCTGATAAGACGGGATATCGTCCTTGCACATTTTGATATTGCCAAGTATGGTACGAAGATTTGCAGCCACCTCAATGAATCCCATAAAGGCCAGGTCGCGATAATGCTTCACAAGAACCCCTCCTTGCGCTTCCATCAAATCACCACCCCAGCATCTGAACGCTGCATTGGCATCCTGTTTTTTTGAGTTCTTTCATCAGGTTGGAGGCATGCAGATCGCCCGAAGCTTCGCCGGCTATGATGTAATACTTCATTCTTAAACGAATAATTTATCCTTAAACACAAAGAATAACATAATGAAGATAAAGGTAAACAACAAAATCCCTCTGCCGGTTCTATCGTATTTGAGGCTGACCATATAATACCGAAAAGGTAGTAAATTAATTGCAAGGCTAATGAGGATATGTGTTTGAAGATTTAAGTATTCACTGATAGCTCCTGATATAATCATCATCAAATTGAAGAAATAAATCAATCCAAAAATAATGATGGGCAAAACGATGCCAATACCTGAACCCAGTATGTAACTGTCTTTCTTAAACATCTTTCAATTTCTTCAATTTGTCATATATTATTACTACTAACTAAACTTCCATTTTCCAGCCATCCAAACAGAAATTGCTTTATGGGCTGTAAGATCATGATGAACCGGAACTACTGAAATATAATTGTTGGCCAATGCCCATGAGTCAGTACCTTTATCGGTATCTCCATTTTTAAAGGAGCCGGTCAGCCAGTAATAATTTCGTTGATGGGGATCGATCCGTTCATCAAACTTCTCCTCCCACCGGCCTTTTGCCTGTTTGCATATTTTAATGCCCCTGATAAACTCCCTTTGAACAGCCGGGATATTCACATTCAGACAAACCGCTTCAGGCAAACCATTGTTCAATACATTTTGAATGATCGCTTTTAAATAATCATCAACCGCACTGAAATCAGCGCTATGTGAATAATCGAGTATCGAAAAACCAATAGCAGGAATGCCGTCAATATTGGCCTCCAAAACGGCTGCCATCGTACCGGAGTAAACAATATTGACCAAAGCGTTGGAACCGTGATTAATACCCGACAATACCAAATCAGGCATTTCATCCAGTACAACTTTTTCGCCCAGTTTTACACAATCCACCGGTGTACCATTGCAACTGTACTCAACATAATCCGCATCCTCAGCAAGTTTGCGCAATCGCAACGGGGTTTTCACGGTAATCGCATGCGACATGCCCGACATGGGTGAATCAGGTGCCACGACTACCACTTTCCCCATGGTCCGGGCTATGCTAATGAGTTTTCGGATACCCGGTGCAAAAATTCCGTCATCATTTGTAATGAGTATAGTAGGTTTCTTCATAACAATAAATAAACAATTTGCAAATTTATGAATTTAAATGTCCCTATTGGATTAAAAACAAATCATGAATAGCTTTGTTCTTTATAATCCCAATTGCTATCAATCATAAGAAACAATAAACCTACATTCGTATGTTAAATTTTGAGATGACAGTACAGTGGCAAAATACAAACCGGTTAAAGTTGAAATATTATCAATCCGAAAAAATGTGCTATTAATATTGCCTTTCTTCAATATGATTTTGCCAGATTGGTCAAAAATCTCAATGGATTGAATCGTTTCTGATTTATCCATCAGCTCAAAACAAATATGATCAACAGCAGGATTAGGATAACAACAAACTTTCAGGTTTTGAAAATACTCCGGTATGGCATAGCTCTGATCGAAAAACAAAGCACCCATATCCGTTCTGGTTCCATCAGAATCAGCTGGAAAAGAAGGGTCGCCAGAATCGATGCAAGGAGAATCGGGCAATAACTCAAAATCTAAATTCGCGGTATCTGCGAAATTTGGATCGGAACTGAGGTTCCCTGTCCCTGCAATGGGTTCTGTATCGGATAGTGAATAATCAATACTAATCGAGGAATTTGCAAATAATTCATAAACCGCCAGGTTGCTGGATGAAAGTATTGTATTCGTTACTATGGCATGGCCACCTGAGTTCGGTTCATCGGGATAGTGATAACACCTGATTGCAACATCATTATCGAAAAGGGTATTATGGTCGATGTAAGCAGTAGCACCTGTATGCACCTGAATACCTGCTTCACAGGCGACAACCCTATTGTAATTTACATCCGCCGCAGAATTCTCCCCAATTGATATTCCCATACTGTTGCAGTTATAAATCCGATTTCCCGATATAACAACATTGGATGAAGTTGTACCGATATCAATGCCATCGTCGGTAGTGCCAATAATGGTATTGTTCAAAATTGAACCAAACGAAATCTGGTCACAATCAATAACATCGGATTTACCCGCAACAGCCGGTCCATAAATCAGGTTGTTTTCCAATACTGTATTGGAATGATGAATGCTGAAAATATCACCATAATAATAGGGACTTTGGTAAACAGTACAGTTCTTCACCAGTAGGTTTCCATCCGCTGTAGAAACAGCCGCAAGGCAATTGACAAACTCTGTATAATGAAGGTTTGTATTTCCTTCAATCATTCGAATACAACCCCAGCCATTATCTTCAAAAGACCGCAAATAAACCGGAAAATCTTCACTCCCCAAAATGGTCAACTCTCCATACACCAATATGGAATCACCAGGACTCATCAGAATATGGAGGCCTGCTTCGATTGTCAATTTCCCATTTGTTGTGATGGTTAATGGACCCTGTGAATAATAGGCATCAAAATCATTGGTCAAAACCAATTCTTCATCCACCGATTCCGGCAGTAAATTAAGAGAACCAAAAAGGGCAACGAGTGAAAGGTCATCCTCCATGATAAACTCAAATGTATCATTAAACGACACATCCTTCCAACCCAAAAATACAGCACCTTCCTCAGGTTCTGCCACAAGTACAATGGTATCTCCATTTGGAAAAACATATTCATTTTCAGGATCAGTAACTTCCAATTCATTAATTAAAATATTTCCATAATCGAAATTTACAATCGATAGCATCAAAACTGAAGAATCATCTTCAGGGAAATAGTGTAAATCCGATTGAGTAGATTTAAATTTTTGCTGATAATAGTCTTGTCCGAGTAAGCTAAAAGCAGCGAGTAGAAGCATAATTGCAAACCCTATTGATGCATATACAGAAATCCGAGCGCTCATCTCTTGGCAAATTGACAAATTTTTGTACTTTTATATCTCAAAAGTAAGTAAAAAAAGAAAACAACATTTAGACCTCGTAATGCATGACTAAGTTGTATTAGCATCCGTTGATTTTCAGTAGATCGAATTGTATGAAAACCAATTTTCAATTTGGGGAATTTTTTTATTAATTTTTTTGATTGCAAGCTCAGCCATTGAAGCTCATTGCCTTTAACGGAATCAAGCCTACCCTGTTTTTTATTGAAACAAATGGAGACAGCATTGTAGCAGATAGTTGTATTATTGCTGATATGGGTGTCATATACAATGGATGTGGTGAATTGAATTATGTGACTGACCCCTTCAACAATTATGAAAATAAAATCAGAATAAAAAAACGGGGAAGTACCTCCCTGGCATTTCCCAAATCATCTTACAGAATCGAGACCCTGTATTCTGCGGTACAATTTATAAATGTTTCACTGTTTTATTTGCCGTAAGAAAACGACTGGGTATTGTATGGGCCTTATTCAGATAAAACCCTTATGCGTAACGTACTCCTCTATACACTAGCTGAAAAACTGGGGTGGTACGGGCCCAGAACGCGGTTCATTGAACTCACCCTGAATGGAGATTATAAAGGCATATATGTTCTCGTTGAAAAAATAAAAATTGATGAAGAAAGAGTTGACATTGCTAATCTGACCCAAAACGACACGATTGGTGATGAATTAACAGGTGGCTATATTATCAGGGTTGACCGAAAAGAAGGTGAAGGATGGTATTCCAATTATAGCTCAAATGTGTATTTTGAATATTACGACCCGGATGAAGACCAATTGCTGGAAGTTCAAAAAAACTACATCAAGGATTTTATAAATAGTTTCGAATATCAATTGGATATAGCTACCGGATTATCTGATACGAGCCTTCTCAATTTATTCAATGTGGATTCATTTATCGATTATATTATCCTGAATGAACTAAGTAAAAATGTAGATGCTTACAGATTGAGCACCTATATGTACAAGGATAAAAACATCAATGACGGAAGGCTAAAAATGGGGCCGGTATGGGACTATAACATTGCCTTTGGAAATAATTTCAATTACGAGGCCTATACTCCTGAAGATTTTATTTACGATAATCCGTTATGGGAACCCTTTGCTGTTTTCTGGTTCAGGAAACTCATGAGCCTCGATTCATTTCAAACAATGGTAATTTCCAATTGGAATGAATTGCGCAGCAGTTCTCTTCATATTGATTCCATATATTCCATTATTGATTCCAGCTATGCATTGCTGGCGGAAGCACAGGAAAGGAATTTTGAACGTTGGCCAATTTTAGGAGTTCAAATATGGCCCAATTACTATGTTGGAGAAACCTACCTGGAAGATGTAGATTTTTTAAAAGAATGGCTAAGTTCCCGCACAGACTGGTTAGATGTGAATTTTCCTGCTCTTTATACTCAAACTGAGCTTAAAACAGCAGACAATAACTCATTAAATGTAACACTGTTTCCCAACCCATTTGAAGACCTTATTACTATCACTTTGAGGAACTGTACTAACAAAAAGCTCACTTTTTCACTGTTCGATATGGTTGGAAGAAAAGTATTCCAAACCCAATTTATCACAAAACCTTTTGGTCAAAACAAATATCAAATTAACCTCACTGATCTGAAATTGGAAAATGCAATGTACATTTATAAGATTGGAAACTTAAATTCAACTATTGAAAGAGGAAAGATAATAAAAAAAGGATTCTGACCACTGGGTTATACAAAATATCAACCGGTCAAAACATACAAATGATTCGATTAGCTTTTGGCATACAAATCCATAAGAAAAAGAATAAAACTATTGATTAATTCTAAATATTTTATGTCCTGATTTCATGCAAAATATTATTAAGACTTGTGAACAAACCTCTACAATCAATGTTTAATTTTTTTATAAAATAATTAAACACTATGAAGAATATATTTTTTACGATTATTACAATTATGGCTTTTCAAATTGATGCCATTTCACAAATAAATTTGACACCCCCATCCAATTTGCAAGCTATACCAAATGGTAATGATATACAACTTACATGGAGTCCTCCAGACACTTCAAACAGCCTCTTTCTAAGCTGGGATCAGGGCAATTCAGGAAATGCAATTGGGTTATCAGGGCCGGGTTCCTTTTTGGTTGCTGCACGATGGGACTCAGCATTGTTAGAAGACTATGTTGGATACTCCATTAGTAAAATAGCTTTCTTCATTCCGGGTCAAAACACTACTTATACCTCATATATTTGGCAAGGGCCCAATGCAGATTCTGTCGCATTCAATCAATCTATCGATGAAAACCTTACGGATGACTGGACATTTATTTACCCAAACAATCCTATTTCTATTAATATTCTTCAAGATCTATGGGTTGGTTATGAATTAGATCAATCCGATACCGATTATGGAGCAGGAACAGATTTTGGCCCCGCAATTTCAGGTTACGGTGATATGATTTTTTATGACGGCACTTGGGCGAGTATGTCACAATTATTTGGCCTCGATTTTAATTTTAATATCAGGTTTTCTCTCGGCACCCGATGGAAAAACAGTTGTACTAAATAGTTTGAAAACTTTCGCAAACCAAGGCTTTACGAATACCGGCAAAATCATTTCTAAGAAATTATTTAAAGGTGTTCCTGACCTTTCACTCAAAACAGTCACTGGCCTTTTAGGATATAATGTATACCGCGACAACACACTTATAACTCCTTTACCACTAGAGTCAACTACTTTGCTGGACCCATCCCTTGAGTTTGGAGTATATGAGTATGCCGTTACGGCAGTTTATGATGAAGGGGAGAGTGGCCCGATTTCAACATCCGCTCAAATTGGCAATCCTGAAATGGTTATTTCCCCTGAAGAAATTACAGAGACTGTGATAATTGGTAATTATTACGAAAAGATAATAACCATTTATAATGAAGGTAACACGGATTTGTTATGGACAGCTATCAACAATGATTTTTGGACTTTCGTAAGTCCTCCATCCGGTATAATTGAGCCAAACAGTGGGATCGACATCCAACTATTCATCAATACTTTTAACCTCATAGCAGGTGAATATTCAACGGAAATTACATTTACGCAAAACAATATTAATAATCCAACAATAGCATTACCTGTTCATATAACCGCCATTGGTGCACCTGGAATTTCCGTTCTGCCGGGTGAGTTAAACTTTGGTGATGTGGTTTATGGTTTTGATTATACAGCTAGCCTAACGATTCAAAACATTGGAACTGAAACTTTGGAATTATCTGAAATAGTTACCTCTAACCCCATAATTAGTATAGGAGAATATCCTTTATCCATTCTGCCTTACGAACATATTCAGGTTGAAATAACACTTGATGCCAGTATCCTTGGCGAATTGGTTGGAAATGTATCAATAACATCCAATGATGCTATTAACCCACAAATTGATATTCCATTAATGGCCAATGTATATTTACAGCCTCCCGTTTTCCTTCAGTCGGAAGTTATCGGAAACGATGTTAACCTGAATTGGGAGATGGCCATAGGAGGAAGTGGAGAATGGATCCATTGGGATACTGGCGAAAACTTTACAAGCATTGGTCTTACTGGTGGAGGATCATTTCAGTACGCAGCAAGATGGGAACCCACACAACTTATTCCCTTTTCAGGTAAAATTGTTCCTAAAGTAGCATTTTTCCCCAGTGGTGAAAATTCAGCATTTACACTAAAGATTTGGCAGGGAGAAAACGCTTCAACTCCTGTAATTTCGCAACCCATAAACAATTATTCAGCAAATCAGTGGAATGAAATATTTATACAAAACGCTTTTGCTATAGATGCAAGTGATGAGCTGTGGATTGGAATTGAAGTGAATCATCCCGATGGAGATTTTCCTGCCGGAGCAGACATGGGACCAGCAATGGCAGGATTTGGCGATATGATAAACCTGGAAGGTTACTGGGAATCCGTTTCAGCCGTTTATGGAATTGATTTCAACTGGAACATTCAATTCTATGTTTTAAGTGAGGATTCATCCTATCAGGTTGTCAACACACCTGTTTTGAAGGAGACTCCAAAAAAGTTTTTCAATCAAGGACAATTGGTTTCGAACAAAAAGGTCAATCAAAGTCAACACGCTCTTTTCGCCCCTAAAGAATCAAACGAGGAAATACTGGGGTATAATGTTTATCGTGATGGCAGTATTCTAAATGATTTTCCATTTGAAGAAACTAATTTTCTTGATCAGAATGTCCCTTTCGGAATTTACAATTATGGCGTAACAGCAGTTTATGATTTGGGTGAAAGTCCACAAACCAGCATCAATGTGCAGGTTGGTGCTCCAAATCTAGTATTTAATCCAGAATTGATTTCCGACTCTCTTGAATCTGGGGAAATAACAGAGCACATTGTAACCTTGTATAATGGTGGTGATTTCAATCTTGAATGGAATGCAATTTCTAATGCCTCATGGATTTCGATTTCGGAATTTAGTGGTACTATTGAACCTGGTAATACAGCAGAATTAATTGTGAGCCTCAGTTCTGCTGGATTATTTAATGGCAATTATCAATCGAATATTGTATTTGAAATCAATAATATCAACAACCCGATTTCCTATTTGCCGGTTAACATTAATGTTTCAGGTGAAGCACTATTGATGATTACACCTGATACGCTTGACTTTGGGACAACAGCGCTGGGCTCTGCAAAAACAGCATACATAAAAGTTACTAATCCTGGAAACGATTTCATATTTATCAGTGAAATGCAAACTACTCCTTATGTATTTACGGGTCAAAACTTCCCTGTCTATCTTTATCCTGGAGGAGAAATGTTCTTAGGCATTCAATTTACACCCGATTCATTAGGCACTTTTACGGGTTCATTTAAAGTATTTACCGATGATCCTGATATCCCTTCAGCTGAGTCAATTCTGATTGGTTCAAGTTTGCTGCCTCAACCATTGAACCTGACAGCATCTCTTGATAGCAACAATGTTTTGCTCGACTGGCAAAACCCATTTGGAGGCTCAGAAAACCATCTTCAGTATTGCGATGATCAAAGCGTTACCTCTATTGGATATTCTGATGGTGGAACATTTATGGTTGCAGCTAAATTTGGCCCCGAAGAGCTATTGACCTACAATGGTTTAGAGTTATCGCAAATCGGATTTGTTCCATGGACGGACAATGCAAATTTTACACTTAAAGTTTGGATTGGTGAAAGCGCAGAAAACCTTGTATTAAGCCAACCTGTTATTGAGCTTAACCCATTCGAATGGAACGATGTAGTCCTTGATTTCAGCATCCCAGTCGATACCTCCGCGTACCTATGGATTGGTTATGAAGTTACTCATGAACCTGGCGATTTCCCTGCCGGTTGCGACTTTGGACCTGCCGTTATAGGTAAAGGAGATATGATATCCACCGATGGCATTTCCTGGCTATCTTTAAATTATTATGGATTATCGTATAATTGGAGTTTACGCGGATATGTTGGCACAGATAAAAAGTTAAATACTCTTGCTCCAAGTGCTAAACTTGATGAAAGGAGCTTTTTCAACAATGGAGTTTTAAAATCTGCCTTTGAGCCCCAACAAAGCTCATTGAAGTTTGCACCCAAATCATTGGTTCTGCTCGGATACAATGTTTACAGAAACGGTCTTTTACTAAATGAAAACATTTTACTTACAACATCTGACTACACTGATCCGGACCTTAATCCTGGATTGTACTCTTATCAGGTGTCAGCTGTTTATGAAACCGGGGAAAGTTTACCTACAGAGGCCATTGAAGTTTTAATAGAAGAACCTGTCTTATTTCCTGCTGGTTGGAATCATCACCATACAGGTATGACGCATATTGTACATATTCCTACTAATGCTCAGGGCAATTTGAATTTTATGTCAGCAGGTGATTGGATTGGTGTTTTCTATAATGATAATGGAGAATTAAAATCAGGGGGTTCTGTTATGTGGAGCGAAACGGATTCACTAAAACTGATTGTTTATGGTGATGATCCATCTACTTCATTGAAGGAAGGATTTGACCTCGGTGAATGGCTTTTGTGGAAAGTATATATGAATGAAACCCAGGAAGAACATAACATTGGCGTTGAATACAATCAGATGATGCCACAACATAATGGATTGTTTACAATGTTGGGTAATTCAGCACTCACCGCTATGCAACTTTCCATTACTAATATTCAGGATTTGGACACGGATGAAATTAGCATTTTTCCTAACCCTGCGACAAACCAGTTTTCGATATCGGGTTTAGAGAAAGTAGATGAGATAACAATTGTTAATGCATTTGGTGAAGTTGTAAAAAAAATTGAAGCAAACGGAAATAATAAACGCTTAATTAATTTGGATGTTCCTGCCGGAATCTACTTTATAATTTTGCAAAATGCACAAACATCGGTAAATAAAAAACTTATTATAAATTAATTGATTAAGTTGATTTTTCAGAGAGCCGGTTTCTAATTAGGATCCGGCTCTTGATATTTGATAAAATCGGCAAGTTCAGAATATAGCTTTTGGACCGGCAAGCCCACCACATTAAAATAGGAGCCTTCAATTTTTTCGATGCCAATACATCCAATCCATTCCTGAATACCATAGGCACCTGCTTTATCAAAGGGCTTGTAATTCGCTATGTAATAATCTATTTCTTCTCTTGTCAATTTCTTAAAGTAAACTTTTGTAATGGAATGGAAGGACTTCATTCTGGACTTTGACCGCAAGCTAACACCTGTTATCACTTCGTGTACATTTCCCGATAGGGTTTTTAAAATTCTAACAGCATCTTCATAATCTTTAGGTTTTGGCAGAACCTTCCCATCTTGCCAGACAATTGTATCAGCCGATATTACCAAGCAATTGTCACACAAGTCTGAAACTTTAAAGGCCTGTGCTTTCAATTCACTTAAGTACAAAGCAATCTCTTCATGGATTAAATGTGACGGATAGGATTCATCAACATCCATAGGTGAGACTTCAAATGCAAGCCCCAATTTATTTAAAAGTTGCTGCCGCCGTGGTGATCGCGATGCGAGGATGATCTTATAACTCTTAAGGGTTTCGGCTAACATATTAAAAACTTACATAAAACAACTGCATGGATAAGATTCCGGCGACCATGATTACTTTCATCGCATTGCTCAGAAATTGGAAATCTTCACTCACTTTTGCCTTTTTCGTTTGAAAAAATACATACAGTAACAGTGGTTGCAGGGCTACAAGGAAATACCAGAAAACCAGGTGAAACTGCTCTGTCCACAATAAGTACTGGGTGACACCCAGTACAATGATGACGAATATGAGTAAACTCATTGCCAGTTTTTTCGAGAAAACAATTCCTTTCGCAATTGGCAAAGTTCTGTACTCTGCTGCCTGATCGCCCTTAATATCCTCAATGTCTTTCAATATTTCACGAATAAACGAAACTAGAAACGCAAAGAGAGTATATCCCAGCACAATATTGCCAATAAATTTTAGGTATTTCATAACCTCCACATAATGCATTAAATTATCCTGGAGTGAATAGAATTCAAAAATCCAGACAATTAGCACGACCATTGCAGATAAAATGGAAATTAATAAATTACCAATTAAAACCCGCTGCTTGTATCTCTGAGAGTATAAATACAGCATAATAGCAATGGCAACAAAGATAAACCCGAGGATAAAATAATTAACCATCAAGGCAAGATACATTCCAAAAAGGACTCCAGGCAATGTTAATGTCCAATAGTACATCATCACAGCCGGTCGCTTGATCAGGTTACCACAGATCAACTTGTTCGGTTTATTTATTTTATCAACCTCCTCATCGAAATAATCATTGATCACATAACCACCTGCTGCTATTAAAACAGTGGCAATAACCAGTAAAACAAAGTTGCCATTGCTCAAAGCCATTTCCACATCACTCAAGCTGTAGAAATTACCTATAATACAAATGCGAAGCAAAACCTGGGTCAGAATAATGATCAGCAGATTGGGAAGCCGGATTATTTTTAAATAAGGTGACAAAATGAAATATGATTTATGATATATGATATTCAATATTTGATTTGAAATTCAATAATTCTAAAACTCAACAATTCAGCAATTCAGCAATTCAACAATTCAACAATTCTCCGTAGGAGTCCTTCGGACAACAATTCCATTACCACTTAAAGCCGTCTTCAGTCATCCACTTCCCTTGTATTTTCAGGGTTTGCTCAATTACATCCCGCACACAACCTTTACCACCGGGCTTATCTGAAATATAATGAGAAATGGATTTAATTTCCGGTGAAGCATCTGCCGGACAACATGCTATTCCGACTTCTTTCATCGTTTTGTAATCCGGAATATCATCGCCCATATACAAAACATCATTTGCTTTGATTCCTTTCTCCCTGAGGTAGTTTTGAAAAACCACCAGCTTATTTTCAACTCCCAAATAAAAATCCTTGATCTTCAATGCTTCAAACCGCTTGTTCATGGATGCGGAATTGCCCCCAGAGATAATGACTACATTGTAACCCATTTTTACCGCCAATTGCAAGGCATATCCATCTTTCACATTGGCGGTGCGCAATGCTTCACCATCTGCTTGCAAAATAACGGTTCCATCGGTCAATACTCCGTCATAATCAAAGATGAACGTATTAATTTGCTTTAGTAAGGTTTTGTAATTTCTCATAGTATATTGTTCATGTTTTTCAGTTTTCAGTGTTTAGTTCTCTTTCCAACCGCAAAATGCCTGTGTGATTCTTCGATCTCGGTACTTATCAATTTATATATCGCTCTGAATTCCGGGTATTGTTCCAGCATTTTCAAATGAGCATCCATAATGCTTTTATCACCTCGAATTGCAGGGCCCGTCTGAGCTTCTAGCGGTATCATATCCTGAATCTTTGCAGCGGTTTCTGCAATCAATGGTTTCAAAATATCAAAATCAATGCCTGAATCTTCCAGTATTTGAGCTGCAACTGAATACATATAATTAGCGAAGTTACAAGCAAATACCGCAGCCAGATGAAGTTTTCTTCTTTGCTCCGAGTTCACATTCCTCACATCATCTGAAATCTGTCTTGCAAGCGATTTCAGAATTCCAAGACTCTTTTCCGAGTTGGCTTCAATGCATACAGGCATGGTTCTCATTTCAACGCTCCGGGATTTTGAGAACGTTTGTAAAGGATAAAAAACCCCATAATTTTCCGAATTTCTTGCAAGGGCATCCATGGATAAAAAGCCTGAAGTATGGACCAACAAATTATTTCCAACATTTAAATCTTTCAAAACATTGGACAGGGCATCATCGGAAACAGTGAGAAGAAATAAGTCTGCATTTCTATTAATTGAGGATAAACTTGTGGTAAATTCTGTATCCAGCTTTCTTGCTAAAGCAATAGCAGAATTATCCGTCCTGCTATAAACCTGGACAATTTCATTTCCTGATTTAGAGAGTGCTATACCCAAATGGGTTGCGACATTTCCTGCTCCGATCAATACTATTCTGCTCAAATCTTCCTTAACTATTTAGCAGGCTAAAATACAAATTAACCCGCATTGTATTCCTAAACCTGAAAGATTTATGAAAATGCGGGTTACAATCCAACTAAACAAAAATAACCTATGCCTGATATCCTATAACTCAAGAAAATTATAATACAGTTTTCCTATCATCGATATTGATTTTTGGTTATCCGCTGCATTTTCATCAGAATTCTCGATTTCGACGGAGGTACTGCTTCCTCAAAGGGACAGGTTCAAATTCGGCTTTTCCAGACCAGAGTCAGTCATAACACAGGTTTCACCCGATAACCTGCAAGAGGAATGACGACGGTTTTTCAGGATTTTATACATGTCATCGCTGAATTGTAAATAGGTTCCCTTTGGCACTTTTAACACTATATCAATCTGCTGCTCACGCCAAACCTCTTTATCCCCTAGCTTAAAAAATGGGTCGAATGTGATAACATTATTTTCAATTGAATACCTATAAACTATTTTCTCAGCCCTTTCTGAAGCATGTCTCTCCGACTTTCCCCGGGCTCGATAAAAAATCTCCAGTTCGGTATAATCCTTTGAACTCTTTTCAATTTCAAGTTTGGGAAGCCCAAAATAGATATCGTCTTCACGGGTAGTCAGGATCATGTTCATTTCGTCCACCTCTACATAATCTTCGAAGCGGTATATTCTATCATAAAGTTTATCGTCGCCCACATCAAGTATTAAGGGTTTGTTTTCATATGGTTTTATTGAAACCATTTCCTGATGAACACCATGTTGGCTAAAACTTTTGGCAATTTTAAAACCATAGTAACCACATAAAATCAGCCCGATCAACCATAGGTTGAATGCTGTCAATCCAACATACCGGCTTCTTTCCAATCCAAAGATCAGTTTAATCCCCCCATATAAGATCATGAGTAACGGAATACCTAGCAACAAAACCAGGCCCGTTGTAAAGAACATATTGCTGCCTGCCTGACCAAGAATCAGATCGACAATTGCAGGAAATACTGAAATAAAGATCAATCCCTTTTGAATCAACAATAAAAAAACCTTATACAAACCCGAAGAGGGTTGCAAAAATGCTACACGCGAGTCCGACAACAAGTAAAATTATCCCCACAAAAACGAGGATAATTTTAACAAAAACCTCAAGCACTCTGCCAAGGGCATTACCTACATTTTGTCGGAACTGTGCTCAGCGCTTTTTTTTTGTAGGAACGTTTGGCCTGATTGGTTAAGTCGCTGAACTTGTTTTTCAGGTTATCTATTTCCTCACGAATGGATTTTTCGATATTTGAAGACGACCTTCTCCTTTCATTTCAAGCCTTTTCAGTTGCCGTTCTGGCTCCGGAATAATGGCCCAAAGGATCACATAGACCAATAAGGGTGTACCAAGTCCGGGAATGCATGCTACTACAAAAGCTATCCTGAACCAAACCGGATCAGTGTGAAAATAAGCTCCCAAACCTCCGCATACCCCGCCAAGAATTGTATTATCAGGATCACGATACAAGCGCTTGGTTCTTTTCCCGTTTTCATTTTCTCTATAGTCAATTGGCTCTTCCCCGATCTCTTCACCAAATTCTCTGGGCGTACCGATCACCTTTATCACCTCCTCAATATCATCCAGGTTAATAACCTGTTTATCGTCACCAATACGCTCTTTAAGCATCTCTGCAATGCGGGCTTCAATATCTGAGATAATTTCCTCCCCACCTTTGGTTCGGGAAAAATGCTGCCTGATACTTTGCAAATAATCATGCAGAACGTTATAGGCATCTTCATCAATGTGAAATACAATTCCGTTGATATTTACTGTTAGTGTCTTTTTCATTGTTTATTTTGATTTTTTATTAAAATTCAGTAACTTTTTGGTTCCTGGTATTTTGTTTCTTATATCTTTATTGTTATTTTCCCGCAAGCCGGCCAACTGCTTCCACAAGTTCAATCCATCCTGCGTCCAACTCTTTAAGGAAATCCAAACCTGCTTCGGTTATTTCGTAATATTTTCGTGGCGGCCCCGATTTCGATTCTTCCCAACGATAGCTTAAGAGTCCATCATTTTTTAACCGGGTGAGCAACGGATAAAGGGTTCCTTCAACCACAATCAACTCTGCTTCCTTTAACTTCAACAAAATGTCGGAAGCGTAGGCCTCCTTGCGTCCAATGATGGATAGGATACAATATTCCAGGACCCCCTTTCGCATCTGTGCTTTTGTTTTTTCAATATTCATGCGGCAAATATATAACAAAACAAAGTACTATGCAATACATAGTAGTAATATTTTTTTAGTATCATTTTAAGCAAAGTACATAACCTACTGTATAAGTTCTGTTTAGCAAATAAAATACTTTCGAAATTTAGATTCTTTTTAAATAAGGTGATTCCATTTTAGTAAAAAAATAAGCCTGGACATTTCAGCCAGGCTTATAAGAAGGGGTGGGTACTTTTTTCGATTCTTACGTCTTTCACAAATGGATAATAATATTCAAGTCAGGTTTAAGATTCTTCTTATCGTTTTAAAATCCTCCAATACCTTTTAATGAATACAATACTAACCTTTATATTCCCAAAAAACAATCATCAATGTATAAGAAGCCCATTCTAAAGGATAAATGGCACGGATTAATGTCTAATCAGGATTATACGGATTTTGCAAATGTTCGCAATTTCTCCAGAAATTCCGGTTTTTTTAGCTTTGAAACATTTATTTCCTATCATTATCTTGCACATTACACCACCTAATGCTTGATAGCACTTCTTGATGAATTGTAGTTAATAAGAGTGCCCAATATGGTCAGACGTAAGAAGAAGCTCTTTATCTTCAATTATTTCTTCAAAGTTACTCAGGGTTGCAAGGCTAAAAGTCTTGCGATTATTAAATAACAAAACGGTAATTATAGCTGAAAGCTATAACCCGGTTGGTCAGTCTATATTATGTTCAAACCTCAATAGCGAGCCAAAAATGGCTTTCTGTGTTCTTTTACAATTAAAATAATAAGGTCATCATTTCTTTTATATCAATTTTTCTTTGGATTCCAAAAACGATAACCGCTTTTTGAAAGTCAATATGATGATTGCGGCTTAAGCAGATAATACCCAGGCGGCAATTCCGGCTACAATCGTATAACAGTCTTCATGATAACCAAAGATGACCTTAAAATTTTTCTCAAAGTCAGTAATTTTAGTCATCACCATCGGGTAGTACACAATATCTAGAAAAACCAAGTTTCAGACTTTTTGCTCGCTTGAATCTTCTGCTATTTCCATTGTACTTTATCGTCCAACCTCACTTGGACAATACTCATTTAGTAATGATCGTAATATCTGTATCTTTTGAATTCATCTTCTACGATCAGGGATCTTATTTTTGCGTCATAAGTTAAAAACCATTTATCAGAACCAACCGTTCATCATATATTCAAACACAAGAACCCTACATAGTTCCTAATGACATCAGCATCATCAAATAAATCAATAACACTTCATCATAATTATATTCTGGTTTATTGAGCCAATTCAATCCGTTCAGAGGTATTTTTTATTCCCATGGACTTAAAGTTTTTCTTCTTTTTGCAATTCACGGCTTTCTCCCTGCTATTTTAATTGTCTTCAATAATAACTTAATCGACTGATCTCCTAACCTCTTCAGCATCAATTAAAGGCCTTGTTTCACTGGGCTTTGTATACCAAATGGAATTTTCAATAAAGGGTTGTAAGATCATTGAAGGGTACAATATCCAGAAGATTAATTGGAACAATATAATTAGATTGTGATTAAGGTGTTTCTCCAAAATCAAATTCAGATCAAGATAAAGGCGAATATTGTATTTATCCTAAATTGGAATAGCAGTTTTCTTTTAAATTCTCTAAAATACGGCGCATTAATTTGGTTAAGTGGGAAGATACAAGTGCCATTTTTTGTCTTGCTGGAACAATAAAGTTCAGATCAGATTGAAGAGCATTAAAAATAAATTATTGGATTCATTTGGGGATCGAATGGCTGTTTTGCTCGGCAAGAAGCACTTGCCTCTTCAAAGGATTTTATCTGTTTTTAAATGCTTCCAAAAATACTGTAAACAAGTTAAGCAAGCTCAACAGCACAAACATGTCATACCCAAAATGGCTAAATAGCAGGGTTTGAGTGAAATGTTTATTAATCTGAAAACGAAAAACTTGCCGGTTGGCCCCAATCGCCATCAATGTTTTTCGCTTTAACTATGAAATTGTACTTTCCGGAGCAACAAATCGGGAAACCTGACTGAAATACTTTTGTTTTTTCAGCCACTGTTCCTCAGGCCTTCAAGTTTGTAATAATAATTAGATTGGCAGGTGCCGAAATTTATTGCCCCTGAATGTAAAAGAGAAGGCTGTTTTCATTATAATTAAAACGATTCTCTGCAAAACCTTCTATGGCTTTTCTTCATTTATGGAAATGCTTTCGAAATATAAGGGAGGAGGGAATGAGTTCTTATCGAACTTGCCGAATTGGAAAGAAACAAAGCCTTTATCGGTAGCAATAGCCATATAACTTCATCAATCTTCGCGATATCGTTGATCTCGTTTGAGGGCAAGCCATCAGGAATTGTATAATAAACAATTGAATACCTGCTATTATCAGATTCATCAATAGTGATTTGATTTAAGCCTCTGTTAGTCACAAATACATTGAAGTCAATCTTCCACAAAAATCACTTTGATGCAGTTGCTGCTAAGTCCATTGTCCTCATTTAAGTAATTAACAGAATCTCCTTCTGTGCTTGACCCATTGTCAAAGTATAACTTAAAGTTGTTTAGAGATAGAATTTATATCAAAATGAATCATTTAAAACAGGGTCATCTTTTTGAAGTGCTAAATCTTTTTGTTTCTCAAAAGTTTTTAAACCATGAATGCTCCTAACCAAATGATTAGAATCCTTCATTTTGGTGAATAAGTAGCATCATAAATGTTAGAAATTGTATATAAATAAAACTCTTTTACAGTTGAATAAATCTATTCACCTGACCGACATTATGGAGTTATCATATAACTGAGAACAAAATCATAGCCGAATACTTGCTGAATGGTATCGAAAGTGTTCGCCTGCGGGAAAGTTGTGTAATGCAAGTAAAGTGTACAAAATGACCCAAAGGATCAAGTCAAATCATGAAATTATTGTCATTTATAATTAGAATGAACATTTCTTCTAAAATTAATTCTTTAACATTTTTTTGGAATCTCATTTTTCTAATTGCAAAAGAGCCACATCTTTCTATTTTCTTTGAAGAAAAAAACTATTATTCTTAATGAAAATCGTAGTCCTATAATTTTAATTCAAATTTAATATTTTGTGAATCGTAATTCTTAAAGTTAAATGAAGGTACGAGATAAACTCCATGTTATTCGACCAGTTGAAAACCAATAAGCCCCTGATTTATCATGGATTACCTTAGAAACCGTATACCCTTTAAGATAATGTTCAGGTGTGGCTTCCAAGTCACAATTTGGGTACATATAAATACCATCAAAATTTAAACTGACCCACAAATTGTTGGATTTATCGACATACAAACACAGAATATCATTTGGGAAATTCATCTAGTCATAATAGGTTATTCTCGACCAATCGTAATTCATTTCTAATGAAATATAATACCTTTCCGGATTGACTTTGAAGAATTTTTTATGCTGATACAAATAATTTTGGGTACTAAAAAATGGTGATGCCATCCATTTCCGGCTTTCATGATCTTTTCCTCTGCCTGCTTTGAATAATTCCCAACAATTCCCAAAATGTATCCATCGGAGTGATCTTCGAGATAGAGAACATGAAACTGTAATTCTTATGGCAACTTCCATAATCATCATGGCCGATAAACTCAATAGATTTGACAATTTATTATATATACCACCATATATGTATGATAACACGTTGTCAAGTGTATCAACATAAATATTATCAAAAGAAATTGATCTCCAGAACTTTTGAAATGGAATCATTAACCCAATGTGAATTATCCTATCCTCTTTGTAATAGCTTATATATTACCGCTATAAAGATAAAAACCGGAGCCCTGCCAATAAAATCCTGATACAGTTTCAATGTGGGAGATTATCGGGAGGCCATCGCGGGCTGTAAAGACTTTAAATTCATAACCGTCATAACGAGCAACCCCATTTTCAGTAGTAAAACCAGATATATTCTTAGCATCCTGCATCATATCATAAACCTTGGAGAGCTGGGAAGGCCATCATTTACTGTAAAATTTTTGATAAAATGAAAGATTGTGAGAGCCCCGGGTATGTGCAACAGAGCAATAAAACAGTTAATGACAAAAGCAATTTCAGGGCGGGTATCATAAATCCTCGTGATCAATTATTAAGTCTATAAAAATAACATAATTTGGATACATAAAAAAGAGGAGAATTATAAAAAAGAGACAGCTACTTACATCGCACCGCTACAACGTCTACCCTTGCTACCTTCCGGTCCTGGGGATTCAACGAGGCCGGTCGTATAAGACACCCGTGGCAAAATTACAATAAATCATTTACGGTATACAGAAATTTTAAAATTTCTTTTGGTAGGGGGCCAGATTGAATAAAGGCGCAAACCTTTAAAATAATTAAATATAGCACAAAGGAAGCCGAATTGCCTTCATTATTATTTGTTTCAATAATTCTAATTATCATTACTCCATACACCACAGCCTGATGAAATAAAATACTTCAACAAGCTCCGAGCTTTTGCAATTTCCGGGTCTTTGACTAATTAAAATACGACGAGTTTTACCTCCTATAATGTTGAATCAACTCGGCCTTTTATCCGTGAATGGAATAAAATACCAGGCACCGACGCTGGGGTTGGGTTTTGGATATGAACATTGGCTCAATTAGTACACCGTTCCAACATTCCCATACGCTCTCCGGTTTTTTAAAAGCATAAAATCAGTCACTTCCAATACGTTGATTTAGGGTATGCCTGTCACCCGCAAAGAGGAGAAAATGGTTTGACTGAAACAGGGAACTTCTCACTAATTGCCGGCTTAGGGTTGGTATTAAACTTAGAAAAAGGCCGTATGACAATCAGTGCATTTTACCAATTGCAGCAATCCCATGCTACTTCCCTATAAAACTGATGGTGAGTACAATTATAATTTCTTCGGTGCTTCTTTGGGGATGATGCTTTACAAAAATCTCAATCAAGTTGACCTTTGAAGCAAATAGGGGATAACCGGCTTTCATATGATTTGTGAAAATCCCTGATTTTCCCCTCATCCAGCGCACCTTATAAAATAAATGATCCCAAATTAAAATAATAGGCGAGACCATAAGCAAACATAAAATTGACGGGCAAGACCAATATCCGACATCAAAGCCCCATTGCAATGAATAGTATGCCACTAGCTTCAGTACCACGACGTGCATCAGGTAAAGCGAAAAAGAAATGGTAGCCGTGAAAAGGAAAAAACGGTTTACGAGAAATTTTTTCAACCGGTAAATGAATACGGCAAAAAAAGTATAACCCATCAAGGCAGGGATATCGTTCACCATCCTGCCCAAACCGCCCAGTTGGATAGCGAGAAAGCCGTGGACAACCAATGCTGATAACCCGAGAAGTAAAATATAAACATTCTTAGCGGGCAGAACCCTCCTTTTTTCCACATAAAAAGCTGCCAGCACCATTCCCAGCATAAACTCCCACATGTATTGAAAGAAGAAGCTGTTCCAGGTCCGCATATATTCCTTCCCGAGTACAAGCACCAACAGGATCCATGCGAAACTCACGGCCATACCAGCTGCCATAAATTTTGTTGTTGACAATTTTTCTTTGAGTTTGACAAGTACGGGAAAAATAAAATAAAACTGGAAAATGGTAGAAAGAAACCAAAAATGATCACCGAAACTGCCGACAATGCTTTCATCGAAAGTTTTGTAAAGCAGCACATGGCCCAAATAATAATACCATGAACTTTTGTAGATTGGAATGATAAGTGAAACAATGGCAATCAAAGTAACAACAAAAATGTAAGGGACATAAATTTTAACAAAGCGCTTTTTCAAAAATTCCAAATAGGTCATAGGCCGCCTGATCCATGACAAGTAAAGGCCAAAACCTGAAATGAGCATAAAAGCATGTATGCCTGTACCGCCTAGAAAAATAAATTTTGTCATCAGTGGCGACATGGGCAAAGTCTTAAGCACATGAAAAACCACAATTGTAAAAATGGAAAAACCCTTCAGGAAATCCACCAGTTCAATGGTATTGCTTCGGTTCATACAGGGATTGGAATTAAGTCAAATCGTCCGGACTTTAAAATTGTTTTTTTCGATCAGAATTTTAATTTCATTTATACGTATTTAATAAAAAAAGTCACAACTTTTTAAAAAAAAGGCCGTGACAAACTCATCGTTCAGGATTGTCACGGCCTCCCGTTTACAAATCAAATCCTATCAGTACTTTTTCAAACTTGCCGCTCCCGATACATCAAAATTTGTGATATTGGGATCGCCTTTATACTTAACACTTGCCGCTCCCGATACTTCAGCCGAAAGTTCTTTGGTGGCAAAAACTTTAGCATGTGAGGCTCCGCTAACATCAACTTCAAAACTATTCACTTCAAAATCGAAGGCATCAAAATGAGAAGCTCCTGACAAATCCAATTCAACGCTTTCAGCACTTCCATAAAATTCAATCTGACTGGCTCCGCTGCAATCAAGTTCTACCGTATTGGCCGAAAATTTCAGATCAATATCAGAAGCTCCGCTGAACTCCATTTCCAGGTCACCAAACTTCAGTTTACCCTCGGAAATAAGTTTACATGCTCCACTGATATCCATTTCCTCCAGGTTTTTGAAAGTCAGGTAAATATTCAAGGCTTCTGAATCCCTGATATCCTCTGTTGTCTTTATAACAAGGGTTCCGCCCCGGATTTCCGTTGAAATTACCTCAAGCAGATTTTCATCCGCTTCAACAATAACAAATTCACGGTCGCCTTGTGCCAGAAATACTTTAAAAGCACCACCAATATCCAATCCACTGAAGGAAGACAATTCCCTTTCCTGTTTTATGACATTACCATTTCCTTTTATACTGCCAAACCCATAGGTACATCCAGATTCGAATGTTAGAAAAATAATAAGGATTGCTGTAAGGTTGACTAAACGATTAATTCTAATTTTTCTCATAGTGTTAATGATTAAATGGTTATTTATTGAACAATTCTGTTTACCGATAATATAAATTTACGCCTGAATTCTTTGCTTCTACGATTACTTTTGAAGAGGTATCGGGGTCATCGCCAACAACTCCTTCATATTTATTCGAAGTGTAGGACAAATCAACTATCGATAAACGAGCTTTATCATGCGGATAGTTAAGATCTCCCATTTTAACGGTTGCGGACAACCTGTAACTTGCTTCGGAATGAAATCCGATTTTAGCATCTGAAAAGCTATTTGACAATTCAATGAGTTTAAAACTCTTATCTACATCTTTTACTTTCAAATCTCCGTAATCAAACTCAGCAATCAATCGTTCACTAAGGCTTCTGATTTCAACATCAGAAAAATCGGCTTCCACATCAAGGTCCCTGACACTTCCTATAAAATCATCATCATAACTGGTCTCCAGGGTGAGCACATCAACTTTCCCCAACTGCAATTCGGAGAATTTAGAATCAGCAACCATATCGTTAACTTCTTCTATTTCCAACTCGGAATACTGCAATTCCAGATCAGCGGTTTTTACATACCCGATAAACCCTTCACTGAATTTGATCGAAAGTTTATTCGCATCCCCTACGAGGCGTTTGGCATTGAGGGTGCCGTATCCCAAATCAATTTTGGCCGGTCCCTGCACTTCATCCAAAAGAATGTCCCCAAATTTATTATCGATTTCAACACTAATGGATTTCGGCATATTGATCATATAATCAATACTGAATTCATTATTGTTACTGTCAAATGCTTTGCCCTCCATGGTAGTAACCGCAGTTACCCGGTCGCTGCTGCCATTTATTGCAATATCTATCCCGTTAAAGTACTTATTTGCCTTTTCCTGGTTAGAAGCCTCAACGGTAATGGTAACTTCGATGGATATAGAGTTTTTATCCCAGTTTATACAATTGACTTTGCCAAACTTGTTTTTAACCGAAAGCACAGCATCTTTACTCACATCAAACGACTTGCTGATCTTTTTTGTAAACTCTTCGCCAGCCGACAACTGCAATGCAAAGAACCCCAACAAAGTGATGACCAGGCTTAATTTAATTGTTTTCATGTTTTTATATTTTAGTTTATTTGGTTCAACGATTTAATAATTTTATCCAATATTTCCGACCGTTTCTTTTGATTAAGTAACAAGGCATTCATGATGCGTTCGTTATTCGGGTTTCGCATGTATTCCTGTTCCAGGTCAACCTTTGCATCTTCCAGGGTTTTCAATTCGGCATAGGCCATTTGTTTCACACGGTCTGCTTCCTCATCCGAAATAGCCAGGTCATCAATCTGGCTCACTTTTTTATCCGTAATAACATTGTAATATTGCATCACTTCAACAATCTCAGCGGGTAACTCAGCCGCTACAATCTGATCAGTCAAAGCATTTCTTACAAAAGAAAATTTATCGGTATAGATAAGCGTAGAAATTGCTGCAAACAGGATAATGGCAGCGGCAATTTTCAGGAATAGATTATTTCGCTCGAACCAGTTCTCCTCAATACCGGTCTGCGATTGTTCCAGTTTTTCCCGGAACCTTTCAAAATGCCCGGCATTGGGTTCACTGTCGTGAAAAGCCTCCTGATTTTTTTGATTATGTCCTCAATTCGTTTCATCTCTTATCAATTTACTAATTAGGGTGAAACATTTCAAATGACCGTTGCATTGATAGCATTTTTAACAACCTGGCCCTGGCCCTCGAAAAACAGGTACGCGAAGCATTGTTGTTAATGTTTAATATCTGGGCAATCTCTTCATGATCGTAACCTTCAAAAAGAAAAAGGAAATAATAACCCTGTCGTCCTCTGATAATTGTTTAATAGCATTTTTTATTTCATCCACCATGTATTCTATGTCCTCATTATAATTGTCAAGGCTCATCCTCAACCTCCAACAGGTTTTCATCAACCGGAATCGTTTCCTTTCTTTTTGATGACATCAATGGAATTATTTACAACAATGCGGCGCAGCCAACCTCCAAAATTTCCTTCGCCCTTATAGTCCTGAATCTTGCGAAAAGCGTCCAGAAAAGACTCCTGCATCACATCTTCTGCTTCGGCTTCATTGTTCAGTATTCTTAAACTTGCATTGTACATGGGTCTATAATAAATTTTATAAATTTCAAACTGAGCTATCCTGTCGTTTGCACGGCACTTATCAATTAATTCCTGGTGAATATTTTTTTCAGAAGCTTCCAAAAAATTTATTGTTTATTTAAATGACCCATTAAAAAATCAGATGTTACAGGTATCGTAAAAATAGTAATTAATAATTCTCTAAATATCGTAATTATAGCAAACAAAAAACCCTGTATTGCCGAATACAGGGTTAATTTGGAAATTATTTGCGAAGATGAGCAAATATCTTTGAGAGTAAATGTTCTGAGTTCCTCAAAGAAAAAAGAACTCAGAACATTTTCGCTAGTTTGGTACTTTACAATCGAGGTTGATGTTACTGATCCAGGCATCTGATTTATCCTGATTATCAATCTGTCCATCCATATTAAAATCTCCCTCAAGATAACCAGACTTTCCAACGTTAGTTGACCAAATATTAAGTTTATCGTTTATATCAACTAGCCCATTTGCATCTCCATCACCTGAAATCATCGCCCAAACACCAGGTGCAACCTCCTTCTGGCTTTCAATTCCGCCATAAGCTTTATCTCCACCAGTAGTAAAGTCATAGGTATAGATTCCTGCATTTTCCGCAAGTGGAAGTGCAGACATAACACCCAGGTGATTCCGGTGCCAGATCACAGCATAAAGATTGTCATTGAGGATAATATCAAAACGAATAGGTATCAAAGTTGCATGACCGACAATGGTTCCATCCTTGAAAATAAAACCAGCCTGTGATGCAATTCTTTTATCAGGTGTTGCAGTTGAAGAATTGCCGCTTGTTTCCCTCAATTCGATTAAAATCCAATCAACAATATCAGGATCGGGCATTGAAGGAACATTTTCAACTCCTGCATAATTCCATGGCAATTTATTATATGATTGACCCAAGGGTAAAATATTATTTACACTATTGTCCAAATCCTCACCATTAAAAGGCCCTTCTAAGAAGTCTTTAAGGTTCAGATATACGGGTGCATAAACACCACCATCATATAATGAAACCGGCACTTCCATCAGATTGGAATTTGTCAATTCGCAACCTGCAATAAAATTAAGGCTGCCATTTCCACCATTAAAAACAAATTTCAAATCAAATAATTTATCATCTGCTATGTTTGCAAATGAAGGAGGATTTGCCGTCCACGCAATACCAATTCGATCAGGAGCAGACATGGTATTTGCTACAACACCAGATATTTGTGGATGGATATTTTCCAATCCAATAAATGACAATGCAGCAGGGTCATATCCAATGTATAAAGTCAATGCCCCGATATTTGAGAAATTTAATGTAGTTACGGGCACCAATACTTCAAAACCCGGGTCACTGAAGACAATATCAGTTGTTATACTTGTTTCTTCAGTAGACAAAGAAACCGAACCATTAAAATAAGTAACCGGCAATGAAATCAATAATGAATTGGTAACTTCACAACCTGGATCAAAAGTTAGAATTCCATCGCCTCCATTGTATATAAACTTCAAATCAAAAAGTTTACCGGTAATACTCAAATAGTTGGGAGGTGTTGCTGTCCAAACAACTACTATCCTGTCTGGCCCGATTAGAGTGTTGGCATTGATACCATTAACTGCAGGATCAATGTTTTCCAACCCAATAAATGAAACAACCGCAGGATCGTAGCCAATATAGAAGGTCATTGCAGCAACATCTGAGAAATTTGTAACATCCATAGGGACAAGAACTTCCTGCCCGATACTAGCAGTCACATCGCCAATATATGCAGTAAGAGATGAAGAAGCCTGGTTGATATTACCATCAGTATAATCAACATAGATGGGTACAAGTCCAGGGTCAGTAACTTCGCAATCATCACTAAATATCAGGTCACAGTTTCCTCCTTTATAGAAAAATTTCAAATCAAATAATTTCCCGGAAGAAACATTTGCAGAATTAGGAGGATCAGCGCTCCATACGATTCCAACCTCAGTTGGATTAGTCATTGCATTCCCTTGTAAACCGGTTACTTCAGAATTAATATTTTCAATTCCAATGAAAGTTAAAACACTTTCATCATAACCAATAAAAAAGGTAATGGCGCCAACATCGATGAAACCTGTAACATCCACGGGAATGAGGACTTCGTCACCAGCATTAGCCAATACTGTTCCAATACTTGCAGTTACGGGTTGAGCTATCGGTCCGACTGAACCACCACTGTAATTTACAGGAATGGGTTGAAGGCCAGAATCGACTATTTCACAACCGGCATTAAATACAAGATCACAGGAACCTCCAATATATGTAAAATGCAAATCCAGCATTTTGCCGGAAGCAATATTTGCAAAATTTGGAGGATTCGCAATCCAGACAAGTCCAATTTGATCGGGATTTGTCATAGCATTGCCATAAATTCCTGATACTTCAGGATGGATATTATTCAACCCTTGATATGACAGTACAGCTGGATCATAACCAATATACAAAGTAATGGCACCGACATCAGTAAAAGAAGATACATTGATCGGCACATTGATATCATCCCCGGGATTGGCAGTCACACTTCCAATGGAAACTGTGGCTGTTTGGCCAAACATAATAAGTGGCCAGATGATCAAAAATATTATTGGTAAAATAATTTTATTTTTCATATCTAATTATTTAACATTTAAAGTAATCTACCAATTATCAATCCCGTATTTTAATTAATTTTTTAATGCAAATTTGTCGTTCGTAACTGCTGATCAATTCACAAGAACATACATAAAACTCATTCAATAAATTAATTTCGTCCAATGAATAATGATAAACTCCTTTATCCACAACTTCACGAATGCAAAAGCAATTCTTACCCAGACAATCATAAATATTGATTATCAATAGTCCTGCAAAATTAACATTACAGGACACTTCAAATGAAGCAGAAAAAGGATTTGGAGAAACATTGAGCAATTCTTGGTTTACAATGTGGAAATGATCATGAACAGATAATTGATTAACAAATAAAAAAGCTGGCTCCAAAAAAAGATGCAACAATTTTCATAACAAAGCTGGCATCTGAATTGATTTTCATTCATATTGTACGACACAGAGTTAATGGTAAGCGAATTCGTATTTACTCCCATATATTGAGCACTATTACTAATGTCAATCCATGTTGTGCCTTGGTCATCACTACTCTGCCACTGGTATAGATCAACCTCACTTGCAGCTACAGAGAAAACAACATCATTTCCTTCATCAATCGTAACATCAGAAGGATTTGAATGATCAAAGGATCACTCTGCATAATGCTTCCATCCGTAGATATGAAATCTACTATTTGGGAAGAATTTACAAGTTCACATCCAGGGTTAAATATCAATGAACAATTTTCAGTATGATACTGAAAAACTTCAAATCAATCAATTTCCCTGAACTGATATTTGCTGAATTAATACTGCTCCAACTGATACCAATTTGTGTTGCGGGTGTGACCATCGCATTGGAATAAATACCCTGTGTTTCAGAATTTTCATTTAGATGCTCGATAAATGTTAAAACAGCCGTGTCATAGCCAATAAATATTGTAAATGCCCCTATATCATTGAAGTCCGTTACATCAATCGGAACCAAAACTTCTTCTTCTGGGCAAACAATACCTGTTCCAACAGTTAATTCTGTCGTCTGTGAATAAAGAAACGTTGAGAAAACAATTAAAAATAATATTTGTATTCCAATATTTTTCACAGTCTGTTTATTTGCATTAATAAACTGAAGAGGGAGTTTCCCCTTCAGTTTAGAAATTAATTAATCTATTTAATTACCATCTTTCTCAGGTCTCTGAACTCAGAAGTTTCACCTTCAACCTGAATTTCATAGATGTATACTCCAGGATTATTGTCCTTCACGAGGAACCTTTCGGTATAAGTCCCGGCTTCATGGACTGCATCAACCAAGGTTGAAATCTTATTTCCAAGAATGTCATATACTACTAACACAACCCGGCCACTTTCAGGTATCGTATACTGAATATCAGTATATTCTGTAAATGGATTCGGGAAGTTATGACTAAGAGCATAACCCACAGATCCAGTGGTGCTTACACCAAGTGTTTTAAGGGTCATATTATCGATAACACTGGCAACTTCATTTGCAAATTCAGTTCCTTCGCTCAATGTAATTAACCGATCATCGTACGTGATGTCTGTTAATGCTCTTAATGTAAGTGTAACAATGACATCCTCACTCGACAGTGAATATGCATTCGTGCTACTCCAGGCTATTCTTATTGAGTTGCCATCTGCAGTATAAAGCATGTTGTCATTATCGATGCTGGTAACATCAATCACTTCAACAAGTTCATTCTGATAATTCAGGAACAACGACATAGCTCCTAGTTTTGTATTATTTGTCACCCTTACAGGCAATTCAAATACGTCATTCGGTTCAATGTTTTTCGTTCCTTCTGTTAACAATTCATAATTATAGGAATCCTTAAATCCAGTTGGGATATACGAACCATTCACATCACCATAGCACTGACCCATAATGTTGTTTACAACAGGTGCTCCGGCTATAACCAGAGGTTGATCATCAAATGCCCAATCTCCTGATGGGAAAGCACTAATGTAATTGATTGTACGGTAAATTACATACAATGCATCCGTTGCATTTACGGTTCCGCTGGCATTAACATCAGCACTCTCTAGTGGCAAACCTGTCAAAATAAATCCAGGCTGTGCTATAGCGTGTAGTTTAATGGCCAATGCATCCGTTGCATTTACGCCTCCATAAGGAATTGTTGTAGTTACATCAGTAGTATAATTTCCATCAATTACATTGAAGAAATCATAATAACCATGCTGTACTGTGCCCAAGTCAAAATGGGTAGTGGTAGACTGAACTACAACACCATATAAATCACGCAGATCAATATCCACATCATTCATGAATGTTCCGTAGTTATTATTATAGGATACCACGCCACTTATTTCAGGTACTCCAGTAGGATTAATGGTAATATCTAGCTCAGCAAATCCACAGCATCCTGTTTCTGGATGGCTATTATCCTTTTGCGAGATTAAGATATGACCCATACCAGATTGTCCCCATTCAACGGTAACTGCATGAGTACCTCCTCCTGACAGAATTACTCCTCCTGTAACAAACCAGCTATAGACTTGATTAGGCAGTAATGGAACAGAATAAACTACAGTTTCACCTTCATCAACCACAACCGGTCCTGTAATAACAGGATTTGGAATAGGATTGATTTCTACAATTAAAGTGTCATAAATTTGACAGCCTGTAACTTCATTCTCCCTGGTAACTATAATAATACCGATAGGTCCAAGACCCCAATCAATAATAGCGCATGTATCACAGCAATTTGTTGGATCGAGTATTCCTCCAGTTACCGACCAACTATATGAGTAAGGATCATCGGCACCAATAGGATATACACAATATTGTTCTGTAGTATTTGCACAAACATATTTCTCACCTACAATCTCAAATGGACGAGGTAATGAATTTACTACAACCTCAACGCTATTGGTTGGTATGGTATCGCAGAAGTTCATATCAATACGTCTGAAACAATATGAAATAGGACCATCATCCAAAACTGAAGGATTGATCAATGCAGGTGGTTGATAATTTGCGTTGGTAGCACCTGCAATATCCATCCAGTTTCCAGTACATAATGAATCTACCTGCCACTGGTAATAATATGTCCCATCACCACCAGTTGGGTTCGTACAAACATCTATTAAAGGCCTGGAATATCACCAGAACAAATTGTTTCTGAAACAACAGTGCACGGATCAATTTCAAATCCTATACTTCCTGCAAAGAATTCATCCCAGACATTTATTGTCACTGTATTGGTATTAAGCACTCCGCACGGATTAGTAACCTCGCAATAATAGGTTTCAGTAGCTGTCAATGCCGGCGGGCAATAGGTTGTATTATTCGCACCAGCAATAGGCCCAAATGAATCATACCACTGGTAAGTATAGCCAACAATTGTATTACCACCTGAAGGAGGTACACTAAATGCTAAGCAATCAGGAACTGTATTGTAGCATATCTCTTGATCTTCAATGATCTGACCAGCAACAAATTCATCCCAGACAAAAGCTGTAACTACATTGCTAATTCCAGTTTCGCAAGGATTTGTAACCTGCACTTATAATAAGTTGTTATAGTAAGTGCTGGTGGACAGTATTCTGGATTTTCAGTCCCAATTGGAGTAAAGTTTACATTATCGAGAGATGACAACCACTGGTATGTGTACATTCCAGGCTCACCACCTGTAGGCAAAATACAGAAATCAATACATGCAGGAGCAGTATTGTAACAAACTGTATCTGCCAGTGCACAATCTGGATCAAATCCAACATTGCCAACATCCAGAGGATCCCAAACATTAATCTGAACAGGAAGTGTTTCTACCACACCACAGAAATCAGTTACAACAAGCCTGTAGCATGTTGTATCAGTTAGTGCAGGAGGTTGATACATTGCATTTATTTCACCTGGTATATCAGTCCATGTACCAGTGCAATTTACACTTTCCTGCCATTGATATGTATAACATGCTGCATTTCCATTACATTCTCCGCCTGTGGGAGTTATTATTGGATATAACGGATCAGGGATGGTATTGTAACATATTGTCTGATCATTACCTATTGTGCCTGCTACAAGATCATCCCAAACATTTATGGTAACGGTATTGGTAGGCAAAGTATCGCAGAAATTCATATCCATGCGTCTGAAGCAGGTAGTATCTGTTAAGGCTGGTGGCTGATAACCTTGAGCGGTAGCTCCAGGAATGTCAACCCATAATCCCAGACAATTTACATCAATCTGCCATTGATAGGTATACAAACCATCACCACCAGTTGCAGGATTCAACTCTACAAGACTATCTGGCATTGTATTGTAACATATAACCTGATCATTTCCAACTGTTCCGGCAATAAATTCATTCCAGACAAATGCAGTAACTGCATTGGTTAGGCCTTCATCGCAAGGATTAGTAACCTGGCACTTGTAGTATGTAGTCTCCAAAAGAGCTGGTGGGCAATATTCTGGATTTTCAGCTCCAATAATTGGAGTGAAATTAACCATATCATTGGAAGCCAACCATTGATAGGTATACATTCCAGGTTCACCACCCGATGGAGTGACACAGAAACCTATACAATCAGGTGCTGTATTGTAGCAAACTGCAACTGAATCTAGACATTGGCCCATATAATCAAATCCAATTTCGCCAACATCCAATGGATCCCAAACATTAATCTGAACAGGAAGTGTTTCTACAACCCCACAGAAATCAGTTACAACAACTCTGAAACAGGTTGTATCCAATAGTGCCGGAGGTTGATAAGTAGCATTGGTAGCACCTGCAATATCAACCCATGTGCCGGTGCAATTTTCGCTTTCCTGCCATTGATAAGTATAACAAGCAGGAACACCATTGCATTGGCCTCCTGTTGGAGTTTGAGTAAAATATAAAGGATCAGGAATGGTATTGTAACAAATAGTCTGGTCATCACCTATTATACCTGGTTCCAAATCATCCCATACATTGATCTGAACTGGAAGAGTTTCTACTGTACCGCAGAAATCCGTTACAACAACCCTGAAACAGGTTGTATCTATTAATGCAGATGGTTGATAAGTTGCACCAGTTGCTCCTGGAATATCAACCCATGTGCCGGTACAATATGCACTTTCCTGCCATTGGTATGTATAGCAAGCGGGAACGTCATTGCACTGACCTCCAGTTGGAGTTTGAGTAAAATATAAAAGATTGGGAATAGTATTGTAGCAAATTGTCTGATCATCACCTATAGTGCCTGCAACAAGATCATCCCATACGTTTATAGTGACAAAATTGGTAGGCAGAGTATCACAGAAATTCATATCCATTCGCCTGAAGCAGGTAGTATCTGTCAATGCAAGTGGTTGATAAGTTGGGTCTGTTGCACCTGGAATATCAACCCAGACACCAAGACAATTTACGTCCATTTGCCATTGATAAGTATAAATGCCATCACCACCTGTTGGAGAAGCTATTTCAACGAGGAGATCTGGTATGGTATTGTAACAAATAACCTGGTCTCCTTCTATTGTACCAGCAGCAAAAGGATCCCAAACATGAACTTTAACTATATTGGTTACACCAGTTGCGCACAAATTTGTAACCTGGCATTTGTAATAGGTATGTTCATACAATGCTGGTGGGCATAGGGTATCATTGGTTTCGCCCTGAATTGGAGTAAAGGTTAAACCATCCAATGAATTCAACCATTGATACGTGTAGATTCCAGGCTCTCCACCGGATGGCACATCGCAGAAAGCAATGCAAGGGGGAGCCGTTCCATCACACACAGCGACTGAATCTACATTGCACTGATCAGGAACAAATCCGATAGTCCCAGGTTAAAATCGTCCCAAACCGTAATTGTGACTGTATTGGTATTCAAAACACCACACGCATCAGTAACTTCACAATAGTAAGTATCAGTTGCTATTAGATTCCCCAAGCAAAGCGTTGAATTTGTTTCTCCAGCAATTGGACCACTTCCGTTATACCATTGATACCCATAACATGAGGGAACATCATTGCAAGGCTCCGCCAAGTGCTACTACTGGGCCAAGACAATCAGGAGCAGTATTATAGCAAATACTTGTATCTCCAAGCAATGGAAGAACCAATTCAAACTCATCCCATACATTAATTTGAACTGAATTTGTATATACCACTCCACAGATATCCGTAACAACAACTCTGTAACAGGTTGTATCAGTTAATGCAGGGGGTTGATAGGTAGCATCTGTTGCTCCGGCAATATCAGTCCATGTGCCAGTGCAATTTACACTTTCCTGCCATTGGTATGCATAGCAAGCAGGAACTCCATTACATTGGCCTCCGGTTGGGGTTGCAACGAAATATAACAGATCTGGAATGGTATTATAGCAAATTGTTTGAGGATTACCAATTTCACCTGGTGTAAGATCATCCCAAACATTGATAGTAACAACATTGGTAGGCAAGGTATCACAAATATTCATATCAATTCGTCTGAAGCATGTAGTATCCATTAATGCTGGCGGCTGATAACCTGGATTTGTGGCTCCGGGAATATCAACCCATGTTCCAGTGCAATTAACATCGCTTTGCCATTGATAAGTATAAATGCCATCACCACCTGTTGGGGGGGCAATTTCATACAAAGGATCAGAAATTGTATTATAGCAAATTGTTTGATCATCACCAATTTCTCCAGGTTGGAACTCTGCATAAACTGTCAATGTAACGATATTACTTATCGATTGACACGCTAATCCAGTTACAATCCTTCTAAGATAATAGGTTGCAGGACCAGGAAGATTGGGAGTACAATAATTAATGGTATCATTTGCCATTGGATTGCAGCACCATGCTGCCATCCATGTTGTGCCATTTGTACTAACCTGCCATAAATAGGTTAGATCATCACATCCTCCAGAGGGCTCACTTCCTGTAAAACATGCATTTGTTCCATAACAAATGCTAATATCATCTCCAATAACGTTATTGGTTATTACAGGACATACATTTACGGTATACAATTCAGAACTGATCTGACATCCAGTTTCATTATCCAAAACAGTCACGATAATGGTTCCGTAATCAGCATTTCCCCAAATTACATCCAGAGTATTTTCATCTGGAAGGGCATAAAATCCCATAGCCGGGCCGCCACCATTAACATAACCAAATGCTTGCCATATGAATGTATAATCATATGTTGGTTGATTATTATAAGTGACATAAGTGGTAAGATTATAGTAACCACACAAATAGAAGTCGCCCACTATAGTGGGTTGGGTGGGGAGAGGATCAACATAAACCGTTACAGTATTTGTGGCCGGAACCGTGGTATAATCACCCGGGTCGGTAAATCCAGCACAACAAACCGTTAATCCATTTCCAACAATACAATTAACGACCTCACCATTATGCCATACATAATAGTTTTGACCCATCACTGTATTCTCAACACAAATAGAGACACCCGTTCCACCCTCACAATAATGACCATCGGGAGGATCAGTAACAAGAGTCTGTCCCATCGTGTTAAGGGCAAGTCCAAATACTGCAAATGCCCCTAAAATTACTAATTTCATTGAACAGAAAATTAGCATTTTCACTCGTTTGTATTTACTTTCCATAACTAATTTTTTAATGTTTAATAATTTAGTTAATTAAATGTTTAAAAAATTGTGTGATATTTATATAACATATTAAGGTTCATAAACACAAAAAGGCCTGTATGCTCCTATCTTAAGGAAAACACAAACCACATTCACCATTTGTAAAAAATCCGGGAAATCAATCTTATTTTCAACCATTCTGATTTATCTACTATTCCTATTTTGAAACAATATATAATCTCAAAAAAACAATCGCCACTTCAGTATACATTAATTTTAGTATGCAAATAACCCAGAAGTAAAATTATTTTTATCGAGCAATTTAATTCAAAATCAATCAGATAGTTTTATCAAGTACAAGTAGTTAAAAGAGTCAAAGTGCCTTAGTTTCCAATACTGAATATCCGCTAAGTGTTATGTTGTTTTAGTTAAACTATGTGTTGTTATTTAAATAACAACAATAATGCCACAACATATTTGCCTGTTTTAGTGTATTTTATGATCAGTTTAAATCTTTATTTAATTCCAATATTGGAAACACTTCTCGATATGAAACTTAATCCAAATTTTGAATCATTCAATCCTAACAAATAAATTGCAGTAAGAAAATAATAAAGAGCGCATTAGGAATAGTTAGGATTGATGATTTCCAAAAGGTGGTTTCTTATGGTATCTTTAATTATTAAAAAAACAACAATAACAATCAGGTTGTTATTCATCATATCATGAATAACTCTAATGGTGTCTGATTTCCAGTACAGGGTTAAGAAAAACAAATAAATAAATTGAGAAAAAACTAAAACCAAAACATTATTCCGGCAAACTTTAAAAGCCTTTTTGTGAGGAAGAATTGTAAATAAAAAAACCTGCCAGGATAATAACAAAACTATTGGCAACAAAAACAATTCACCAGAAAGTGACCATGTGTAGCTTTCATTATTTATTATGCTTGAAACAGTGTATAAAGGGTAGCCTGCTTCAATTTTAAGTGTGAGGGTGGTATTTGGTAATGCTTCAACTGGGAGATAAACCAAATAATACAAAAAGTAAGCATACATATTTTCGAGTACTAATGTCCAAAGAACGAATAAAATCAATGCTGCTAAGAAAACAATAATCACATTTTTGATCATGGCACATTTGCTTTTTGTTTTTGAGATGAACGCTTTTCAAGTAAAAACCAAATGAGAAAAATCAGTAATCCAAAAATGATATTCCAAACATAATCATGGATTGAATGAAATAACCTTGGGAACCAATTTCCAATATATCCCATTATAATAAACCTAAATGAATTGGCTAAAACAATGGAAATTAGAAAGACAAATAAGTTAACAACTTTTTGCCTGATTGTCCATTTTGAGAATATAACCAAGGGTAATACAAAAACATAAAAATTATATGCGGTGCATTCATAAATGATATTGAGTTTAAACCCAGATATCGAAATCAGTTGATCCCCCAACCTCTCAATTGGAATAAAAAACAACTTACTTACGATAACTACTGCATCCGTTGTGAAACCAATAAAAAACTTCGCAAAAGCATCCTTAAATGCCGGAAGACTTACTATCATAACAAGAACAATCCACAAAGCAAATGCTTTCGCCAGAGGAATCAGCCGCTTTCTTTCCTGTAGTCGCTCTTTCTGCTCTTTGATCTGCTTAACCTTATTGAGTCTTTCTGCTTTCTTCTTATGTAGAATCTTTTTGTTGGCCAATTGATTATAATTTTAATTTGTAAGAGACTGTTTAAAATTCATATAGAAATTCGATTAACCATTAACCGAATCATTGATAGCTGGATAAAGGCGATACCAGATTCGGTTAATCTTTCATAATCTTTAGACATTCTTCGATGAAAAGAAAGCCAGGCAAATGTTCGTTCAACAATCCATCGTTTGGGCAAGACCTTGAAGGTCCCTGTTTCATTTCTTTTCACAATTTCCATCGTCCATCCAAATTGAAGCAATGCCCACTCAATCAATTCACCTATATAACCTCCATCTGCAAATATTTTCTGAATACCCGTAAGGTACTTGTCTTTCAAGGACTTCATTACTTCTTTTGCCCCAACACTATCATGGATATTGGCAGCATGGATAACGATTATCATAACCAAGCCGAGCGTATCAACAACAATGTGCCGCTTTCTTCCTTTGGTCTTTTTTCCACCGTCATAACCAACATCTCCTTTACAAAGATTACAAGCCTTTACACTTTGGCTGTCAATAATACCAACCGATGGTGTAGGCTTTTTGCCAATACCAATCCTGACTTTTTCTACAAGGAAATCATGTATCTCTTCGATCAAGCCATCCCTCTTCCATTTACGAAAATAATAATATACAGATTCCCATGGTGCATAATCGTTGGGAAGCATTCGCCACTGTATTCCGCTTTTGGTAATGTAAAGAAGTGCATTCATAATATCCCGAAGGCAATATTTTCTCTTTCTTTGGTTAGGGTCAATAAGATTTTCTATAACTTGCCACTGGCTTTCGGTCAAATCACTTGGATATGTTTTCATTTTCGTTTGTTTTATTGGTTATTACAAACTGAAGAAATCTATCCGAGGGTTGGCCAAAGCCTTTTTAATTATTATTCACATTCGTTTGTTAATCAATATGATCATTAGTTTATCTTAAATTTTTAAACAGTCTCTAAATAATTTTTAAGTTATCAAAAAGCTGCTGATTAAATCAGCAGCTTTTTGATAAAAGTTTAAATTTGTATATCTGATTTTCCAACAATATTATCCAAACAACTTACCTCCTTTAAAATAAATGAGCAGCCCAATCATGGCAATTGCAATAAAAACTGCCCAGTTTGAAAGAGGAACTTGCGCTGTTTGTTGGACCACATTTATTACAAGATTTTTATTCGTAACCCCAACAGGTATTCCATCATCTGTAGCCGAAAACTGAATGGTATGTGTTCCAAGATTAGCGACTGAAGCAATTAGTTGCATTCCTACAACAGAAGGATTACCAGGAGTAGTGGTATAGGAAAAGCCTGTTAAACCTCCATCATTTACCACAGTAGTAACAGTTTGACCTATTTCTGGTCCTAAGAATTGGATTTGCAAATTATACGTATCACCGACATACACGGTAACAGTTCCTGCCGGGAAACCAACCGGTACCGGTGGAATATTGTTTTGGACATTGCAGGTATTAAAAACAAAAACTTGGTTATCCAAAAAATCAACACCATCAGGATTACCCCCTGGTCCATCATAGTCACTACCAGGATGATCAAACCGTCCAACCAAAGCAAAGTCAACACCATTGCCCTTGTTGATACCAACAGTAGCTGGAGAACCACCAAATCCACCTGTTCCGCTAGAAGCGTCTCCAGTAGTCCATTGCATATCATCATAACTAAAAGCGACTGTATTGCCTATCCCGATTAAAGGATCATTTCCATCTGTAAAGATTAGTTCAAATGTATTTAACTTTTCACAATTCTGACTAAAATAGCCTACCTCTGACCATATAACAATCATCCTGTTTGGAGAGGTTTCAGTTTTATACCAAACCTGACCGCATGTTCTGGTATCCACATCTGCCCAAAATGGAGCGAGCATTGCAAAACTATTTAGTGGAAACCCAGAAGGTGTATAGGACGAATATGGCCCGTCAAAAGAAACATTACCATTATTGTTTATCCAGCAACTTGATTCATATGTATCGTAAAAACAAAAACTAAATGGAAATGTAAGCTCATTCGTATAGCCGTCGTCATTTGGTGGCATAGCAAGTGTAAATGAAGGGTCCCATGGAATTAACAGTCCAACTGTTGGGGGTGGAGGTATTGGAGTATTCAAAACTCCCATTGTGGGAATTTCTCCTGAATAAGGTTCAGGGTCAGGAGTAGGAGGTAATTGTCCTGTCTCTTTCAAGTTTTGATAATTTGGATCATAGGGATCCACCTGAGAAAACACCTGAACTATGAGAAATAAAATTCCCAAAGTGATTAATAAAACTTTTTTATTTTTCATAACTTTAATTTTAAATTAAAAAAATTGTCTTACTTTGAATTACAACAATCTACCTCGCTTTATCCAAATTACCAAGCCAATTAGAACAACAGAAATCACTATGGCCCAATTCGATATCGGAACCTGAGGTGGTGCGCCAAAGCCTACTTACTCTCAATCATCACCCATGAATCTAGTGAAGAATCAAGTGCATCTGCAATGGCAAGTTTAATATGGTGTGTTTGGCCAGGAGTCACAACGGCTGAACCAATAAGGAGTGTAGTATACCCATCCATTTCAGTATCAAATAAGCCCGTGGCATTATCCACATAATATGAACAATTCATGCATGGACCGGTACCCAATTGGCCAGCCGGGGCATTACCATTGTTGATATTATCAATTGAAACAGGTGTTATGCCATCAGGCAGAAGGGCAATATTAACACCATTTAGAAAAAATGCAAATACATCATTAAATTGGAAGACAAATTCATTATACTCTTCAGAGCCAAACACAAAACGAATTTCAAGGTTTTCTTCCGTTGGAACAAAGTCGAATTCAAGGACTGCCGCATCATTTGTAACACCTCCTGTGATCGCACTCAGATCAGCATCGCCCGCAGAGAACCATGCTTCAGAAATATTTGAAACCTGGTTAGGACCTAAGGCATTCGTAGCTAATCCACAACTCAGTATAACTCCTGTATCAACAGCAATACCGGCTGAATTACCTCCCGAAAAAATACCAGAAGCCAAATCCGGTCCTGTATACATTACATTACTATACGCTATGCCATTGCCAATTAACTTTTCAACCATAATTTCCGGTGTAACAGTTACACCATCAATTGGCAAAACAGCCAGACCAAGAGGTGAAGTTGCAAGCTTATTGATTTGAACACCTTCATGTTCTTGCGCATACATTAGATTCACAAGAAACACGCATAAAATAAAGAATTTTATCTTTAGAAGTCGTATTAATAATATTGATTTCATAATATAGCATTTAGGTTAAACTTATTTGAACCATTTGCCTTAATATGTTATCTAAACAAGTTTACTAAACTCAATTATGAATCACACAATTAGAAATGAGGAATAATCTTGAAATTTAAATCATATTTGATGTTTTAGTTAGTAATAAATTTCTAATTATTTATATTTATGGTATTGAATTAATACAAGCATCCAAATTCTTCATAAAGCTCTCACTTTTAGCTGGAAGACAATCTAATAATCTACGCAATCCATAGGTAGATTCATTTTCCCTGTCTTTTACTATAATAATATACGGCTTTGAACTTTCTTCACAGTTTTTCCCAACCTTCTTATTTAACTCTGTTTGCAAACCTACAAGTCTATCGTTGTCAATTCTTAGCAACTCTAAATAAAACTGGTCTGCTAGCAGATCCTTCCTCATGTCTTCAGTAAACTCGCGAGCTTTAAAATGATAACAGGTGTCTAATATTACACCATCTGTGGTAATCCGAATGGCCTTTTGCACACAAGCCTTGTCTTCGGTGTTACCTAAGTTATCCCCAATAACTGTCACTTCTTTATGTTCGTAAATCTTGAGTTCTTCTCTTAAAGCTGCCGTATCTATTGCTGTTTGAGGAATCTGTCCAAATAAAAATATTGGACAGTATAAAAATACTGATATTGCAATTTTTCTAATGGCTAAACGCATGAAATACAATTTTTAAGTGAGGTCCTTAATTTCAGTTGTTAACATTTTAACAAACAATATGCCAACAGAGGTATATAAATGATTCCCTGAATAGTAGCAGCAAGATTCCAGAAAGGGCACGTTTCATAATGGGAAATTTTTCTCGATGAAGGAAACTCAGGCCCAATATCAACCTACATATATCGGTTCGGCCGCAGACATCTTCCCTATTCTAACTCTCGTTCCGGATTTTGCGGATAAATAAATACAGGCACAAAACAGACATGACCAAAGGCAACAACGAATACAGCACTGGCAATAAAGTGGCCAGTCCCTACGGGCATTTGCCCCTGATAATAATCTGAAAAATTGTACTTTCCGCTATTTGGTTAAAAAAAATCCGGGATAAGGAAGATCAGCCGGGATTTATTCATTTCAACCCTCGGGTTTACCTAAAGGATTCTTTGTGTGGTCGATATCCTAATGGTATTAAGGTTTACCTTCCGGCAAACACAGCAGACAAAACCCCACTGGTTCAAGTTTTCCTGTGCGGCAAGTGGGATAGCGAGACTTGGACTATTGACTACCGGACCACAAACTTCACCCGCCACACAGCTTCCCCATTCGAAGATACAGTGGCAATATACATTCCTGCATTCCAGTCCTTAATGTCAATCATAGTTTTCCTTTGGTATTCATAAATTCTTTATTTGTGTATTGATTCATCAAATACAATATAAATACTAATTTGTGCTTCATTTTCGCCAAGTAAGGAGATCAGGGGAGGGGTAAACTCAAAGGTTATTTGATTGCCATTTGCAGGATTGGGATAAATTGAAAAGCCAGACATTAAATAAACGGATTCAATTCCAACCTCACAGGCATACTCAACTTGCTCTTCGCTATTACAGCCAAAAAGATGAACTGGTTGACTTGATTAGGACAGATATTTTACAAATATAAATCACTTTTATTGTTAATGGTATTAATAATTAGGCGGGTAGGAGACTCATAACTTTTGCGATATTGTAAATAACCTATGCTGCATCTTTGTATTGTTTTATTGGCGGCTGATACCTGAGGGATTCATGCAGCCATTCTTGGTTATAATAGTTAATAAACTCCAATCAAAAATATTGAGGGAATACCTGCCGTTTGAAGATGTATTATCGCTGCAAAAACTTTATAAGACCAACAATTGAATTCATTGATTTATTATTTAAATTTTCGAGTTATGGCAGTACGTTTTAAAGCGGTCCAAAAGAAAAACCCCAACGATCCGACCGCACCAGCGAAGTATTATGCTTCGCCTAAAAACATGGGGGATATTACGTAAAAAGAACTGGCCGAAGAAATTGCAGAAATATCAACGGTCAGTGAAATAGATGTTGACGCTGTTCTGAAAGGGTATATCAAAGTGGTCCCAAAGCATTTGATTGAGGGGCGCATTGTAAAACTCAGAAATTTTTGGTACTTTCAAGGTAACATTGAGCTCAGAAGGAGTGGAAAAACCTGAAGATTTGGGCAGCCAGAACATCAAAAAAACTCAGGTTTAATTTTAGGCCAGGAAACATTTTTTCCGATATCGCCACTAAAGTAAAATACGACAAATCAAGTTAAAATTAATGCATTGATTTGCAGCGATTTTGAGCAGCAACCCGTTACATTAAAAAACATAACGGGTTGTTTGCTTTTACAAATGCCGTGATATTTTTAAAAAGGTTTGAAGCCTTTATGAACTCCAACATCATAAAACAGTTTCCCGGTACTAGAAATTGCAAAAAAATTCCGCCTGAATACAAGCGGAATTATAACTAAATCCAAAGTGTTTATTGAAGAATCACTTTCTGAGATAATATTTCTTTCTCAGTCTGAGCATGGATAATATAAATACCTTCCTTACACTACTCAAATTATACTGATTCGTGCTAAGCCTTTCCTTAACCATAAATTCATCTGAATAAACTACCTGTCCGGTTAAATTAATTATTTTCATTTCAACCGTCCCATAAATGTCTGTCAGTTCAAGGGTAAAGGAACCGTTTGTTGGGTTGGGATAAATACTAAATCCATCACTTTCCAAATCCGTTTCATGAATGGCACTCAATGTTCCATCAATATGAACATTATCAACAAAGATATTATTCCCATAACCATTATAGGTTTCAAATACAATGTTTAGGTTAGGGGTCCCGATCCAGGCGTCAGATCAATTGAAATGCAATCGGGGTTATCCCCGTTGCCGCACCAATCTCAGGGGATTGTGGAATGAATTCCAGCGATTCAGGTGGGGCAGTTGCAAAAAGATGAAGACTATCCTCACCCAGGCCAGCAAACGTGTTATATCTGTACCACATTCCGAATACAAATACACAATTAGCGAATCAGTATATTGTGAGCCGCTGTGCATAGGCATACTGAAATTCAAGGGTGGCGGCATTGTAATCTGTCAGGTTAATCAAAGGTGTGATAAGCCTGTCACGCTCACTCATACCGTTATAACTTCCTAAAACGCACAAGCGGCATATGCTCCCGGCTCGTTTCCGGCAACATTGACTACTTCCCAGGTTTTGCCCTTATCAGGATTTTCGATAACCCAGCCTTTCCCCATAGGGTTCAAATCTTCAAAATCTTCGGTAAAAGGAAGGTATTTTCCGCCTGATTTTACAACTGCTGTTTTGGTCAGGGAATTGATTCCGTTCAGGTTTGTGCTGTTAAGGTAATTGCATACGGCATGGAAAGGTTAAAAACAACCTCCATTCTGAGAACCCTCATTGGTTCCGTTTTCATAAGTAACATAGTTAGGATAAAACTCCCACAATGAGCATTGGGATTATAAACCGACTTGTCCTCCAGGCGACAACTTCGCCCGAACAGGGTATGCTGTCACTTATTTCAAAAGCAACTTCGGGCAGGATGGTGGTATTTGCATCAATATAATTTTCCATCAATAGTGTATCCGACCCTAAATAGTTGGTTGCAATTAAAGTAACATCGTATACACCGGATTCAGGATAGACAATGTTTTGAGGATTTTGAACAAATGAGGTTGATGGAGTACCACCCTCAAATTTCCAAAACCATTCTGTTGGTTCGTATTTCGATATATCGGTAAAATTAACTCCACTTCCTGTCGGCACTGAATTAATGTTCACTTCAAACTCAGCCTTTGGTTTGGCATCAAGGTTAATATGAGCCCATAAGGTTGACCACTGATCCTGCGATCCTGGCAAGGTCTGCATATTCCTGTAAGGTCCAGAAATCAAGGTCATCCACCGGATCAACCACGGTGCCGGTATAATCTCCCCAGCGGTTCCGGTCACCGCCAAAGGTCTTCCAATAGGGGGCTAATCCGTCTTTGTACTGGTAACTATCACGCAATGTATTCAACGGATCACCGGCATAGCGAAAGGAATAACTGCAACTGGCATACTGCTCGGGTGAAAAACTTCCGTACCCGATCATCACATCCTCTTTGGCATTAACAGCAATGGAAGTAAAGGCATAACAGCGGTTTCCCTCTTCATCATCTACCCTTCCCCGTTGCAAAATAGTACCATCAAGCGCCAGTTCAAACCACTGAACCGAGCACCTGTTGGGATTGTCAGCGGGTAAATAAACATGGTGAACGGTCCAGAGTTTTCCATTTCTATAAATCATATTTTCCATACGGGCATCAACGGTGTTGATTTTTTGATCGGTACCCAGTTGCGGGGCAAAGTTACCACCGTTAGCATACGATCCATTTCCCCAATTATCAGCAATCTCAATCAATCCCATATCTTCCACCTCCTCATTTCCATATCCACCGGTAACGCGCCACAAGTGAAGATAACCTTTTCCACTTATATTGCCACCCGCATTGTTAACCATGTAAATATCTTCTTCTTCGGTATTGTAGGTTTTTGCAGGAACCAGGGTAAAACCATCATAAACCTCAAAACGGCTGTAATCAACCACTAGCGAATTGCTGTACAAATCAGCTTTATCCAAAACAAAAACCGTGGAATAAAATCCATTGCCAAACATATTGCCTGTAACAACGATCCAGTTTTTATTAAAACCAAAATTGGGATAATCAAACCAAACCTGGTTGGTGGGGTCGGTATCGAACGTATACATAAACCATGTTCCGGTAGGGTCATCGTTTTCAGAAACAGCAACCATAAGACGGGAATAGGCCGGGTCGGAGCTGCTTGGCATAAGCAATATCCATCGCTGATCGTAAGGATCAAATATAACCTTGGGATCGAACACACCCCCGGACCCCGGCATGGGATGCCAGAAACTTCCTGTGGTCACAGTATAAATGGGGTTACCTTCCTTATCTGAAATCCGGATCTCCGTATTCAAGGTTACCATCAAATGATTTGGGCCGGCAGCGCCATTCACATCGGGTGGGATGGAATTATTGTTGTCGGGCAAAGCGAGGAAATCCTTGGTTGGCAAGGGAGATTGCTCTTTCAAAGTGGTTTGCACGGGTTTTTGTCCAAACAATTTAGTTTCATCCCTGTACAAAACTTTTTTACCTTCAATCGGAAACTCGGGATAAATAAAAACTTCTTTGTTGGGGGTTTTCATTTTAGGGCCGGGTGCCGGGTTCGCTTCATCCCAGGCAACGATATCCTTAAACGTTACAGTAGCATGATGTTCAGACGTGCCTTTTGTTTTATTGAAATTCTGTCCGAATGAACCGGAATTTATAAAAGCCAAAAAGACAAAAGTGAAGAGGAAAAATGTTAAATATTTCATAAGTAAGATTTTTTAAACCATTTCATATAACAAAGTTAAACTTTGTTGCGGCATTTCATAGTTTACAGACCAAAATTCCATAAAAAAAGTTGTAGAATGATGCTTCATTATAAATTCAAAACCCAATTCAGGGAAATGTATATTTTTGGCAACAGAAATTGATTTGAAAATGGTAAATCTTCTTTTATCCCTATTGGGCTTTTTACCTTTGATCTTCGGAGCCACCTGGCTGGTTGACGGGGCCTCTTCCATTGCCAAAAAAAGAAACATTTCAAACCTGGTTATCGGGTTGACCATTGTAGCTTTTGGAACTTCATCACCTGAGTTGGTGGTGAATATCCTTGCCGCCACTTCCGGGAACCCAGGGTTCAGTTTTGGAAATGTAGTTGGAAGCAACATTATTAATATTCTTGTTATCCTTGGCCTTTCAGCTTTGATTTATCCAATGGCGGTGAAATCGCCAACCATATGGATTGAAATACCCTTGTGTTTTCTTTCAGCACTGATCCTTTTAATTATGGCGAACGACCATTTACTGGATGGGTCAGTACAAAATTTTATTAGCAGGACGGATGGCTTGCTCTTGCTGGGTTTCTTTTTTATTTTTATGTATTACTCCTGGTTTGCCATGAAAAGGGGAGTTGAAGAACATGAAATCAGATTAAAGGAGATCAGCTCGAAAAAGTCATGGCTGATGATCATTGTGGGGATGATCCTGTTGGCTGGCGGAGGGCAACTGATTGTTTATTTTGCCGAAAAATTTGCTAAGGATTTTGGCATCCCCGACAGGATCATCGGATTGACAATATTATCCATTGGCACGTCACTTCCTGAGCTGTCAACCTCTGTCGTGGCGGCTGTTAAAAAAAACGCAGATATCTCCATTGGTAACATTATCGGTTCAAACCTATTCAACAGCTTTTTAATTCTCGGGGCGAGTGCTACAATTTTGCCTGTCCCGCTTGAAGCTGGTGCCAATCTGGACCTATTGGCAAACCTGATCGCAACCCTGCTGCTTTTTGTTTTTGTTTTTACACGCAGTGGCCGTAAAATTGACAGGATTGAAGGAGGCTTTATGGTATTGATGTATTTGGCTTATATGTATCTGCTATTGTTCTGATGCAACCGCACAATAGCACTTCTCAATTAACAGCATTTATATTTCCCATTTTATTAAAAAAGCTTCTTCGAAAACAGAAAAGATAGTACCTTTGGATTTCGTAATGAAAATTTCTTTTCAAAGAAATGACTCGGGTGCAACTGCCTGAGCGATTTATTACTATATAGAAACAAAGAAAAACACATACTATGCATCAAAATAGGATCATTGTCCCCATTGACTTCACCATCGCTTCTGAACAGGCGATTGCTCAATCGCTCGAAATTGCACGAAAAGCAAATCTTACGATAATGTTGTTACACATCCTGACAAAAGAATCGAAGAGCAGCCAGGTTAAAAAAGGCATGGACTCACTTGATACTGAGGAGCGGCTGAAGAATATGGCCAATAGCATTTCGGAGCAAGAGGGTATTCATTGCATTTATAACATTGTTCCCGGCGACATTTTTGAGGAGATTCCAGTGTTGACAAACAAAACAGAAAATGCATTGATGGTGATAGGAACCCATGGAATACAAGGGATAAAACAGAAAATACTGGGTGCTGACATACTTAAACTTGTCCGCAAAATCTCTATCCCCTGCCTGATTGTTCAGGAAAATTGCATTTGCAAGAATTTCAGCCCCATCGTCTTCCCGGTTGGTGGCCATGAAGGATTCAATGCTCTTATTGATGGTACAGCAATGATTGCAGAATTGTTTGGTTCGGAAGTTCACATTTACTCCATTGATAAGAAAGGTGATACGGAATCAAAGGAAATAAGAACAAACATCCAATTATCTGAACGGATCTTTGCTGAAAAAAAGATCCCCTATCAACGTATAAAAGAAGATTCAAACGTGTTTTCGGTGGGATATGCGAAACAGACCCTGCAATATGCCCATAAAGTAAATGCTGGGCTGATCTCAATTATGTCAGTCAAGTCAAGTGCTCATTATTATTTTGCCCAAGCCGATAAGGAATCAATGATCAACAATGAATTTGAAATACCGGTACTTTGTGCCAATGGGATGTTCAATTACTGAGCCTATGATCAGTCTTTTGATGCAACAAAAGCACACTGAATAAGATCCTCCAATTTCACAATTTCAAGGGCTCTCTCGTGGGTTGCTTCCAATATAACGCTTGGTGCAAAACCGGCATCATAAGCTTCCTGCCAGCGGGCTGCACAAAGACACCATTGATCGCCAGGGCCAAGGCCGTGAAATTGATATTGAGGCTGGGGTGTGATCAGGTCATTGCCCCGGTCAAAAGAAAACCGAAGAAAATCTTCAGTCATGATAACACATACTGTGTGAGACCCAAAATCCTCATCGCTGGTATTACAGCTTCCATCCCGAAAAAAACCCGTTAAGGGATGTGAGCTACAGGATTTTAACTCCGTTCCGAATACATTTTTTGCCATTGTTAAAACTTTTGTTGTATGTAATTAAAACAGTAAGTGCATCGATTTGTTTAAGTAATAAATCCATTAAGTAAAGCAAGATTCAATTTCATTTTACAATTCTCGCAAAAAAAACCAGCAAGACTCATCTTACTGGTTTAAACATTTTATTGAAATACTTGTTAACCGGCTTCAGTTTTATACTGAAGTAACAAAACTCTATTATCTAAATCTTCTGAACCAAATGGCTGTTCCGATAAGAAGAACCACTATAACGATAGACCAGTTTGAAATGGGAACAGGCTCTCCGGGTGTAGTACTGCCAAATGTAACTTCGTCAAAGGCACAGTAATTGGCTGCACCAATATATACTACTGATTTTGCTGTACCTGTAAATGGAACACTTACTACATCCCATTGACAATAAAAACCATTGGGATCGCCCGTACAGTTGGATCCATTGTTATTAGAAGGACAAGTTGCAGAGCCAAGGAGGTTTCCAGTACCATTAAGCCCATCATAAACTTCAACAACACAAGGATCTAAAGTAGCATAATAAAAAGAAAAACCAGTTGTAAATCCAGCCATAACATTCATGTAGGCTTGATTTTCATCAAGGAAAAACATAACTGTTTCAGGAGAGGGTTCATTTCCAAAATTTCCTGTACCACCAGCATCTTCATCAATAAGTCCAAGTGCTACACCAAACTGAACACCATAATTTGCACCTGAGTAGCCTTGACCGCTTGTTCCTCCGTTGTAGAAATCATTAATTGGATCCGCATTGCCCAAACCTTCAAAGTTTAAAACAATAATACCGTTTGAGGGTGCATTCACATTCTGTCCCAATTGTATAATTTCTTCCGGTGTAATGGTAGCAACTGCATTAGGATCTTCAACGGTTTCCACCTGAGCAAATAAATTCGCAACGATCAGAAAAAAGCCGAAAGAGAGCATAACTAAAATCGTAAGTTTTTTCATGATAATCTTGTTTTTGTTAATAATTGAATGAACTGCAGCAAATTTATTTCAATTGAAACCTCAAAGTCAAAAACATCTTGTCGGAATATATGCAATTGCAAAAATAAAGACAATAAAAAGCCTAACGATAAGCAACTTACACAATCGAAGTCCGAATGAAAACATTGTCTGAATATCGCTTAATCAAACAAAATCCAAATGAAATTTTTTTTAGTTCGGGAATATATTACTATGTTTGCTACTAAAGAACCATCAAATCGAAACGATGCTTTCAGGAGAAAATTTGTATTCACTGCTAATTATGCTGCCTGTTTACCAGTTGATTTTTTTTACCATTTTATTATTTACGGTAAAGAAAAATGACAACAAACCTAAATTCTACCTGGGGATTCTAATATTCTCACTTACCTTGTACATGGCTTGCCAATCACTGTTTTTCCTTGAGTATTATTCTTTTTTCAGGACATGCTATGTTTTTTATACACCTTTGCTACTGCTGATAATTCCGTTTTACTATTTATATATCAACAGCCTTAGTAGTTGTGTTATCGAAATGGATAAACGAAAGATGGTGTTGTTGTTTCTACCAGCCATTATTACACTACTACTGAATGTTATAAATGCGATCACGGTTCCTGTAAATACGTTACAGGTTTTCATTTTTAAAGGATTTAGTTTCAATGATCAGAACATAAGCCGGGAAGCCAGCAGGCTTCAGCAGATTCATATAGTGGGAAATGGGATATTAATTGCCTGGCAACTCATATTTATTACGGTAAGGTTTATGAGAATATTTTCATATACCAAAAACAGAAATGAGAACACTTTGCGACAATATTCATATTTGAATACCCGGTACATGGTATTCACTTTTGCAAGTATCTTCATCTTTATTTCCTTTAACGGCATTGTACATATTTTTTATCCACAATTGAGCAATGGGGTTTTGTTGGTTTATCATCTTTGCATGCTTGCATGCATAAGTATTATTGGATACCTCGCAGTGAAGCAGGATACGGTATATCAGCAAGTAAAAAAAGTAAATTCGAACGGGAATATCCAAAACAATGCGCTTAAGCAAAACAATAAAAAACCTGCGGAAACTCAATATCTGGATGAGATTGAAAACCTCAAGAGCCTGCTTGCAACTGAAAAGATCTATCTCGATAAAAACCTAACCATTTACGACCTGGCGAAGAAAATGAACACAGGATTCAGGGAACTTTCATATATTTTAAACAAAGTAATGCAAACCAATTTTTATGGTTTGGTTAATGAATATCGTGTTAATGAAGCAAAGGAGATTTTAAGCAGGAAACAATTTGATCATTATTCTCTTGATGCAATTTCGGACAAAGTTGGATTTCGGTCACGCTCTTCATTTTATGCATGTTTTAAAAAAATGACAGGACAAACACCGGCAGAGTATAAAAACACGCACCACAGAAATGATTAAGGTGTCGGTTAGATAAGATAAGGAAAGAAATTAAAATTATACAATATCCATTTCGTGCATCTGATTAACCATATCTTCAATACTTCTTTCAATGGGCGTGTAATTTAGTTTTAGTTTATCCCGGCTTTTTGATGCATTGATTTTTATGGGATATCCTATATTCCTTTTAACAAATTTAGCATTCACACCAAACATAGGCCCGACAATATACATAAGTAATTTGGGCGAATTTCTTTTGGGCAGCTTATATTTATTTCCAAATAAATCACGCAAAATTTTAGACAGGCCCAACACACTCATGGTAGACTCAGCCAAGATATGGCGACCCTCAGCATTCGGATCTTCGAGCGCAAGAATGTGTGCATGAGCCACATCCCTTACATCAACAAAGCCAAACCAAAGATCAGGAGCTCCCATGGCAAATTTCCCGCTTAGGATATCCTTCATAAAATTGAGTGATTCCGAATCAGTAGCTCCCGTAAGCGAAGGGCCTACAACAAATGAAGGATTGATCACAACCAACTTCCACTGATTCTGCATTCCATGAATCTTCCAGGCCTCTTTTTCAGCTATCACTTTAGAGTAAGAGTAAGGTTGATGGGTTGCAGAACTACTGTCGTTAAACTGATCTTCATTAAACTCTGACAACCCCTTTTCCTTCATATCAATGGCATCACCATGCACGGCAGCTACGCTGGAAGTTAAAACCACTTTCTTAACCGTTCCTGATCGGGTTGCGGCACCCAATACATTTTTTGTTCCTTCCAGGGCAGGATCAAGAAGTTCCTTTTGAGCATCCTTAAATCGCAATGTAAAAGGAGATGCAACATGAATAATGGATTCGCAACCTTTTGCAGCCTGATCAAACGAACCTTCCTTTAACAGGTCAGCCTCCCAAATTTCAACTTTGCCTTTTGAGTTTCTGTCCAGATCAATCAAATGATCAAACCTGGCAGTTTTGTTTTTATCCCGTACGGTAACCCTCACCGTATATCCCTTTTCGAGGAGTTCTTTAACAACCCAGGAGCCGATATATCCGGCTCCACCGGTAACCATAACTTTTTTATTCATCGTGCAATTTTAAGAATAATAATTGAATTTGATTAAATATTGATGGCCAAAATTTCAATTCCCACAACCCGGATGAAAGTCAAAAAAACATGTCAACCGGCATCAAAAGCCAATGCAAAAAAAATCAATAATTTGTAGAACCATAAAGTTAAATAATTTAATTACCTTCGTGGCTGTTTTAAAACTTGTGCATAGATCTAACATGAAAGCTTTTAAATTAATCAAAGCCTTCCAATTAAATTTAACCATTTAATGTGACTTTTAGCGAAGCAGTCTTTATTGGGTTTCAGTGATATTGAAACGTGATGCTACTCAGAGTTAAAGTGTATGTATGGATCGCATGGTATTTACTTATTTAACACACATAATCATGAACATTTACGTAGGCACTCTGAGTTATAAGATTGATGAAAATTCATTGGAACAAGCATTTCAGGAATACGGAAAAGTTACTTCCGTAAAAATTATCGCTGATAAATTCACAAGCAGAAGCAAAGGCTTTGGCTTTGTTGAAATGGCTAACGATGATGAAGCCAACGAAGCCATTAATGGCCTCAATGGAAAAGAATTGGACGGCAGAAACATTACCGTTAGTGAAGCTCGCCCAAAACGTGAGGACAACCGCGGCAGCCGTTACTAATCAATAGTTTTTACCTAAATTAGAATTGTTGATAAAGGCTTCGCTGCCTTCAACATGAAGCGAACGATCTGATCTGAAGTCAACAGACAGGTTAATACCAATATGAATTAAGAAATTAGTTCATGTTGGTATTTTTTTGCCAACGCTTTGGTATCACACACAAAAAACCGGTAGACAAATTAATGTGCGGTTTTACATACCGCTTTTAACGAATTAGTTTACGACAACCTTCTCGACCAGGCTTTCCTTATTACTATTTACACGAATAAAATAATGCCTTTTCCAAATTTACCTAAATCAATACTGATGAATTGTCGGCCGATCCGTAGATGAAATGCCCAACTTCGACTCCCTGCATATTTACTACAGAGATAACCGACTCAAAATCACCTTTTGGAAGGATTGCATTTACCCTTCCTGTGGTTGGGTTTGGAAACAACGAAATTTCATTTTTGAGGCTGTTGGAATAAATATCGGTCAACAAACCAATTGAAACATTATCGATATACAGGTTGTTTCCAAAATAGTTATACGATTCAAAAGCTATGGATATTTCCTTATCCAGCCCATTCCGACAAATCAAGGAATACACAATCGGCACCCCAGCCAGTCCCACACCAGTCCTCGGCAACTTCAGGCACAAAAGGACTGGTTGTCAATTCGTGGGTCGCAAAAATGCCATTCCCATCATCGCCATTGGCCCACAATCGAGTCCAGGTATTTCCGCAATCATTCGAAATTAAAACGATCAGGGAGTCCGTTACGGATGAATGCCGCTTTGCATATGCATGTTGAAATGACAAATAAACCTGGTTCATATTTTCAAAAGTCATTACCGGAGTTATCATCCTGTCTCTTGACCCCGGAGGAACCAGGTAATCAAAGAAATTCATGCAGGCTGCATGGCTTGATCCATTTCCTGCAACAGCAGCCATATCCCATGTTACATTGAAATCCGGGTTTTCAATGATCCATGATTTTGTATTCAATGATCCGGATTCAAAATCATCATAGAAGGGAACAGCGATACCCCCAATTTGAATATAATCTTCTTTGGTAAACGAGTTGGTACCCGCATTGTTGGTAACCGATAAGGTAACGCTATAAGAACCTGCATTTGGAAACTCGACATCCGGGCTTTGAGAACTTTGGGTAGTTCCGTTGATAAAATTCACATTTGAAGGGTCGAACTCCCAAAATGGGATGTCCGGGCAATTTGAACTCATATCAGCAAACTGTATTTCAATACCTGAACAGGTGATTGAATCAGTTGCAACGAAATAGACTTCCGGCAAAGCTGTTTCACTAACTTCAATATAACCCGACATTGTCTTGGTATCAGAGCCTTCCGAATTACTTACAGTAAGCGAAACACTAAATGTTCCTTGAACTGCTTAGGAGATTCATAGGGGATTCTTTTGGGTTGATGTTCCGGAACAGCCCCTTCGAAACTCCATTGCCATGAAGTTGGAACGCAGTTGACTTATCAAAAAAATTGATTTCACAACCAACGGGTACGATTGTTTCGTCAGAGCATTCCGAAATCGGCTGTTGGAGCCCCTTGCCACATCGGTGAAGACCAAAGTCCACGGCCATAGGTACCCGCCCTTATACATCCTCTTCAGGATTTTTCAGGATTGTGGTATATTTCTATTTCATTTACCGACATCAACTGGCAGGCCATTGCTGAACATCACCCAGTCATCCATAGCAGCGCACGATAGTAAACACCGCATCGGAGCCTACATAAATACCCTCTACACTGTTTTCGTAATATGCAAAGTTCATATTGATACTTGGAAGGCTTCCTGTAAGATCAGTCCATGAAAAACCTTTGTCTTCCGATCTATAAACGCTGCTTCCACGTGCGATATAGACAACATTTTCATCAAAAGGATGGGATTCAACATCAAACACATTTCCTGTACCCGGGAGGTATGAGGATAAAGCAATCCATTCCGGATCTTCATCCATCACATTGTCGCTTCTGAATAACTGACTACTGCGAGCCCAGTAAAATACGTTGTAATTTGCTGGTGAATGTTCAACAACACTAATGTTGCCTCCACTGTTTTCAGATATTTTTTTAAAGGTAAAGTTGTTGCTCTTAACTCCCTCCAGCCCTCCAAATACTCTTATATCCACCAAACATAATGTCTGAATTTCCTTCGTGCAAACAATACGGTGTAACCCACCCCTTCTTCGTTCATTCCATGTGCACCATTTCCACCACCTGATGTGAATTTCCATTGTTAAACAATCTATAAATGGCACCATAATAAACCGTAGCATAAGAATGAGCTTCATCTGTATGATCAAAAGCATATTCCATTCCATCACCTCCATAAGTCGTCTCTTAAAGTGCCGGATCCATAATAGGTTGACGTGCCATTGTCATGGTATCCATTAATTTGTTCTTGTTGATCTTGCATTGCCCAATTTTATAGACCTGGCTAATGGGCAACCCTGAGGTGATTTCCGGCCAACTGTTACCACCATTTTCGGTATAATAAATTCCACCGTCATTACCGGCATACAACCTGTCGTTAATCGGATTGTATTCAAGAATATGAAGGTCCGCGTGCACAGCAGGTACACTGCAATCGCCCCACCAATGGGAACTGATATCCCAACTGACCCCTCCGTCAACCGACTTAAAACAGTTAACACCTCCGGCAAAAACCACATCCTTATTGTTGGGGTCAACGGCCACATCCAAATCGTACCAGGCCTGTCCGCCAGACCCGCCATTGCAACCCCAGCTCATAATGTTTGGTGCAGTTGACATTTCGGTGAAGGAGGTACCGCCATTTATTGACCGGTAAATACCCTTGTACGAATCACCATTGGAAAGCAGGCAATACACATATTCAGGATCATTGGTGTTACAGCGATCCACGGGCAGCTGCCGCCCGGCGCCTACCATTTGTAATTTGCTCCCAGTTTTCTCCGGCATCCAATGACCTGTAGAAGTTTCCTCCACTACCAGCATAGAGAACATCAGGGTTTCCAGGTTTAAATACAATGTCCTTGGTTCCGCCGGCTTTCACCAAATCCCAGTTCACACGGGTTAGTTGTTTTAAAAATCCCAGCACTGGAAGCAGCATAAATAATGGTTGGATCGTTGGGATGCTGGGATCATCCTGCCTACCGTTGTACTACCCATACCATTGTTCCACAATTCCCCAAGGTAAGTCCTCCATCAATACTTTTAAATACACCCATGCCGGGAGCATCACCGGCATCGCGATCACCATTTCCCGATATAGATGTTTTCCGGATTATTCCAAATCAACACAATAGATGAAACGCCTAAGGTTGGTAAATCATCCGTTGTGCTGGTCCGCCCGCCGGGAATACCGTCATATTTCCAAAAACCACCTGCAGGTGCTCCGATATAAATAATATCCGGATTGGAGGGATGGCTACAGCGTGATACCGCACAATCCTTCATAGCCTTTAAGTTGGAATATCAGCAGACCCAAGGTTTATCCAGTCATTGCTATTCTTTGCTTGCGGATTTTTCGAAATATACTTTTTGGTATTCATTATAAACTTTGTCAGGCTTCATACCGGGTACCATCGGGATAGATATGGCGTTCGGCCCACCATTCCCATCTTTGTAAGGCTTCCAACCACTGCCCTTAGTTACTTCACGGTTTTCCCAATAGGTATTAAAAACTTCCTGAACTTCATAAAAGTTAACTGAATGATCCTGCATCATTTCGATCCAATATGGATATTCAGCATAATTCGTTTTTTTCTGATTGTTGGTTTGTGAGAACATGTTTATAAGAAATAAACAGACACTAAAGCGAAAAGGAGTTTCCTGTGTATGATCATAATTATTAAAGAAATTTAAACCTGATTGGCTTGTTCCAAAAGTATTAATTAACCCTGTAATTTACTTTATTAAAAACGTAACAATAAATCAGACACCTGAACTTTCAATTGGGTTGCATAAAAACATTGCCGACATTGAAAAGAAGGCAACCCTCTTAACTTGATGAAAGTTCAGCCCGCTTTTTTCTATTCGCATCAAATTTCTTCATGCCAAATAATACAAGCCTATAGGTGATGTACATTATTACCGGCCAACTGAATAACCATAAAATTTCCTTTATCATAACACAGAATATTATTTTCTTAAATTTGTCTCTTGTTCTTTGTTGCTTGTTTTATTACCAGCTAACTGCTGCCATCTACACCGCTGACACCTTGCAATTAACTTATTACTTTTTACTTGTATCTTATCTCCTAATATGCATGCCCCTCCCCTTCCATTTCTTCAGCATTAATTTTTTTGATATTGATCGCCTTCCAGGCATACCAAATGTAAGCAACCACAAACGGGATCATTAATGACACATAACTCATAGCAGTTAACGTATAATGGCTTGAACTTGCATTCTCAATGGATAATGAACTTTGTAAGTCATAGTTTGAGGGATAAAATGCTGTGTGATTAAACCCTGCCAAAATAAACAAAGCAAAAACGGTGAGCACGGTTCCAAGGCCAGTGAACCAGATTCCTTTGGTTCCTTGTTTGAACAAAGCAATAAAAAGCCCATACAAAACCAGGATAATTCCAAGTAGCATAATGATTGTATTCACCGGCATCTGGAAAATATTATTTAAATATTTATAAGCTTCAATATAAACCACTTTGGTAATAGGGTCATATGCATAACCATTTAAAAAGAGCAACCAGATCAGCCAAAGCAGGAAAAAGAAAAGAAAAGGCAGTGCATTAAACCACAATTGTTTATGGGCTCTGGGAATTATGCTTTCATTATCAATATCGTTGATAAAATATAGCAGTCCGAGACTACGGGCCAAAAAGAATACAGCCAGGCCAAGCACAACATTATGTGGATTAAGAACAGCCTCAAGCCCACGGGCTGCACCCTTCCATTCCATAAAATTAAATTCTGTTACAAAAAATTGCGAGCCAGTAAAAAATGTACTTACTGCAGTTCCAATTAAAATTGTCCCCAATAACCCATTTATAAAAAGAAACACCTCAAAGGTTTTTTGGCCCAGAAAGTTGTTGGGTTTAGAACGAAACTCGTAGGAAACTGCCTGGATGACAAATGCAAATAAAATGGCCATCCAAACCCAATAGGCACCGCCAAAGCTCGTGGCATAAAACAATGGAAAAGAGGCAAAAAAAGCGCCCCCAAAAGTAACCAGGGTTGTAAACGTAAATTCCCATTTTCGGCCCATGGAATTGATCAGCATCTTTTTCTCAAGCTCAGTTTTGCCTAAGGTAAAGATCAATGTTTGTCCTCCTTGCACAAACATCAGGAATACCAACAAAGCGCCCAACAAGGACACGATTACCCACCAGTATTGTTGTAAAGCTAAAAGTGATAAATTTTCAAACATATTAATGTCCTCCAGTATTTGGTCCTTTTTTTATTTGGGTTAGCATAATTTTAATTTCAGCAATCAGCAAAGCTGTAAACGTAACAGCAAACAACCAGAAAGTTATTTGTACCGATGCAGCATCAATTTTAGTAACGGCTGATAGGGTTGGCATCAAATCCTGTATAACCCATGGCTGACGTCCCAGCTCAGTCAGCACCCAGCCAGCTTGTGAGGCAACGTAGGTTAAAGGAATTGTCAATATGGCTGTCCAGAACAACCAATTCTTTCCTTCCAGTTTATCCTTAATTCCCAACCACAAAAACACAACGATCAATAACAGAAAATGGCCTCTAAGAGTTACCATAATATGAAATGAATAAAAAGTAAGGGGAAACGGCGGAATCATGCGATGCGCATTCTCTTCAGGCTCAGCCTGTCGTTGCTGTAATAATAACCATAACCAAAATACCTAAAATAATTCTCCCTGAATGATTCAGAATCAAATCTTGCCTTCAATTCTTCTGTCATGGTTCATCGTTTTCCTTTATAGCTTTTTTATAATCTTTGAGTGTTTCGATGGCTACATGTCCCCGTTCAATCTTTTCAAAATACGACATCACCCCTTCTGCATCATTTCCATGAACGAGGTCGCGATTCCAGGGATGAAAATACCCGGCTTCAAATAAGCCATATAAGAAAGCAAATTTGGAATTTCAATAGCAAACGAAAAAATCCTTCATCTTGGGTTGGTGTGCTTCCGATGCATCCCTCATAATCCCAACGGCCACTAGCGGGGCGTTGGCACTGCCATCATACATACCTTCCATGGCGGCAAACTTCATGGGTTGGGTTCTTGCCACTTCCGTGCCGATTCATCACCGGTCAGTACAGTAAACAAAGTCCAGATCAAGCCAAAAACGGAAGCTACCAGAATACTTCTTTTGGCAAATAGTATTTCCCTCTTTTTTTAGTAAAAACCATGAACTGATCCCAATTACAAAAATGGCTGCCAGAATGTAAGAAGATGATATGGTGTGCAAAAATTTGTTAATCGCTGTTGGAGAAAACAATACTTCCCAAAAGCTGACCATCTCATTCCGGGCCGTATCAGGGTTAAATACCATACCCACCGGGTTCTGCATCCAACCGTTGGCAACCAAAATCCACAGTGCTGATAAATTAGCTCCAATGGCTGTTAATCAGGAGGCTGTAAGATGAAACTTTTTACTCACCTTATTCCATCCAAAAAACATAATGGCAATAAAGGTAGATTCCATAAAAAAAGCCATAATGCCTTCAACGGCAAGAGGGGCACCAAAAATATCACCAACAAATAGGAATAGTTAGACCAGTTGGTCCCAAATTCAAATTCGAGGATGAGACCGGTTGCAACCCCGATAGCGAAGTTGATCCCAAAGAGTTTCATCCAGAATTTTGTTATCTTTTTCCACTCAGGATCACCCGTCTTGACATATATCGTTTCCATGATGGCGATAATAAGGATATCCCCAAGGTGAGCGGTACAAATATCCAGTGAAACATCGCTGTCAATGCAAACTGTCCACGCGACCAGTCAATTAGTGAAAAATCTATGTGTTCCATGTGCCTCTGTTTATTTTGTGTTTGTTAATTGTTCAATGACATAATCGCTGCGTTCAGCATCCGATTCAAAATTTGCTTTTAAGAAATCATGGAAAAAGAATAGCCTGAAAAGAGCAAACATAATGAATAGCTTTATGAAAATAATAATCCATAGTCTGCGTCCATATCCCGGCATCGGCCCCGAAAGCCATCTACATAAAACCGACCCACTCGCCTAACTATATTCATCTGTTCTGGAAAGTAAAAGTGACAGGTTTAATAATCGAGAGTCAAAATCCGTCCCTTGGTAAAATTGAAAAACGTTGCTTTCTCTGCCACAATGATTCCTTCCAGCAAATCTTCCGGAACCTTTCCTGCTGCTTTCAGGCATCCCGGGCAAGCCATTAGTGTGACCCTTTTTCCTTCAAGCCCTCAATTAATTTAAGAGAGCCGGGAAATGTCGGGTAATCAATATTTCCGGTTTCTTTTAATACTGCTTCAATTCCCTTTATATCAAAATAGACTGCTACGTCTTTGTCCTCCGCCATGATAGTAGCCATCTGAAGTGCCATAGCTACCCGATGAGGATCATCGGTACCATGTGTCAGATGGATGAAAACACCATCATTAAATTCATTTGCAGTATACTGTTCGTGTACCGTTTCTTTTTGCTGTAAATTCTGGCAGGAAACCAAGAATGACAGAGTTAACAATGAGAATAAAAATTTCTTCACAAGGATTGATTTTAAAAGTGTTGCAGACAAATTTAGAAACTTTCGATACAGTAAAAACGTTTGTGACTTATATCACACCTTTTCATATGTATAAATCATCAACCCTGAAATTCGTAAAGAAAAGATAATGAGCAGGGAAGGAGACTATTTAGAGAAATCTCTAAATTGCATTCAAACATAGAGTTTAGGTAATCATCAAATGATATTAACGGAATTCTATGAAGGTGCATTTGAAAACCGGAAATGAACTTTTTTCAAAACCCTTTACAACTTAAATACAGGAAAATACATATCCCATTGCCTCTATTCAGGTAACTTAGTACCTTAATATGTTAAAGATTTGTTAAAGATTGGAATTTGCAATCCAACTGCCATAGATAGTTATAATTTTGCATGTTATATTTATTGCAAAGACCTTCAAAAACATCTCATGACACGGCAAGTTTTACCCTATGGAATGCTATGCCAGTTCTTTTGCTCCCAAAAGATTATAAGTAATTTTATATACATCGACAGGGTGTTCAGTTCAGGAATTGGATATGTTTTTATTAAGTCCATGTACCCCAAAATTATTAACCCCACTGATTCTATTACCGGTATTGACTTTCAGAAAGCCTTCAGCGGGACTACTGATAATGTTACTTCATTTCACACCACTTGAATATATGTTTCTAAAAAGTAAAGAATTAATAAATAACTAAGTTGTCGAACTCACTTTAAACACTATCAAAATGAAAACAACATTTACTCTTTTCAGCCTAATTTGGATTATTTATTTTTTGATTCCGACAAATAACGTCATCGGACAAGCCTGTTGCCCTGAGTTTAATCTGAAAGATGCTATCGAAATCTGCCCACCCGAAGGCTCTTGCCATAGCGACCCGGCAGGGGGGCAGGGAGAAGGCAGGTTTGCTGCCTGTATCGAGAGTGCACACACCTATACGGTATTTCCTAACGATCCGGGATATACCTATACATGGACTGTTACAGGAGGAACACCCTCAAGTTTAAATGGAAATCCCAACACCATTGTATGGGGAACCGGAACAATGGGATACATAAAAGTAGTTATCAGCAACCTTGCATTTGGTGGCGACTGCGTTGATAGCATCATGCAGCAAATTTGTCTGTTGGATGGGCCACAAGCTGATTTTACTTTATCCCCGGATACGGTATGTCAAAACACCCCCGTATACTTTACAAATACTTCTCTTGGTGGAAGTGTATATTTTTGGGATTTTGGCGATGGAAATACGTTTACCGGTGCCACTCCACCCAATCATTCGTATGCATTGCCCGGAACTTACACTGTTACACTCACTGCCCAGGATATGGGTTCAGGCAATTGGGTCGGAGGTACACAGGGTGAGCCCCAACAAGTCCCCTGCGGCTGTATTGATACCATTTCCAAAAATGTAGTTGTCCTGCCCGGCCAGGGGCCTGAAATCGAAACCGATTGTTGTTATGGCACTGTTTGCCCCGGTGATACCTCATCATTTTGTTCACCAACTATTTGCGACACTTACCTTTGGAGCGTAACCGGAGGAACTATTATTTCACCGACCGGAAGCAACTGTATTCAAGTAAAATGGGATGCTACCTACACAGGACCAACCAGCGTCAGTCTGGAGCTTCCGGGTTGTGGATCAGCCCCTTGCCCTGGTATCACGACCATAGAGGTTCCTGTTTTGTATCCAAACCTACCGATAAACGGCCCTGTGATTTTGTGTGCCGGTGGTTCAGGCAGCTATTCCCTGCCCACTTTACCAGGTACATATTACGACTGGACTGTGACAGGCGGGCCTTACACCTTCAATAAAATTGACAGAAACTCACCACTGGTGAATGTCACGTTCATTGCACCGGGAACATACTGGTTAAAATGTGAGTACGATAACCCACTTGCCGGCTGTTCAGGTATTGATTCGTTGCAGATTGATATTCTTCCGGAGTTTATCATTTTTGGAAATACAGAAGTATGTGAAACCAGCACGGTTTCCTATTATGCAAGTGGCCCGGCCAACTGGAATGTTTACCCTTCCGGCCCTGTGGTAACAGGGAACGGAACTGCCACGGCCAATGTAACCTGGCCGGTAGGTACATATGTTCTGTCAGCGGTTCCCCTTAACCCATCCCTTTATTGTAATGACAGTGCCATTATTAATGTGGAAGTTAAGGCCAAACCTGTTTTAAACAACATCATCGGGCCGGATCAGCATTTGTCGGGAAGAATTTCACTTACCAGATTTCATCTAATACGACTGGTTCTCCATTTATCTGGGATATTACCGGTGGAACGGGTAATATACAGTCGGAGATGGGAGCGGATAAAGATTCGGTAATCGTAAAATGGACAGGTGCAGGCCCATGGCAACTTAGTGTTTACCAGGCTATCATCCTGGCTTCCGGGGACACCTGTCAATCCCTAACAAAAACCTTAAACGTCTATCCATTCTTACCTCCAAACATTAGTGGTGTTAAAATGTGTGCGTGGATGCCGTTGAAACATATACAGCAGGTGGTTCCAATCCTACTGGTGATTTCCTATGGACAATTACACCTCCGGGACAGGGAACTATACTGTCCGGCCAGGGTTCGAGTGCTGTACAGATAAAATGGCATGGCAGCTAGGATCAACAATCCTGAAAGTAAGTACCTGCGCAGGCTCAGATCAGGATACAATCAATATACAAAATCCACCCGTTAAACCTTTTATTTCCATTAACGGCCCTGCGGAATACTGTTATCCGAATATGCCAAATAACTTGTATTAAGCGTTCCTGCTATTTACAGCAGTTACCAATAGTATCATAATGGTATTTTGCCCGGACAAACCAGTAACTCCTATTCCATTCCCAACGGAACTTTTACAGGAATAGGCATGTTTTTTCTATAGAGGTTTCGAATGGGCTTTGCAGTGTGACAAGTTCTATCATGATTCGGATTGATACTTGTGATAACAATGGCTACCTGCCACCATTTGTTTGTGATTCAATTATTATTTTAACTGGAATCCGAACCCGGCATGCGCCAATCAGCAAATAAACTTCTCGCCTTTACCTTTTAATGGAATTTATTCATATGCGTGGGATTTCGGTGATTTTACGACCTCTTATACCCCAACCACAGAACATATTTATCCAAATCCAGGCACTTACTATGTTCAGCCTTTACCGTCATTCAGCCCTTATTGTCCGGATATCGACACTATAAAACCCGTAATAGTGAATCCATTGCCAACTTGTACGCTTAACCCGGCAGACACAATTTACTGTCGGGGAGATTCCGTTGCCATTATGGCTTCTTGTTCGGGAATGAGTTCCTATCAATGGTACAAAAACGGAAATGCCATAACAGGTGCTACCAATATGACCTATTATGCTAAACAGCATGGTGAGTATTGGGTTGAAGTAGAAAATAGCTATGGCTGCTACAATAATTCCGACAGCATTTATATTTATGAACATTCATTACCGGTGGCAAAAATAACCGGCGACCGGAATATTTGTGCGGATGCATCAAGTCCTGTTCAGGTTTATATGAGTACCGTTTATGATGCGAATTACTTATACAGTTGGAGTAGCATCCCGGCCGGGGCAACATTTTCACCGGCTAATCTATTATATACTTTTGCAAGCCTTACCCTTCCGGCTGTATTGCCTGTAACCTATCAGTTCGTAGTATATGTCACGGACACTACTACAGGTTGTCAGAATTCAGATACCTTATGTGTTACTTTCTTTGAAAATCCATTTTTCACCCTTGATGTTACCAATCTGAGTATTTGTGAAGGCAATCCAGTGACTATAACCCCCAGCCCGATTGATACGAATATGTATAGTTACCAATGGAACAACGGGGCAACGACACCCATCATCACGGTGTCAACTCCGGATTTTACAGCCTGACAGTAACAGACCTTACCAATGGTTGTTCTTCAACGGTTGATGCGGGTTTATCCATGCAAAACCCGATCTGAGCTTTGTTCCCGCTGGGGTGTGAAGATATATGCCTGACGGATACCTTTAACCTGTATATTCCACTTCCTCTTGAAGAATTTGGGATAAACAGCACCTACCCGTCGAACTTTATCCCAGATACCTGGTATGCAAATGGAAACTACGGTTCTCAATCGGTTCTGGCGAAAATCTTGCATACAGCCCCGGAGTTACTGGCAATTATCAAATCTCTGTTGTGGTTCAAAATATCAATGGATGTATAGATACAGCAGGAGTATTTTGCCTTGCCGTTGATACAATAGTCACCATTCTTATCATCTGAAACTGCATGGGTGCGATTCTACCCTGACCTTTGTCTTGGAAAACGCCAATATGGAAGAATTCATTGGTCCATTTGAAATGAATGATTGTTTTGAAGAATTTACCTTATGTATTGCAACAGATAAAACATATAACCTGGTAGCAAGCAACGGGATCATTTTCCCGAATGCAATAGTAAACGGTGTTGTGACCTATCGGGCGGTAATTCTCCTTTTATGATCGGCGACAACGGGCTTTGCTGTTTTGCATATGCCGATTCATTGTTTGTAAAAATCCTGTCACCCGTGACATACACAGCAGATGTTGTGTGGGACGGAAAATATTATATTGGAGACAGTGTGATCGTAACTGTAACAAATGGAATGTTTTTGGATATTACAACGGTAGACGTAGTATTTGGTGAGTGCGCCGGAATTGTTTTCCAAAATGGAGCCTATTTGCGTGCAAGCAACTCCGTTTTCAGACCATGCAACATTGATAAAACATGGAGAGGATTGCGATTTGCAAAAGTGGTGAGTTCGACAATACCATCAACGAATCGACTTTCAAAAATGCTGAAGTAGCGCTATATTTCGGAAGGATCGGATAAGTTGTTTCCAATAATCTTTTCTCAAATTGCAACTATGGAGTTCGTGTTGAAAACAATTATTATTTCGACCATCCCATCAGTGGCAATCGTTTTGTAACAGAACAATTCTATCCTTCATTCGATTGTCCAACGAAATATCCATTTGTTAATAATCAAAGCACTTATGGAATCATACAACATCATCAAGGCTGATCGAACAGGTTTCGCATAATGACTTCCTGAATACATGGGAGCCAATTTCCCGCGAACATATGGCATTTATCAGGTAAAGGGCGGTGGACGGTTCACTGAAAATAAATGTTCCGACCTCACGTATTCATATTTGGTGAATTCGGCTTTGTACCCAACTAATATTGAAAGCAATGAAATTGAGATTAACGAACCAGCCATTACTTCACTGGCTGCCATTTATATCAATAATTCCATTTACCCGGTTATAGAGATCAATCAAAATGAGATATATGACAATACACATCAATATCTCAGCCCGGCCGCTATTTATTCCCGGACTTCTTCAAATGTCAGTATGGTTGGGAATAAAATATTCGGATTTAAAAATGGCATTCTTGGAATATATTCCAGAAATACCCATATAGCCAATAATGATATAAACCAGTGTGAAAGCATAGGCATTTATTTTTACAGCCCACCCAACGACAATTCGATTCAATTACATTGTTTGTAATGACATCAGTATGCGAACGTTTAATGGGACCAGAGGTTTATTTGCTATTAACATGTTATCCAGCCAGGTTTCCAACAATTGTATTACCGATTGTTATACATCAATGGATTTCAGGTCATTTGCCGAGGCCCCACCATTGCCTTTGATCAGGAACAATTTCCTTTATAACTATAATTATGTTGGGATCAATGTGCAGGGCCATTCGGGAAATATCGGAACAAATTCAAGTCCAGGATTGAATACCCTGTACAGCAATGACAATTCAGCTATTGATATCAACAGCAATTCAACCATTACCGTTGCCGATAATTTTGGGATGTTCAACATATTCATGGCCACAGGTACAGATTACCAGCAATAATCCTTACCATTCTACGGCTTCCTGTGCCCACCCAGATTTTCAATATGCCTTCACAAGGAAATCTTAACACGGATTATGTATGTGACTATTTGGGTAAAGCAATCGATCCGATTTCCCGCAAATGGAGGCAAATACGCATTGCCACAAGATTATGGGTTATTGCTTGAAACAACTGATGAACTTTTTAAATATGCAATGATAATTTTGACTTCTGGTAGATGAATTTGATGCCTCCTTACTAACTGAATGGCTGAATTCAGATAAAGCTTGCTGAAAATAGAAAAAATACCTTTTGCAATACACATTCTATTACCGATTGGGAGATTACCAAAATGCACGTTATTATTTGAATTCATATGAACCTTCCAGTTCAAGTGAAGCCGAATTTAAATCCCTGAGGACAATCGATCTTGATATTCTTGATGCAGGATGGAATGTTCTGGCTGATAAAATCCCTGTTTTGGAAAATATCATTGGAAATGCTTCAAACAACTCAAATTTCGCAATTTCCTTGCTGAATAACACTGAAATGTATAAAGATTACCTGATGGATACCATTGAACAACCTAATGTGATCCAAAGCGGTGAAATTAAACGTATCGGAGATGATGAAAGCTATTTGAACATTTATCCCAATCCTTCGACCGATAAAGTGTTTGTTCAGTTAGTCTCTAATCTATCAAATCCAGGCAAACTTGAGATTTTGATGCAGAGGGAAGGTTGGTAAGCGATTATACTGTTACAATGGTTGCCGGCGGATTGGAGTTGAACATCAAAACCTGAACAATGGGTTTTATTTCATTACCCTTTCCGATCCCGAATCAGGATTTGTACAAAAGGGAAAGATGGTAAAAATGCAGAAATAATAAATAGATGAATTCGTTGGTTTAATATAGACATATTATCCATTAATACCCTGCCTTTTGGTGGGGTATTTTATTTATCCATCACAAGAAACTTCTTGCAACTCAAGATTTTATTTTTATCGTATATTTCAACAAAATACAACCCACCCTTATGTGAAGAAATATTAAATGTTGCAGGGAGATTGAGATTCGTTCCAAAATCCAACACTAGCTGACCGGAAGAATTTAGGATTCTAATAGTAGAGATTTCTGATCATTTTCAGATGTAACAGTCAAAAAATTTGTTGCCGGATTAGGATAAATAATTATTTCATTTGCCAATTCAATTTCATGCCGGGAAGTAATTTCAGAAAGATGAATGATCCGGATGGCATGATTGTTATAATCCACCACATACAAACGATGGGCGGTATAGTCCATTACACAACCCCGAGGGAAGTTAAATGTTGCCAATGAATCGGGCCCGTTTTCAAACCCTGTTTCTCCCGAACCGGCAAAGGTTTCCACCATCCCGTTAGTTGTAATTTTTCTTACCCGCTGATTTTCACCATCACCCACATAAATAGAACCCGTGAGGGAAACATAGCAGGCAGTCGGCACTTTGAACAATGCCTGACCAGCCAGGCCATTCTGAAAACCTCCAGCATCCGGGCCACTGTCGCCACTTCCGGCAATAGTCGTTACCATCCTGGATGGATCAATTTTTCGAATTCGGTGGTTATAAGCATCCGCGACAAAAATATTATTGAACGGATCAATGGATACTTCGCAGGGTGTATAAAAGCGCGCAACATTTATCACTTGCATCAATATAATCACCAACGCTTTGAACACCAATAGTTGTACCTCCACCGGCCCATGTGCTGACCATTCCTTCTGGAGATATCTTTCGGATCCTGTGATTCCAGCTATCCCCAATATAAATATTGCCGGTATCATCCAGGCATATCCCCCTTGGATAATTGAATTTAGCCTGATCAACTGGTCCTTCCTGCAACCCAGCAATGCCTGTTCCGGCAATGGTAGTGACAATCATATCTGAAGAGATTTTGCGAATACGCTGGTTTAGGAAATCAGACACAAACATATTTCCGTCCCCGTCCATACAAATGTTGATGGGTTGGTTAAATCTGGCTTCATCGGCAGGCCCATCCAAGTAACCTGCTGTTCCTGTCCCTGCATAAGTGGACACAACTCCTTCAGTACTTATCTTTCGGATACGGTGATTATAGGCATCTGCAAGGTATAAATTTCCTTGTGCATCAAGACAAATACCAAATGGCCTGTTGAATTGCGCAATGCTGGTATCACCATTTACAAATCCAGGGCTGCCTGTTCCGGCACAGGTAGTTACATAGTTTTGGGCGCAAAGGAATGAGCCGGAAAATAAACTCATCAAAAATATTATTCCAATAAATCTAAAACTAAAATGGTTCATAGTGAATTGTTTTCAATGTGGTATAAAAGTACAGAAAAAAACAATTGGGAAATTTAATTAGCCCTTGAACAACATAACCTTCCGATTTGATTCATACAAACGATTATAAACCCTTTCATCCAATTCATAATATACGATGTTTAACGTATTTCATAACCTAAGTGTTATGCCGAATTTTGCCTTCAAAACAACAACTAAAAAAAAATTGCTATGAACTCAAAATTTACAACACTCACTTTTTCAATTTTGTTTTGTTTAACATCACACTTCGTACATGCACAAAAAGTGTTCCTGGGTGGCGGCGGAAGTGCCTCCATGCCGGTGGTCAATTATGAAAATTACAGTTATTCAAGCTCACTTTTTGGTGGTCATTCCGGCCAGGTGAAGTATGTTGTTACTTCTTCCGACGGTAATTTTCTCTACTTCGAAACCATTGATGTCTGGACAGGTATAAAAAGGATACATAAAGTAAATGCCAACACGCTCGAATACCTCGACCAACTTTCACTGACTTATGGTGCTTACGATTTGGAGATCAGCGATGACGATGCTTATCTCTTCTTTCATTCGTTTACCAAGCTATACAAGATGAATACGGCCAACATGATCATTGAAGACAGCATTTCGCTGGATTCTTTTTCATTTATTGAGGTATTTGACAACAACACGGTATTTTGCAGCAGCCTGAACAAAATTCAGGTGGTTGATTTTTCATCCGGCGAAGTCACTGAAATCCCAACAAGCTCGGGCGGACATTTGGATATGGTATTCAATTCGGACAAAACCAAACTCTATACCCTCAAAGCATCACCGCATAAAATACTGATCATTGATGTTAATACACTTTCCATTGAAAATGAAATGAATATTGAAGGAACTACAGGACTGCCCTGGGACATTGCATTGGATGGGGACGATCAGTATATCTATGCATTTTTTGAGGAGTGAACGGAACAGAAGGGACATTAAGGGTTTTAAATGCAAATGACCTCACAACTGTAACAGATATTTCAACTCCTGAAGGCAATGGTAAACTGTCTGTTTCACCTGATCATAAACTTTGGATACCGGCTGGGGTGTCCAGCAAAATTGCTATTGTTGATATGGCAAGCAACACCCTGGAAACCACATTGAATACTCCCGATTTTAATTCGTTTTACGGCCCTTATACAATCGCTTTTTCAAATTCTGCATTAACGGGCATAAACCAATCTGAACCTGAAACCGGCTTAAGCATTTATCCAAATCCTTCCAATGGGACATTCAACATCTCTCATCAATCTGCTCTTCAATCAGTGGAAATCTTTTCAACTACCGGAAAAATGATACAAAAATACAACCCGGATCAAATGGAACAACCCTTTACATTCAAAGGAACCAACGGGAGTTACATGATCCGGATTAAAGATCGTGACGGAAAAGTGCAAAACAAAATCCTTCTAATTCACAACCAGTAACCTTAAGGTTATGACAATTCTCTATAAAGCCATTGGGTCGTGTTTTCCCCAATGGCTTTTATGCTTTTGGTATTTAGGATAGTTGCTTTTACATCAATTTATTCGTTTAAAATTCTACTTTTGCAAATTATTATAAAATTCATATTCAACATTATTGATTAACAATTGTTACAAACTGATAAATGTATAAAATGAGAAAATTTTCATTAATATTATTCGGACTTACTTTATCGATAGTTTTATTTTCCCAGGAAACAGAAAACCTGGAATCCCAATTTCTAAAAAACACCCGGCAGCTTATTTACGAAGGAAACCGATCGGGAGAGGGTTATTTTTCAGATGATGGCCGCTACCTGATCTTCCAAAGTGAAAGAGAGGAAGAAAATCCTTTTTACCAGATCTATATTCTGGATTTCGAAACCGGTGACATCAACCTTGTTTCTCCTGGTTATGGCAAAACAACCTGTGCTTTTTTCCAGTGGAGTGGAGAGCGGGTAATGTATGCATCCAGCCACCTGGACCCTGATGCCAAAAAGAAGCAACAAGAAGAGCTGGACTTTAGGGCCTCCGGACAAAAGAAGCGCTACTCCTGGGACTATGAAACGACCATGGATATATTTTCTGCAAACCGTGACGGATCCGATATCAAACAGCTAACGGATGAGGAAGGTTATGATGCGGAAGGATCTTATTCCCCTGATGGAAAACTGATTGTTTACAGCACCAATAAAGATGCCTATGGGAGAAAGCTTTCGAAAGAGGAACAACAGAAAATGGAAGTTGACCCCTCCTATTTTTGCGACCTTTACATCATGAATGCAGATGGTTCAGGGAAAAGGCAATTAACAGATTCTCCCGGATATGATGGTGGCCCTTTCTTTTCGCCTGATGGAGAGCGTGTCATTTGGCGGCGTTTTAGTGAAGACGGACATGCTGCTGATGTTTATACCATCAACATTGACGGTACAGATGAAAAAAGACTAACTGACTTCGGTTGCCTCAGCTGGGCACCCTACTACCATCCTTCAGGAGATTATATTGTATGGGCTGCAAATAAAGAGGGTTATTCAAACTTCGAAATTTATATGACTGATATAAATGGTTTGAAAGAACCCATTCGAATAACGTATACTGATGGTTTCGATGGATTACCGGTATTTTCGCCCGATGGCACAAAACTGGCCTGGACAGCAAGCAGAACAGCAGACGGGAAAGCACAACTATTCATTGCCAATTGGGATGATGAATTTGCACGGGAACAAATTGCCAAAGCACCTTACAGGGGAAATGATCAGGGCAAAAACATCCACTTCACACCTGCCATCAGCGAACCTGAGATGCAAGAGAAGCTAACCTATATTGCTTCAGATGAATTGGAAGGAAGAATGACGGGATCGAAAGGAATACAGCTGGCGGCAGATTATATTTCAGCCATTTTTGAAGATCACCAGCTTAAACCTTTAGCAGACAATGCTGATTATAACTGGCCATTTGATTTTGTTGCAGAAGTAAAAATTAATGAGGATCAGAATTCGCTAACCATCAGCGAAAACAATTACAAACTTTATAACGATTTTAAACCTCTTGCTTCAACCGAAAGCGGCACTGCGAAAGGCAATATCGTTTTTGCAGGTTATGGAATGAAAATCAACGATGGAAAAGACTATGAATACGATTCTTATTCATCGCTGGATGTAAAAGATAAAATTGTGATGGTATTGGAAGGTTATCCCGAAAAACTTGATGACAAAAAGGAAAAACTTTTTGAACGGAATATTGCCAGTGGATACAAGCAGATGATCGCCCGCCAGAATGGAGCCAAAGCAATTCTCATTGTTTCACCAAGGGTTTCGGGTGAGAATAGCCGTGAAATTGTTGGAACTTCTGGAATTATTTCAGTGAACATTACAGAAGATGTGGCAAATACAGTTCTTGCCGGAAATGATACTTCCATTGAAGATTTAAAAGACAAACTTAAAGATGGCGACCCGAAAGGGCTTGAGCATCTTTTTGAAACCGAAATCAACGCACAGATAGAAACCCAGGTTGAACGCGTAATAAAACAAGACAATAATATTGTTGGGGTTGTGCCTTCTGCCAATGCAGATGCAGATTATATTTTTATTGGTGCCCATTACGACCACCTTGGTTTTGGCGAAACCAATTCCCGCGACGTTGGGGAAGATCAACATGCCATTCACAATGGCGCCGATGATAATGGCTCCGGAACGGTAGCAGTTATCGAACTTGCCGAGTATTTTGCCGGTTTGAAAAAGGAAAATCCGGATGCCATTACTTACAATCTTGTTTTTTGTTTGTGGTCGGGTGAGGAGCTTGGATTGTTGGGTTCCAACTCATTTGCAACAAAGCTGCCGATGCCTGCTGAAAACGTGAAAGCCTATCTGAATTTTGATATGGTGGGCCGGATGAAAGACAATAAAATGGACATACAGGGGCTGGGATCGGCTGATGAATGGAAAGGCATTTTCGAAAAGAAAAATGTGGTTTCGGGTTTTGACCTTACCCTGGCTGATGACCCCTACCTGCCAACAGATGCTACGGCCTTTTACCTGAAGGGAATTCCGGTTGCCAGCTTCTTTACCGGTGTTCATATGGATTATCACACACACAAGGATGACATTGAATTTATTAATTTTGAAGACTTACAACGAGTCACCAAATTCGCTTCCCTGATTACCAAAGAGTTGATGAAGCCGGAACAAACTTTAACGTATCAGCAGGTTAAAGTAAAAGCACAGAAAAGTTCAAAAGGTGCAATGAGTGTTACGCTGGGAACCATACCGGCCTATGCCGGCAGCGATGAGCCGGGTGTTGCAATTCAGGGGGTACGGCCCGGAGGGCCGGCTGAGAAGGCTAACCTGATGGCCAACGATATCATTGTTGGGTTGAACGGTAAAGAAGTGAATAACATTTATGATTTTATGAATATCCTGAATGAGCTGAAGCCGGATGTGGAGATTGATATCGAAGTGATGCGTGCTGGGACTAAAATGGCACTGAAGATAACCCCGGAAGCGAAAAAGTAGTTCAAAGCTTCAAGTTCCGGGTTCAAGGTTCAAGGTTTCAGCTTCTTCCTGATGAATGCCTTTGGCAAACGTTGGCAGGCCTTATAAACCAAGCATTGGCAGATTCTTTACCTGATGGTAAGCTAACCCTGCGGCAATGCATTTTTTTAATTCCACTTCAGGAAGTTTATCATTCATTTGAAAAATGATGGCCCGGTTCCCTTCAAACTTAAATATGTCGTTATATAGCATTTTGAAAGTTGGAACAAGTTTGCTTGTGCATTTGAAATAAATGGCATACTGGCCGGGTTTACTTTTCTTCCAGTCAATTCTTATTGTACTTCCAATTTTTGTCAGATAGCTGGGTTCGCCCCATTTTAAGGTTTCATCCAAATTGATAATTTCCTCAATTTCGCTTGCGGTTTCTATGATTAGCGTTCTAAGGGTTAATAACTTCTTCCGAACCAATTCGGGGTAATTGTTAAAAACCAATTCAACTCCCGGGTTTGTCTGTATTTGTAGATTTTTCAATTGTGACAACTTTTAATTTTATAATGATCCAAATAAAAGGGTTGGCAATCCCTTTCAATTACTTCCTCCCAAAACGATAACCCACAAAAATATTGAGCTTACCACTGCCAATCTCAACCGAGAGTTTCTTTTCGAGCCGGGAGAAAAAGCCATCTGCCACCAAACTAAAACCGGCAAAAAACCTTCGGCCATTGTAACCAATGGCATTCATTGAATTTAGTTTCAAGTTGAAATTGGGTGAAATATAGTTTCTGGTAGTTGTAAAATAATCTCCCCCATTGAAATTAATACCCGGAATTAAACTCAGGGTAAGAAAATAATGCTTTTTATAAACATAGGTGTACATGTACCCAAAGCTTAGGGCCACACTAATAATACTCAGGTCGCTCATTTGAAGCTGAGGATCAAAATACCCAGAGACTTCAATGGGAATGATTGAAGAGTCGGCATCCATTTCAAACATATTATAGCTTACCCCCAAAACAGGGCTGCCTGCACTCTTTCGCTGGACTTCGTTGAAAACAAAAGGAGCTTTCATCGAAAAACGGGTGTAATTAAAAGCATATATATATTGCAATCCAAAGGTTATTGTGCGGATGTCTTCCCGTCTTTCTGATCCTTCTTTTAGTTCGACATCAACCCCTGAAATATTTCCCAATAAATAGGCCTGGTAGTATTGCAAGGTGGCTGAAATGTATTGTTTGCTGCTATACATCCGGGCCTGAAAATCAAAGGATCGGGTATTTTCAAATTGTGAAGTATTTGACAATCCAAGGCTAAAGGTTATATCCAGTGCAAACCACTTGTATGATACACCGGCACCCAAACTGACATCGCGCACAGGCCGGTACCGAATCCGCGTCTTATTGATCCTGTCTCTTAAACGAAAATAATTATACTTATTCGTTGCCACAACCCGAACAGCAACTTCCTTTCCATAATTGCTTATAAAACAGGTATCTTGGTTTCGGTATAAAAGGTAATCTCCAATTCCTTCAATCTTTTTCATGAGGCTGTCAACCTGCTGGCTTTTCGCTTGATTGAAAAACATCAGCATAGTTAAGATAAAAAGGAGAATGATTGATTTTGAAAATAGCTTCATGAATCCCAAAATTAATGCAAAGTAAAAAAATTTAACTTAATCAGAATGAATATTTGACAGAACAAGTAATTATCCTAATTTCGTTTCATTATTAAATCAACCCAAATGGAATCTGCAAAAGCAACATTAATATCAAGCCTTCCTAACGAACGGATCATTTCAATAGATGTGCTGCGTGGCATGGCCGTATTGGGTATCCTCATCATGAACATACAAAGTTTTTCGATGATCGGAGCGGCTTACATCAACCCAACAGCTTACGGGGATTTAACCGGCCTGAACAAATGGGTTTGGATTTTCAGCCATGTTTTTGCCAGTGAAAAATTCATGAGTATTTTCTCAATCTTATTTGGTGCGGGGGTTTTATTATTTACTGACAGAGCATTGGCCAAAGGCAGGAAAGCTTCCGCATTTCATTACAGACGAATGTTATGGCTACTTGCTTTTGGATTCATCCATGCTTATCTCATCTGGTATGGCGACATCCTGGTAAATTATAGTTTGTGTGGAATGTTGGTTTATCTGTTTCGAAAAATGAAACCTACAACCTTATTGATCTATTCAATACTTTTCTTTGTCATTCCCATCATCTTTGCGGTTTTTGCCGGAGTAAGCATTCCCTATTGGCCCGCCGAATCGTACGAACAAAATATGCAAAACTGGTTGCCCGGCGCTGAAAAAGTCAGCCATGAAATATCGGCCATGCAAGGAAGTTGGCATGATCAAATGGAAGTGAGGGTTCCGGGTGCCATTTTTCTGCAAACATTCTTGTTTTTTTGGATGTCATTTTGGCGTGTTACGTCGATGATGCTTTTAGGGATGGCGTTGTATAAATGGGGGGTTTTGACTGCTCAGCGACCAGGCAATTTCTATGCAAAACTGGCAATGATCGGATTGATTTCCGGATATGGAATTTCAGCACTTGGTGTTTTCCAAAATTATCAACACGACTGGAAAATGGAATTTTCGATGTTTTATGGCGCTCAATTCAATTACATTGGAAGTGCATTCACATCGCTTGGTTATATTTCTATTTTAATGCTGATCAGCCAATCGGAAGCTTATAAGAATTTCAAAAAGTTGTTTTCATCAGTTGGGAAAATGGCATTCACCAATTACATCCTCATGTCCTTGATTGCCATGTTTCTTTTTTATGGAAATGGTTTTGGATTGTTTGGCGAGGTTGAACGTTCTTTTCAGCTATTGATTGTATTTGCTATTTGGATTGTTTTGCTGATCCTTTCACCTTTTTGGCTTAAGCATTTCCGGTATGGCCCATTGGAATGGTTCTGGAGGGTTTTGACGTATTGGAAAATTCAACCAATAAAGAATAAAAAATAGCACACTTTAAAACATTGTGCCTTTGCCAAATATCCATTTTAAGTTTAAGCTTATTTGTGGTAATTTTAGGCCGTATTAATTTGATTCAATTATGAATTCCATTGCCAGAAATGAATTTTTATCAACCCTCCGGATCGGTGTTATCTCAGGCATAGTATCAGCAATATTTATGTATTTCTTCTATTACCGGGGATGGCAGTCAATTGGTGCAGGTTTATGCATTGGTTTTTTTATTCCATTATGCTTATCCTTTTATACCAACAGGATAATACGGAAATATTTGATCAAATTAAATTTGTTGATTTTGTTGACCATTAACACCCTGGTTCACCTCATTGTCATCTTTGTGATCGCAGTGTTTTTTGTGGTGATTTTTTACATGAAGGGTGATTTTAGTCAAATATACACCAACACCAATTTTCTTTTTAGCCACTTTCTTTTAATCGGAATTGGATTTGGAGTTACTCTTTCCCTGATATTTAATTTTTTCTCCATACTCAATACCTTGATTGGAAGGCAGATTCTTGGAAAATTATTCATAGGGATGTATCGTAAGCCCGCTGAAGTTGACCGGGTATTTATGTTTCTCGATATAAAATCCTCAACGACCATTGCCGAACAAATCGGGCACATCCGGTTTCTTTCGCTGGTAAATGATTTCTTTTACGACATTGTGCAGCCTGTACTGCAAACCAAAGGAGAAATTTACAAATACGTTGGCGACGAAGCCATCATCACCTGGAAAACGAAAGATGCCATCAAAAATGCAAACTGTGTGCACTGCTTTTTTTTGATTGATGAAACCATTAAGAAAAAAGCAGCAATGTATATGAAAAAATATGGCATTGTCCCGGAATTTAAAGCAGGGATTCATGGCGGTATCTCGGTTACGGGTGAACTGGGATATACAAAAAGAGAAATTGCTTATATGGGTGATGTGCTAAATACCACCGCCCGCATTGAAGAAGCTTGTAAAAAATACAAGGAAGACCTGCTTGTATCTGAACACATCGTTTCACAGATAGGCCGGCATGAAAATTACCAGTTCACAGCGGCAGGCAAAGAAAAACTTCGGGGCAAAAAAACTGAAATTGCCCTGTTCAAAATCAAATCCTGACACAAATTACCTGTCTTCAAATTTTCGCTCACCGGCAGTAATGGTTTGCGACATACTGTTTTTTGAAGGAGGAATCACACTGGAATAATTGCTATTGTAAGCATTAAAAGGATTTCTCGCCATGTTAAAATCCACGATCACCTGATTGTTTTCGTTGGGTTGGTCAATAACCAAATACCGGCCCAGCTTGTTGGTTTCGGTCCCTGATGATTTATCGGTAAAAGGGATAAACAACTGCTGGGGACGATCAAATTCGGGCAAGGTATCATTGCGAAAAACGGCCAGTGAATGGGTTTTGCCGTTCAGTTCAAAGGTCACGGTTCCAACGTTCTTCAACTTTAGTTTACCACCTGAAGTTGTATTCAGGCTAACTTCTTTTTCGGGGACTTCTGCTTTAAAAGTAGCCTCTACCCGATAATTCAAATCCGTGGGGAAAAAGCTTAACCCCGGAAAATTGGCTAATTGCTCTGTTGATAATGGAGATGTTTCAGCATCCATCATTTGCTGGTTCAGCGCATTCCTGAAGTTTTCAATTTTTTCCTTAATGGCATCTTCATCTGCAGTTTGTGAAATTGCATACTGAGCAAGAAAAAAACTCAGCAATATAAAAGGTAACAATCGTTTTGATTTCATTTGAGTTTCGTTTAGTTAGTTAAAAATAAGTTGAATTGTAATTGAACAGCTGTTTAAAAATCAAATTTCAAAAGAATAAATGCAATAAATATTTTTTATTTTCAGATTTAAATTTTTTTTCCTCGTCTTAATCTTTTCACATTATATATCAACAATATGCAAAGATATATGTTTTATTTAGAATTATTCTTGATAAATATGTAAATTTGTAGATTCGAATTTGTTAATAGAACCTTAGAGGATGAAAAGAAGAATCAATACTACTATTTTGTTTATTGTTGTGGTTAGTTTGTGTTCTATCCAAATTGTCATACCGCAGTCCCACCACCCGCTTGCCGATAGTTTGTTTAACGTGCTTGATCACAACCCCAACGATTCTGCTTCCTACAGAGCGTTGAACAACATTGTTAATTCGTTATATTACCAGGATGCAGACCTGGCAATGACCATTTCAGAAATGGAATTGAAGTATGCACAAAGAGCTAAAAACCATTATGCATCCGGGAGAGCATTATTGAATATTGGAATTGTTTTCGATCTTAAGGGGAAATATGATTCAGCCATCATAAACTACAATGCGGCGCTAAAACTTGCAGAAATAAATGAACTTGACAACCTGAAAGGGGACATTTTCAATAACTTCAGTATAACACTGGCGGTTTTGGGAAATATGGAAGAGTCTATCTCCTATGCATTAAAAGCTTTGCAAGTTTTCGAACAAATGAAGGACAGCGCCAGGATTGCAAAGATATTTAACAACCTTGGTGCAAGGTATTCAGAAATGGAGTATCACGACAAATCGCTCGAATATTATGAAAAAGCCGCAATAATAAACGAAAAGCTTGGGGATAACAGAAAACTGGCTTTTAATTACGGAAATATCGGGTTGCTATATTACGACCAGCATCAGGATGAAAAAGCATTGGAATACTTTGAAAAATCCATCCTCTTGCAAGATACCATCAATGACAAATTTAATTTTTCTATTGCTCTTCACAATCTTGCACTTGCTTACCAACGGCTCAAACAATTTGATAAGGCAATAATGTATGACTCGCGGGCCTATGACATTGCCAATGAAATCAATGACGAACTGGGAAAAACCATGTGCTTAAACGGCCTTGCCTCCACTAACAGGGACATGGGAAACAATCAGAAAGCGCTGGAATATTTCTATGAAGCAGAAAAACTTGCTGAAAAAGTGGGTGCTCGTTACTATTTGATAAACATTTATGCCAATATCGCTTTGATTCATGCCAAACTTAAAAACTACCAGCAGGCTTATGTGTACAATCAAAAATACAGCTCCCTCAACGATTCCATCATGATAACCGAAAAAGACAAGGCTCTTTCAAAAATTAAAGAATTTGAAGACGATAAAAAACAAAAGGAAATAGAAATACTAACGAAGGACTCAGAAATACAAAAACTCAATATTAAAAGGCAAAAGATCCTTCGCAATTCCATTTCTGCAGTAGGATTATTGATCCTTCTTCTGGCTATCGGGTTATTAAACCGATACCGATACCTTAGAAAAACCCGGAATGAACTCTCTGAAAAAAACATCATCATCAACAAAGAAAAAGAGCGTTCGGATGAATTACTACTCAACATACTTCCCGCCCAAACTGCTGAAGAACTTAAGAATACAGGCTATTCAAAGGCACGTCATTTCGATTTGGTGACCGTAATGTTTACTGACTTTAAAGGCTTCACCTACATGGCCGAAAAATTATCGCCACAGGAGCTGGTGGATGAAATAGACTATTGTTTTAAACATTTCGATCAAATCATTTCAAAACACAACATTGAAAAGATAAAAACCATCGGTGACGCCTACATGTGCGCCGGAGGGCTTCCGGTAGCCAATACAACAAATCCCATTGATGTGGTGAGGGCTGGCATTGAAATTCAAAATTTCATGCATGACATGAAACAGAAACGCAAAGCCAAAAATGAACCCTATTTCGAACTCCGTCTTGGAATCAATACCGGGCCTGTTGTTGCAGGAATCGTAGGTACGAAAAAGTTCCAGTACGATATCTGGGGCGATACGGTAAATATTGCATCACGCATGGAATCATCCGGTGAAATTGGAAAAGTTAACATCTCACAAATGACCTACGAAAAGGTTAAGGATCAGTTTAACTGCGAGCACAGGGGAAAGATCGAAGCCAAAAACAAAGGGGCTATTGATATGTATTTTGTGAAATCATACATTAAAAAATCTACTTTATGAAAAGAAGAAAGAATGCATTATTTTATACCGTATTATTACTATTTCCAATACTTTCATTGAACCAGCTTAAAGCCAGTAAGCCTGATACAGATAGTTTGATTACATTGCTGGCACAGCATCAAAAAAATGATTCCGTCAGGGCTAACATTTTGTACGATATAGCTTTTTCGCAAACCCGGTCCAATCCAACTAGGTGTATTCAATATGCTGATAGTTTGGAAAATCTGGGATTGGCCCTTCAAAACAACAAGGATATTGATTTAGCTCAAAAAATCATCCTTAAGGCCTGGCTTTTGAAGGGAAATGCCTTACTGCTTTTGTCTGAAAAGGATCAGGCTCAGGCCTTTTTCAACAATGCCATTGAGACGACTCAGCAAAATGGAGATAAAAACACAGAAGCCAAAACACTGTTTGAAATTGGAAAGATATGGCACTCGGTGGCTGATTACGATCAAGCGTTGGAATATTACAACAAAGCCCTGGCTTTGGAAAAAGGATTGAACAACCCGTCAGAAATGGCCATGAACCTTTACCAGATAGGGACCGCCTACGACGATAAGGGAGATTTATATTCTGCTACGGATTACACATTAAAAGCCCATGCTGTTTTTTTACAGTTGGGCGATGATGCTAAAATAGCCAAGTGCCTGAACAACCTGGGAAATTACCAAAACAGCATGGGGAATACAATACAGGCATTGGAGTATTTTCAAGGATCGCTTAAAATAAATGAACAACTCCGTGACAGCGCAGAAATCTCCAACAACCTGAACAACATCGGGGTGGTTTATATGATCATGGAAAACTTCATCAAAGCCCGCGAATATTACCAGCAATCCTATAATATTGTCGAAAAGAAAGGGGATAAAAAAAATATGATGTACGGTTTGGGCAATATCGGAATTACGTATTCGTATGAAGAAAATTTCGAACTGGCGCTTGAATATTTTAACAAAGTCTTGCTGATCGCAAAAGAGTTGGGCGATAAACAAAACATTGCCCGCTCGTATGGCAACATTGGCCGTGTTTATGAAGATATGAACAGCCTCAGCGAAGCCCTTAAATATTATACCATTGCTTTTTCGATACATGATTCGATAGGAAATAAGTTTGGATCCATTTATACCCTGGTAGGATTGGGTGATGTAAACAGAAAACTTGGAAATGTTGAAATAGCGACCGGTCAACTTTATAAGGGATTGGCTATTGCGCGTGAGATTGGGGCATCCAATGCTGAAAAAGATGCACTTCAGGTAATCACCGAAATGTATGCACAATTAGGACAGTACGACAGCGCCTATCATTATTTAATGGCCTATACCAACCTGAAGGACACCTTGCTGAATGAGGAAAACATCGAAGAAATAACCCGAAAAGAGATGCAGTATTCCTTTGATAAAAAGATGATTGAAGAAAAACTGATCGCTGAACTGGAAATCAATAAACAAAAAAGCAGAAAAAATTTGTTTCTCTTTACCGGCCTGGGCATTCTTGTTTTGGCAGCAGGATTATGGAGCCGGTTACGCTACATCAGAAAATCAAAATCGATTATTGAAAAAGAGAGGGATCGTTCGGAAAGCTTATTGTTAAACATTTTGCCTGCCGAAGTTGCGGAGGAGCTCAAGGAAAAAGGGCATGCCGATGCCAAACACTTCGACGAAGTTACCGTATTGTTCACCGATTTCAAAGGGTTTACAAAAATAGCCGAGAAGCTTACTGCTCAGGAGCTCGTGAATGAAATTGATTATTGTTTCAAAAAGTTCGATGAGATCACATCGAAATACCACATCGAAAAGATTAAGACCATTGGCGATGCCTACATGTGTGCCGGAGGCTTGCCTGTTCCGAATAAAACCAACACACACGATATGGTTAGGGCGGCGCTGGAAATTCAACAATTTATGAAAGAGCTGAAAGAAATTAAGACCGCTGAAAACAAGCCTTTCTTCGAATTAAGGATTGGCATTCATACGGGGCCTGTTGTTGCAGGGATAGTGGGGATTAAGAAATTCCAGTACGATATTTGGGGCGACACTGTGAATATTGCTGCGCATATGGAATCGGCCGGCGAAGTGGGGAAAGTAAATATTTCGCAATATACATTTGAAAAGGTGAAAGATCATTTCAAATGCATTCACCGTGGCAAAATTGAAGCAAAAGGGAAAGGCATGATTGATATGTATTTTGTGGAAGCCTGAAATCTAAAATATATTTTCATTCATAGTTAAATCGAATCCGGATTTTGTTAAATTGTGATCGAATATTTGATTAAAATCTGATCACATGAACCCGCGCATTGGAAGAAGGTCGCAATACAACAAAATTGAAACAAAGCCAAAACCGGCTGCCGTTTTGTTTGTGGAAAGGAACACCAAAAAAAACATCAGCATGAGGCAGGAGTTTCTCTACCTCGAAGATGTTAAAGTTGCCATGAACATTCACCACCTCGAAGTAAGCCTGAACCTGAAAAAACGGATGCGGAATATGCTGAATAAAAGCCCGGAAAACACTCAACTCATAAATTACCTTGAAGATGCCATTGAGAAAGACCGGCACCGTTTGCAAAAGGACTATAAAATTAGTTTATAGAACCCGATCGATTTAACTCAATCATAATTTTAGTTGGTACTACCAGGTATTTTGTGAAAAACAACAATACAGTGCAATGAAGCAAACTGTTAATGCAAGAATGCTTCAATGCTTCAATGATTCAATGCTTGAATGCTTGAAAACGAAAACCACAGGTTTAGCAGAGCAGCCGCAGCGTTAACCGGGATTTTCTCAGGATTCTCAACGGTTTCTCAGTTTGCTCACCGGTTAAACAGTTAATAAATAGTTAAGATGAAAAAAGGTTTTTGCAAAACTATCGGGCGCTGCAATAAAAAAAACAAATTTTAAACAGTCTCCCGGAGGCAAAAAATTTTAAGAATACGATCCTATAACTATAGAATGGCATTTCCATTTTTATTAGTACGATCCCACAACTGTAGAATGGCATTTCCACTTTTGGAAGTACGATCCTACAACTGTAGGATGGCATTTCCACTTTTGGAAGTACGATCCCACAACTATAGAATGGCATTTCCATTTTTATTAGTACGATCCCACAACTGTAGAATGGCATTTCCACTTTTGGAAGTACGATCCTACAACTGTAGGATGGCATTTCCACTTTTGGAAGTACGATCCCACAACTATAGGATGGCATTTCCATTTTTGGAAGTACGATCCTGAAGGTTCAGGATGGCATTTCCGGTTTTGGAAGTACGATCCTGAAGGTTCGGGATGAGGCGGCAAGTATCGAAACCCGGATGTTTATAGTTGAAGCAGGTTGAAGTAAGGCAGCAGGAATATATACACACGTTACAACAAAAAATTTGCACAATATTGAAAGTCCATTTGAAGAACTGTGAAAAGTTTTTTTAATTTTGAATTGAATTATATGGAAATTTATAAAGTAAATAAAAATATACAAAACCATACAATGTCAACTTCATGTTGGTGGATAAATTTGGTTTTTCCTTATCTATAAACAAGTTGTGCAAATACAAAAAAAATGAAAAATCTTAAAACAAACATCATTTTCAAAGTAGCAATAATTATCATTATTGCATTACTACTTTTAATTCCTACAACAATGGTGAAGGACTTAATTAGAGAAAGAGAAAATATTCAAATTAGTGCAATAAATGAGGTAAGCGAGAAATGGGGAGAAAGTCAAACCATAACAGGACCTTTTATTTCAGTTCCTTATGATAAATATGTTAAACAATTTTCCAATAAGGATTCTGTTGAAAAAATAATAAAATTAAAGAAATGGCTGCATTTCCTTCCAAATGACCTTACAATAGAAGGAGATATATCACCAGAAAAAAGACACAGAGGAATTTATGAAATTGTGGTTTATGAATCAAAAATCAATATATCTGGAATTTTCAATTCTCTTGATGTTAACAAATATGATATTGATGTAAAACATATTGACTTTGATAAAGCCACGTTTAATATTGGAATTACAGATTTAAAAGGAATTGAAGAACAAATAGAACTTGATTGGAATAAAAATAAAATATTCTTCAATCCTGGAACAAGTACGAAAGATTTAGTTAGTAGTGGAATTAATTGCCCCATAAATATTTCTAATTATGACTCCCTTAGCTTTAACTTTTCATTAGATATTGATCTTAAAGGAAGTCAATTCCTATATTTTGTCCCTGTAGGTAAAACAACAAACGTTAACATAAATTCAAATTGGACCAATCCGAGTTTTGGTGGTGAATTTCTTCCTGATTCAAGAGAAATAAACAATGAGGGATTTCAATCATTTTGGAATATTTTGCATTTAAATAGAAATTACCCACAAAGTTGGTCTGATAATGAACATTCCGTTACATATTCAGCATTTGGAGTTAATTTATTATTACCTGTTGATAGATACCAAAAATCTATGAGGGTAATCAAATATGCAATCTTATTCCTTGCATTTACATTTTTGGTTTTCTTTTTTATAGAAGTAATGAATAAAGTATTTATTCACCCTATCCAGTATATTCTCGTAGGAGTTGCAATAGTTGTTTTTTATACTTTGTTATTAGCTATTAGTGAGCATTTGGCATTTAATATTTCATATTTAATTTCTGCTATATTGACATTAACTTTAATAACAGCATATGTATTGGCAATTCTTAAATCAAAAAAAAATACAGTGTTGATACTTGGAATCTTAGGAATACTATATGGATTCATTTTTACGATAATTCAATTACAAGATTACGCTCTTTTAATTGGGAGCATCGGAATATTTATAATACTGGCAATAGTAATGTACTATTCACGTAAGATTGACTGGTATTCAATAAAACTTGGAGAAAAAGAGGAGTAAATGTACTTGCGCTAATCGAGTAGCCCGCCCCGCCAGTATCAACTGACAGGGAGAAGCTCTCACTCCACTGTACACTTCGGCTTCGCTCAGTGTAAACCAGGCGGGTCTCGACCTGCCAGCCGGCAGGCTGGTACAGCGGTTCGTTAAGTTGTGGGGAAATCCGTTTGTAAATGTCCAGCATAGAGATATACCCTCGCTTCATCAATCTCACAATCGTAATGGTGGTTCCTAAAATCGGGCATTGAGCAACTGCCCAACCACCTTTTCGTGTACGACTCCAGGCATAGGCATGATCATGATCAATCCCTAAACGGATCAGGTTTTTCCTTTTCCGCTCGGGTTTCTTCCAGCAGTGCCATATGCAATACCTGAGCCTGTTGCGCACCCATCCGTCAATATCATTGAGTTTGTTGTATCCACCCTGCATGCCGGCCCGTTCGCTAAAAATGTCCACCAGACATTTTCTTTACGCTCCGTCCTCATACGGAAGTTATTTGCCCTCACTCAGCAGATCCTTCCGATTTCGCTTCACGGTGTCATAATTGCCCGATTTTGTTTTTAATAAATCAATTCTGTGAACCAGAGGCCAAATATCACTCATCGTATGGTTTCCCATAAACATTTCCCCGGCCATATTTGTTGTTATGTAGTAAAGATTCCACAATATGGGCGTGTAAATTATGGATTAAACTAATGCGGGTAGAAAGTTTACCCTATAACTATTACAAAACATGAAAGGTATTAAAACCATATTTACTATGGTTTCCGAAAAACTAAAACCGTATATTATGGAGGAAAATTTAACCAATCCCGCCAATCAAACGGGAGAAATTGAAAAAACATCATCTGCAAAAATTAAGACCGGTTCAATCATCACTGCCGTTTTTAATGGTTTAGGCATAGGCCTTTTACTGGGGTTGTTGGTTGGTCTTGCAGTATCGCCGGTGGTTAGCGCTGTTATTGGAACCATATCTTCTTTGCTGGCTGTTTTTTTAGGACTCAACGACAAATTTATGGGTACCATAAAGAGCGTCCGTATTGGTTCATTTGGATTCTTCGCTGTGATTGGAATTCTGCTTGGTATGTACATTCGTACACACAATGCCCTTTCGCCTTCGGTTACCGAATTAAAAGAGGCGTACTTAAAAGCTGGTTTTAGTGAAAACCAGTCATTGTATTTTACCGCATTGCAAGTGGCAGAATATGTTCCGGCGGGTTGGTTCAACACCACTTCGGCCGATACGGTAGCCAACTCAAAAAGAAGCAGATCAACACAAAGCCATTTATTTTCATCGCATGTAGATGTTAGTCAATGCGCCGTTTTAAAATCAGCCGACCGCAATTTTCCAAAAAGCGAAATGCTCTATTCATTTGAAAGTGCCGGTGGCGTGTGGAAAGAACTGGCACACGAACTGAGTAACGAATTGCCTGACCAGGTATATGTTGATGCCCTGCTGGCTATGCGCGATGGATTTTGCGGATTAGGTCAGGAAGGTTCAATCGAAATAAAATGCACAGATAAACTGTTAAAACTTAACAATAGCAATTCTTTAAATGAAATAAAAAACGTTATGCAGCAGGAAGGTGAAAATTGGCAGGTTATTCTTGAAAAAACGAATCATACTATACCCGAAGACTATAAAAAACGACTCTATCTGCAACTAATTAAAATTTTGACTCATGAAAAAAGCAACTAACCTAATCCTTGTTTTTATTTTCATAAACCTTATTGGTTATGCACAATTCAATCCTGATGAAACCGGTAAATCGCTGGTAAAAGTAATGGTAAAAGGGGGTGGGGAGGCCAATGTGTGCAGCGGGTTTATCTGGCAGAAAGACGAATGGATCGTCACCTCACTTCATGCCATGAAAAAGAATGGCACAATTCAGGTTCAGTATCTGAACAAATACTGGCGCGATGCAGAGATCATAAAGACGCTTCCCAAAAGCGATCTGGTATTATTGAAAACAAACATCGCTGCAAAACCGCTTTCAAGTCCGGTAAAACCTATCACTTCGTATGCTTCAGGCGTTGCGTTTCCCGAAAAAATTTATGCCCAGGGTTATCATGGCGGGGCTGATGGCCACAGGACACAATCGCTCGAAAAAGGACATGCCAACCCTGAAACCATCGAATACCTTGTGGTTAAGGAAGAAAGTAAACAACTGGTCGCCCGGCTTGGCATTCCTCAATTAAACCTTCCCATTCTTTACCTTAACGGAAGCCTGCTCCCGGGGTACTCAGGGGCACCCATTTACAATGCAAAAGGTGAACTGGTAGGGATTGGGGACGGCGGCCTCGAAGGTGGCCAGGTGAATGTTAGCTGGGCCATACCTGCAAGATTTATTGATGAACTGATGAATTCAGCAACAGCCGAATTACCTGCTAACATGGATCAACTAGACTTGTTGTTTTCGGCCAAAGTCAGCGTAAAAATCGAAACGGAAAACATCGAAGAAATACAGGAAGTGTTTGCTGAGAATTATGTTTCCTATGCAAGCGGTGATTTTGAATTTTACCAAACAAAAACCAGGTCGTTCCACGACATGTTCGAAAGTTCTATTGACCCTGAAAACCTGGATTATTTTGTACAGGATTTTACCGAAGGAAATCTCTTTATCAATTATGATATGCTTGGTTTTGACATTTATGAGGATGCCATCAATGGAGTTATTATTGCGGTACCAGAAGGAGTTAAATTGTATTATGACGAATCTACAGCCACTTTCAGTGCCGACCTGAAGAACAACTTTTTGTATGGAAATTACTTTACCCTTGAGTATTCGGGCTTTGCGGGTGGCCGGGTTTTCACTGATGTGGACATGGCGGTAGATATGTTGCTTGAACAAATTGATCTAAACTATGGCCCCCTTGTAAATGGTTTTTATGAGGATGAAGAATATTCTTACAGTCTTCAGATTGATGAAAAACGTGAAGTGGCTTACATCCTTTATTCGGGCAATTCATTTTTTACGGATGCCCTCGGCGATCAGAATGACCTGAAGATGTACCTGACGGTTTTGCTTGATGACAACAAAGTCTTTTATACCCTGTCGACCATATCGTTACCGGTTTACAAACTGGCTGATGCCGTAACCTATGGCATTGATTGTATAAATAATTATCAAAATTCACCGGAATACTGTGATTTCTTTGAATTGTTTATGCATGTAATCGCCTCTTCGCATATGACAACCTTTGCCAATACAAATGTTGTGGCTACAAGGAAATAGGCTTTTTACCATCACCCTTAAATTTTCAACTATCAGGAACCTGAATTAATCAGTTTCCATTTCATTGCAAGTAATAATGTTTTTATTAAGTGCAGGCTTTACTCAGGAAGTATTCAAGTATATAATGAAATATTCACAATACTTTTTCCATTGCAGCAAATGAGAGAGTGACGGGTAAGATGGCCGTTTGCTTCCAGAGCCATTGGTTTCCGGCAGGAACCTTTGCAGGATGGCCTAAGCCACTTATAAATTCAGGTATTACGCCATAATTCCGCCTTTCATAATCAGGGGTATTTATGCACAAGATTATATTTATTAACAGGAGCCTGAGAACCGCCCAGACCCGGAATGTATAAAATCAGGAAGAGTTTCACAAAAGAATAACATGTGTTCAATGTAAGTTGATAGAATAATAGTTTTACAGCGCTGGCAAACAGGTGAAGTAATAATTTAAATAATTTATTTGTAACTACTCCCCTATTTCAACGTCATATGGACAAACACAATTTAAATCATTTTTTCAAAATAACCATTATGCTTAAAAACCTTATTAAGTATAGTTTCCGTGCTTTCCGCAAACAGAAATCCTATGTATTTATCAATGTAATAGGGCTTGCCATTGGAATGGCTTGCACCCTCATCATTTTACTTTTTGTGAATTATGAGTTAAGTTACGATCAGTATAACGAAAAGAAAGATCGGTTATACAGGGTCATCCTGAATGGGAAGATAAGCGGGCAGGAAGTTACCGTAGCATCCACAGCCTCAGTTATTGGTCCTACCATGCTCAATGAGTTCCCTGAAGTGGAGGATTTTCTGAGAATTAATGGATGGGGTGAAACAGTTATTAGCCGCCAAGAAAATCATTTTATAGAAAATGCATTCATGGAAGCTGATTCTTCATTTTTTGATTTTTTCAGTATCCCATTATTGCGGGGAAATAAAAAAACTGTTTTGAATGAACCGTATACGCTGGTTTTGTCAGAAAGCACTGCCTATAAAATATTTGGAGATGAAGACCCTATCAACCAAATGTTAAAAGTTGAAAATGATACCACACTTTACAAAGTTACCGGCATTATGGAAGATGTTCCCGACAATTCACACTTTCGGGCCAATGCCATCGGATCGTTTATGACCAACCGACGATCGACTGACCCAACCTGGCTTTCCAATAGTTTCTCAACATACGTATTGCTTCATCCCAATTCAAATCCTGATGATGCTGATGCCCGCTTTGCTCCCATGATAGAAAAATATGTTGGGCCGGAGGTGATCAAATATTTTGGTATTACGCTGGGTGAATTTCTTGAGCAAGGAAATAAATATAATATGTATTTACAAAAGCTAACAGATATTCACCTGGATCCCTCCATCGAACAGGAACTCCGGGCTGCCCATGATCCAAAATACCTCTGGATTTTTGGGAGTATTGCAGTTTTGATCATTCTCATTGCTTCCATTAACTTTATGAACCTTTCCACTGCGCAGGCATCAAAACGTGCCAAGGAAGTGGGTATTAAAAAAGTGAGTGGCTCCACACGAAATACACTGCTGAGCCAGTTCCTGATCGAAACCATTATTCTCTCCTTTTTCGCGCTGGTTTTATCCCTGTTAATTATAGAATTTTCCCTACCCTACTTCAACAAATTACTGAATGTTCAATTATCGGTCGGATATTTTAGTAATTGGTTTGTTATCCCATTAATGATCACATGCGCAGCTATCATTGGTGCACTGGCTGGAAGTTATCCGGCTTTTTACTTATCCTCATTTAATCCTTACATTGTGCTAAAGGGAATGAAAGTAAGTAACCGCAGTAGCGGAAAACTAAAAAATGCGTTGGTTGTATTACAGTTTTCAATTTCCATTGTGTTAATTGTAGGAACCTTGGTTATGTTCCGTCAGATTCAGTTTATGCTGAATAAGGACCTTGGATTTAACCAGGACAATATTTTGGTCATCCGAAATGCGGGAACCATTGGCAATAAAACCAAAAGCTTCAAAGAAGAAATCCGCTCCATGCCTGAGGTAACAAATATTACTTCTTCAACGGCAATACCGGGGCATAATAACAACAACAACGGTTATGTTGTGAAAGGCAGGCCGCAGGAATCTTACCTGGCTCAAACTAACTGGGTGGATTATGACTATTTTGAAACCTACGATATACAGCTTTCCGAAGGTAGATTTTATGACCAATCTTTTGGAACCGATGAAAATGCAATTATTGTCAATGAAGTGGCTGTAAAAAACTTTCTTTTCGATGATCCCTTATCGATGAAGTTCCTGGACAGGGATGACGAAACAGAAGAAGTCACTGACATGCCCGTAATCGGAGTGGCCAAAAACTTTCATCACGAATCGCTGAAAAGCACCATCAGCCCTTATATTTTTCGCTTTAAACCGGATCGTTATCACTGGGGATACATCAGTATTAAACTCTCAGAAAACGCCACTTCTCATACAGTTGAAAAGATAAAAGATGTCTGGGGTTCCTTTACCAATAATTCACCCATGCAATATTTTTTCCTGGATAATGACATCAAGGATCTTTACTATGAAGAGAGCAGAAATGCCGAACTGGCAATTTTATTTACCATCCTGGGGATATTCATCGCATCTCTCGGGCTTTACGGACTAACAGCTTTTACAATTCAACAGAGGACCAAAGAGATAGGAGTTCGCAAAACTTTTGGAGCTTCAGTTAGCAATATTTGGTTGTTGGTGGCTAAAGATATTATGATACTGGTTACCATATCCACACTTGTTGCCTGGCCATTGATTTATTGGGTTGCCGAAAACTGGCTACAAAACTATCATTATCGGATTAATATCAAAATTTCGGATTTTGCCATTAGTCTGGTGATTGCGCTGGCGATTGCACTGGTAACTATAAGTTATCGAACAATCAAAACAGCATTAATCAACCCAGCATCATCCTTAAGGTATGAGTAAAAGAATCATTTTAAAACATTCTGATATTTTTATCTTTTGATGTGCAATAGTCCCTACAAATACTTCGAAAATATGATGATGAAATTTCTTCCCTGCCGATAATAAGCAATCAAAAATTAAACGACCACCTAAAAACCCTGGGAGAAGTTGCAGGGTTTTAGATCCTGTTTCTGTTACTCTAAAGTATAACGGTCGAAAATATGAAGAAACTGTTCCATTTTTTGAAATACTTAACACCCATACTGCCCCAAAATCACAAGTCGCAAACAACCTCATACATATTATTCCTGAACGTGTTGTAAGGGAGGTTTCAGGCCATAAAGATGAAAAAGTTTTCGGCGTTATGTAAAATTGGCTGAATATTTTAATAATCAAGTCATACAGCAGGCATTTAGTTGAGAAAATATTGAGAAGATTCTTAGTTAGGCACCTGTGACCCTTCCCTCATTCGGGCACCCAATTATCATCCTTATCCTTATTGTCTACCTTAGTATCCATGTTGAAGTTACCGGATTTATATCCTGATTCTCCGCTTATGGAGCCCATATACTATTTAAATCAAGGTTGTCGATCATTCCATCTGAATTACCATCGGCGGCTATCATTCCCCAGGTGCCTGGGATGAGTTCGTTGACAGCATTGATTCCTCCATAAGTTTGGGCTGCACTTGTGGTAAAATCATAGCTATACACTCCACCAGATTCTACCAACGAATTTGCTGACATGATACCAAGGTGGTTGCGATGTCGGATAACCACAAATAGGTTTTCAGTAATCTCCACATCAAACTGAACAGTGCTTATTCCATCACGATCAATAACGGTTCCATCACGAAGGACTAAGGCAGACTTTTTGGGCTATTGTTTTATCAATGGTGGCTGTGGAAGAATCTCCTGCTGTTTCTCGCAGCTCTATTAATATCCAATCAACAATATTTTCTGCAGGTGGGGCTATAATGCTCTCTGTTCCCATATAATACCAAGGCGAAACTGAATAGGGTTGTGCAAGCGGAAAACCCTCCATATCAACAAGCTCGGAATTCATATCTGAATCGTTGAATGGCCCTTCAAGGAAAACTTTCAAATCAATTTCAATTTCCTGCTGCCCAGGGCCTAAACATGGTGACAGGATAATCACCTCAAACGGATCCATTTGAGGAATAAACATCCGTTTATTATTGTCAATGTCAACCATACGAGGTACTTTACTCATCAACTCCCACCAGACATATGCTCCGCTATTTAAACCAGAATTGCAAAGATCAATATTTATGCTTTCGACAGTCTCGCTCCCCATATTAACTACTACTATTACTGTATCATTTTCCGTAGTTCTGACAAATGAAAATATGGAGCTCTTATCAGCCATTGCTTCAAAATAATCACCTTCCTGCAATGCGGGTTTTGCATTCCGCATTTGGATCATCTTTTTATATCTGTTGAATATGGAATTGGAATCTGCACTTTCACTTTCCACATTATAGGTTGTGTAATTGCTGTTTATATTGCTCAGGGATTGCCGGTCGTAAACCTGCCTGGAATCCAGCGGTCCATTGCATGGGCCTGCGGATATCCTCATCGGGTTTTTCACCCAACATTCCAATCTCTTCTCCATAATAAATAAATGGGATACCCGGTAAGGTCAGGTAAATTGAAGCAGCCAGTTTATTTTTGTCCTGATCCTGGCCTAAACTGTTCATTACCCTGTTCATATCATGGTTGGTCAGGAATGTCCCCCATTGAAGATGAGGGTAAACATTATAAACATTAGACATTGTGTTGTATAATGATGTTGCATTTGCATTGTTCACGGCATCAAGAATAGTTCCGGCAAGTTCAAATTCAAAGCAAAAATCGAGACCGTTATCCTCTACATATTGAACAATCGTATTGGTATTTGACCAGACTTCACCAACCGAAAAAGATTCCGGGGCTACTGACTTGGTGTGTGCATTAAAATCTTTCCAAAACTGAATGGTTGCAGGTGTATGCTCCAGGTTTTCACCGTCTTCGATTATCAATGCAGCAGCATCAAGCCGGAATCCATCCACACCAATATCATTCAGCCAATATTCTGCCATTTGGAAAACACTATCCACAACTTGTGGTTCTTCATAATTCAAATCAGGCATTCCACCCCAGAAGACACCATAATAATAACCTGAGTAATGCCAGTGCCACACCTGCTGACCCCACGGTCCAACATAACCAGGATTGTTTGGTGACCACCTATAAAAGTCTCTTTTGTTGTTTTGATAATTCTTCGAATCAATAAACCATTGATGCTGAGAACTGGAATGATTCATAACCAGGTCGATGATAACTTTTATTCCTCTGGCATATGCAGAATCAAGAAATGACTGAAACTCTGCCATGGTACCATAATCAGAATTTATTCCAAAATAGTTTGTAACATCATAACCATGATAACTTGGTGATGGATTGATGGGCATTAACCAAATGCCACCAATTCCAAGGTCATCATCTGTATCAGGATTTCCATCATTCAGGTAATCCAACTTTTCAGTAAACCCAACAAAATCTCCAATGCCATCTCCATTACTATCATAGAAGCTCCTTACAAAAGCTTCGTAGAATACCGTATTGTTCCACCAATCAAGTTGCGATCTATCACGCTCAACAACCGTTATATAATCTACTATTAGCAGTGTATCAGATTCTGATGAATTTCCAACAATCAATTGAACATCAAAGTTTCCTGGATTAGAGTAAAAAACCTGGGGGTTTTGAAGTGATGAAACTTCTGGGTGTCCTCCTTCAAAAAACCATTGCCAGTATTCTATGTTACCTACAGAAAGATCAAAAATTGAATATTCCCCTGTTCTTTAATCTCCAGGTGAGGTGCTGAAAAATTGGCTTCCGGTGAGCCAAAGGGAGGAGTTTCATCATTGTACCAGAAATAAATTGAGTCCTGTTCACTTAATACTGTATAAACCCGGTTTGGGCCTCCTCCCGGAAACTCTTCCGATCCGTCCAGGCTCCATTTTGCCTGAATTTAAATTCAATGGTTTGTGATATATAAAATCCAGAAAGTTCAATGTCATATATATAATCCTGATCGTCATCTGAAAGAACTGTCAAATTGGATCCCCAGCCATTAAAAGTTCCGGCAAGATCAACAAATTCAGTGTTTGGGTCAAAATTCCCCAAAGAAATCTGGTAGGACATATCAACATTAAAGAAAATGCTTGCGTCCTGTGCTTTTAATCCAAACATTAAAAGAAGACTGCTCAAGACAAGCAGAAGTATCGTTTTTTTGCTCATTTTATTTGTTTTAAATCAGGCAAAATTAAATTAATTATTTGATGCAATTCATTAGATATATTGAATCGAAATAATTGCAGGGACATATGATTAATCTGAATCATATCCTTTAAATAAAAATAGCGAAAATGGATCAATAATATTAAACCCTGTAATAAAATTAAGCTAATATTGACAAGACAAATATCAGTTGCCCGAGTCAATAGGGCGGTGAGACAAAAACAAAAAAGGCCACCCAATAAGGCAGCTTTGTAGTCCGTAGGGGAATCGAACCCCTGTTACCAGGATGAAAACCTACGTCCTAATCCTGCTAGACGAACGGACCATTTTGTATTTAAAGAACTTCTTTCTAACTTTTGGGTGTGCAAAAGTAAAATTATTTTTTAAAAACACAAGATTTTTTTAAAAATTGCAAAAGATTTTTTGGAATGAATCTGGAAGACGAATTTTATTGATGTGAAAAAAGCAGGTACTTTACATTAATCCGCATCAGCCTGGAATTTAAAACCAAGCCGCTTGCCTGTTTTTATACGCATGGAATCAAGGGCGGCCATAAACTCCTGAACACTCACCTCTTTCAACTGATCATAGGGGAGGTTAAAGGTCAAAGTTGATGGTGTAATAAATGGCAGATTCAAGAATTTTACAGGCATTTTTTTGGTTCATTTCTGAAGTTTGCAAAACTATTGTACAAGAATCCAATTTCACGTTTTCCTCAACAAAATAATGCAGGTCCTTGTTTATGAATACCCGGCCTATCAAATACCCTGAATCATTAATCCTTTGGTACTTAAATGAATCGCTGAGAAAATTAAAAATATTGATAATCCCGCAATAGGAACGTTCTTTATCTTCTTTAATATAAGGGGTTTTCATAACTTCATGGTCGCGAGGCAATTCAAACACATTGGTATGCATCATAAAAACAAGAGTATCGCCGGCAAATTTAAGTTCTGCTTCAAATTGGCCCCGATCCCTGAAGACAAAAGGTATTTTGTGCGATTGATCCGTGTCAAGGGATTCGTAGGTTTTAACCAGGTCTTTCATCCCGTCCTTTAGCATGTTCAAAGCTTTCAGAGTCCGGTCATAAACATCTTGCTTCAATATTGCTTTCGAAATTAAAGCATCAAATAATTCTTTTGTTTTTTTTGTATCTCTCATTGGATCGGATTATTCAAAAGTGAAAGAAAGCTGAAATATTTTTGATTTCATACTTTCAATTCCATCAGTATAAATGTTGTTTTCTCTTTTAAGCACATCGGAAAGGCCGTATGACATCTTTAATTCTGTACCGAATTTAAACCATTCAAAATAAAAGTCAAATCCCATTCCCAATTCATAATACAGGTCTGACTGATTCAACTTAACAATTACCTGCCCTGACTCTTTTCGTTTCTTAGCCTGAGAAGCAAGGTCCATCCTGTAATTTACACCTCCCAATACATAAGCCCGGAAATTATTTAATCGTCGTGATTTGTATTTCATATGCAATGGAAACTCTACAAAAGTTGATGGAATGTTTTTCCGCACAACGACGTCTTCCGGAACTCCATTTCGATAACTTGAAATCCGGTAATCGATATTTCGCTCTCCAAATGACAAGGAAGGGACAAAGCGTAAGTCAAAATACTTGCCCATTCTTAAATTTCCAACAATTCCAACCGTAAATCCCATTGTTGGGTCAGATTCAATATTAAACAATCGTGCCGAATCGGAATTTATCTCCTGGGCACTGATCGAATCAAACCACAAATAATTCAGGTTATCAAGTGGTTTTATCACAAAATGCATTTGATTCATGGCCAAAATAAACCCAAAATGGTATTTCTGATAATCATAAGCAGGGTTATTCTCCACTTTCCGACTTTGTGCCGATGACAAAAATGGAATACACAACACCAGGCCAATGACCCATACTAAAACTATTCTGGATAATCTCAACGAATCTCTACTTTTTGAAAGACTATAACGGATGTTCTGAATTTTTATTTTCAAACTAATTTAATCAATAATTATTTGATCCGGCACCATACCAGACTATAACAGTTCTATTGCTTCCTTTAATAATCTCTCCCGATCAACAGAGACAACTCCTACTTTTTCGCATACCTGCCCTCCAGCCAAATTTGAGATGGCGGCCAATACAGACGGATCGGTTCTTTTCGCAAGGCACAACGAAGCCACGCTGATCACAGTATCACCGGCACCCGAAACATCACTGATATTCCTAACATGCGAAGGGAGTATCAGGTTCTGATTTTCAGCACCCTGGTCATAATCAATATAAACACCATTTTCTGACAAGGTGAGCAATACCATTTCAGCATTTAACTTTATTCTTAACTTTTTCACCGAACTTTTAACGGCCTCCCTATCCAGGGATCAAATTCAATGCTTAATCCTTCCTTAAGTTCCTTTAAGTTGGGTTTGAAAAGAGTTACATTGGTGTAGAATCCAAAATTCCTTTTTTTGGGATCAACAGAAACCGGTATCCCTAATTCGTTAGCTCTTGCAATTACCCAATGGATAACATCCTCCGAAATAACACCTTTATCATAATCCTGAAAAATGATCACATCAATTTTATGCCGGCCAATCAAATCTTCAAACCTGTCGAATAAAGCCTTTTGATCCTTTTCATTCAACTCCGAATCAATTTCTTCATCAACTCGCAAAAGCTGGACTTTATTTCCAATTACACGAAACTTAGTCGTGGTAATCCGGTCATTACTAATAATGATTCCAGATGTATCCATTTGCTGTTCTTCCAGCAAACCAATAAATTCATTTCCTTTTTGATCATTGCCTATTACCGAAAACAATATCGGCTTAGCTCCCAAAGATTTAATGTTCAAAGCCACGTTAGCAGCACCGCCAAGACGGTTCTCCCTTTTCTTGACTGAAACAATCGGAACCGGTGCTTCCGGCGAAATACGTTCAACTCCTCCCCACAAATACGAATCCACCATGACATCACCAATAATGAGTACAGTGAGATCGCTGAACGAATCGAAAAGCTTTGTATAATCTTCCTTCTGATAGCCGGCCATCATCTGCTATTGAAGATTTGAGAGCGCTGATTTAATACGTGCCAATGCCTCAACCAAAGTATCTTTTGCTATGGCATACGAAATCCGGATGCAGTTTTCATTTCCAAATGCTGAACCGGGAACCACAGCAACAAGACATTTTTCCAACAAATACATGCTCAGGTCTACATCATTATTGATAATTGTTTCACCATCCGATTTTCCAAAATAATAAGAGATGTTAGGAAAGAAATAAAATGCACCCTGCGGCTCATTGGTGACCATACCAGGAATTTCTTTCAACATTTTGCTTGTGATATCTCTTCTTTCTTTAAATGCCTTCACCATTGCTGAAATCTCTTCCGATTCTTTCGGACAGGCCTCAACGGCTTTCAGAGCTGCCATTTGTGCAATGGATGAGGCCCCTGAAGTGTATTGTCCCTGCAATTTATCAACAGCATTTGCAATTTCAAGTGGAGCAGCCATATAGCCAATTCGCCAGCCGGTCATGGCATAACCCTTAGAAACTCCATTGATCGTAATTACGCGATCCTTAATGGATTCGAATTTCGCAATGCTTGCATGTTCTCCCTCAAAATTCAGGTATTCATAAATTTCATCGGATATTACGTAAAGGTTGGGATAACGGGCAATTACTTCCGCCAAACCGCTCAATTCATCCTCAGAATAAAAAGACCGGATGGATTGCAAGGGGAACTGTAAATTAACAGTTTTGATCTCTGTGATTGCATCCTCCAATTGCTGCGGCGACATTTTAAAATCATTTTGAATGGTTGTTGGTATTTCCGACAACTGTTCCATGTGCCATTTTGGTTATTTCAGGATAGGAAACCCAATAGGGTGCCGGAATAATCACTTCATCGCCAGGGTCTATGAGGCAAAGCATCACATTGGCAATGGAGTGTTTAGCCCCATTGGATACAACAACCTGTGCGGGAGTATAATCCAGGCCATTGTCCCTTTTGAATTTGCGGGCGATGGCTTTCCTCAGTTCAGGATAGCCTGATACCGGTGTATAGTGTGTAAAATTTCCGTGGATGGCTTCAATGGCAGCCTCTTTGATAAATTCTGGTGTATTAAAATCGGGTTCACCTATACTCAAATTGATGACATTTTTTCCCTGTTCCTTTAATTCACGGCTCTTACGCGTCATTTGTATGGTAGCCGATTCCGAAATTATTCTGATCCTTTCAGATAATACAGACTTAGTTTCAATTTCCATATTTTGTGTTGATTCTCTCATTTTTAATGATTTGAAAAATGGTACGACAAACGTACATAAAATTTTGATTTTGGAAAATATACTGGCAAATATTCTTTAAACAGAATTCTCTAACAATTCTTTCAAAATCTTTATACAGGATTTTTTCGATCTTTGTTCCTGAAGAACTATGCATAATGGAGATTCAAGACAGAGCGATGGTAAGTTTACTTTCTCAATATGGTTTTTATTTGATTCTTATTTGCTTTTCCTGCAACATTTATGCTCAGAAAACGAATCAAGAAAAGATGAATCACAAAGCAAATTGTCCGGAAAAATGGTGGGGCATCAGCCATCCATTTATTGTAAAGAAATCAATTCAAATTACGAAACAGGCCTTACGTGACTCGGATAGCATTGGATCAACGAACACGTTGGACAGTGATTTATCCGGTGGCCAATTGGATGCCTTTAAACATTCCTATTGGATGTCTTTGCTTGTCCGGGATATAAAAGAAAGAAAAGCCCTTAAATTGGGAATCGCGCACGAAAAAGGAAACTACAAATCATTTAAAAAAAGAATTGGAAAAGGAGAAAAAACCACACATGACAAACCAGGCTCTGACATGGATTTGTGGAACAACCGGATTGGGATTGAAATTGGGAAAACACACAAAAAAGACAGTCGAATTATTCTTCAGCAAGCAGTTATTGATTCGATAAAAGCAGGAAAAATGAGAATTCTTTATAAAAACAAATCGGGGCAATACCTTAATTGTGAAGGGGAACTAATTCCACAGGATAGTTTATCAGGAAAATGGGAAAACGAAAAGTGCCTGGTGCCTTCTAATTTTATACAAGAAAAACAAAGCCCTCCTAATTGACAACCACCTTCCTGATTTCCGAATATCCATCTTTTGACAATTCAACAAAATAAATCCCTTGCAGTAAATTATCTACAGTAACCGGATTATTATTTTTTGCGGAAGTCTGTTCATAAATCTTGTTCCCGAGGAGGTTGTATATATTTACATTAATCCCCTGCACTTGATCAATACAGATTTTACCAACTGCCGGATTGGGGCCAACAATAACGGAATTCAATTTATGTTGGGTAACATCAGCAACAATATAAGCATGAACTACCCAATCATTTTCGGCATAGCCTTCGAGATGATAAATCAAAGGCTCAGTAAAATCATTGGCTGTTGTTCCGGTTTGTTGAAGAATGTCTTCCACTAAAACTTCCACCCCCCTCACTTCAAAACTGGCCACAAGATTGGTCAAATCAGTTCCGGCAGGCATTTCGAGGAATACCTCATTGCCAATAAGCTGTCCGTTTATATCGAAATTCAGTTCCGGATTGTTCTCCATCAAAAAACCAAAAGCTAAAAACTCAGGAGGGCCAAGGCTTTTAAAACTAGCACCTTCCAACAAGACACCCGAATCAAAAATATGGTCACCGGCATCGCCAATTGCAATAGAAAAACTATATGTCTCATCTGGAGTTACTAAAACCCACAGAGTAATAACTGTTGTAAAGGCATCGTATTGGATGGAAACTCCCCCTGTATTATCAACAAAATACTCGCAATGGGTGCAAGGGCCAGTTGGCACGACTCCCGGATTTGCATAACCGTTGTTCACATTGTTTATCGCAATAAATGTGTCAGTATCCGGGACAAGGGCAATGTTTTTATTGGTATACATTCCACCATTTGGGTTCGGACCGGTTACAAAAAAACCAAAAACGTCATTAAAAGTTGAACCAACGTATTCATTGTATTCCTCAGAACCAAAAACAAAATTGCACTTGACCGTATCATTTAGTGGTACAAAATCAAACTCAAGCACAGAGGCGTCATATGTAGGAGCTGTTGTAATATTATTAAGTAAAGGATGGCCTCCCAATCCATTACTTACGCTTGCACTGGAACTTGAATTTGGGCCGGGAATAATGGCTCCAGAACCTGAAGTAAGAAAAACACCTGTCTCAATTCCGATATTGGTTGAACTTCCGTTAGAAAATATCCCACTTGCGATGCCAGCTCCCTGGTAATAAACATTGTCAAAATAAACACCCGGCCCGATTAAGTGCTCAACCATTTCCTCAGGGCTTACTTCAGGAATACTGACAATGGAAATCTGCGAATTTATGGTTGTGGAATAAAGCAGGAATGCAATGAAAATTGCAGCAGGTATTGGTAATAATGTCTTCATTTTTGCCGGTTTTAATGAGAACTTCAAAGATACATAAAACCACAAACAGTTTCAAGAATATTTCCTTTAAAATTAGAAACATTCGTTAACAGATACGAATCTATGAAAAGGAAATTACAAAACCAGGGTCAGTCGGGCAAACCCGCCACTTCCAATTTTCGCATCCTGGTTGAACATACTATTCAAATACCGTGAGCCAATATGCAAATGCAATTCATCGACAATCTTTACTCCGACACCCAGTCCTAAATTTACATTGGCATAACTGCTATAGCCCACAATGGGCGTAAGGTATAAAATGCCACGATAATTCCAGGTGGCAAAAAACTCAAAATCGTAATTGGCAACAAGCATTGGATAATAGGTACTGTTCACTCCAAGGAAAAACTTATCACCGGCTAAGTATTTGCCTAAGGTAAACCGCATACCAATAGGTAAAGTTGTTGAAAAATTCTCTGTACTCGAACTGGTAAACAATAACCGTCGCAGATTATCATAAGAAAAATCATTGGGGATATTTTCATTTTCACCACTGATGGTATCATTATTTAAACCGGAGAAAACAAAGCTGGTATCTCGTTCGCCCGAAAAAGTATTTCCGTTCCAAAAAATCATTCCCAGATTTTTAAAGCTAATTCCCACATGAAACTTCTCAGGCTTTGTATAGGTATATTCAAGGTCAGCCGAAAAACCGTACCCATTAGCTTCGTATACTTCTGCCCAGGCCGTATCCGACAATTCAATATTCATGGAAGCGGTCACATCCAGATAATCACCTTCCGGTTCGGTAAATAAAGAGGAGTTATGAACCTCAAGGTTGTTATGGTTCTGGCCAATATTAAAACCAAGCATCCAGTTTATTTCATGGACCGCATCATTTTTGAGAAACCGATGACCCAAACCCGCTTTTAGCTGATTAAAATAAACATTGTAATAGGACGAATTAGGAGCACGTAGTGTTTGTCCGGCATATGGCTTATTTCCTTTCAATAAAAGCTTTACCAGATCATCATCCAATGAAGCATCCAAATAGTGTTGATGCTCAAATGTGATATTGACATAGCTTTTCCCGGGATTTTTTTGAGCGTTAATCTTTAATCCCAAACCAATGTTTGTGATCTGCCCTGACAAGGAGCTACCCGACATATTATCAATTTGCTTATCAATCAATTCACTGCTTAGAAATTCCGACTTATTAATGACTCTAAAAAACTCATTCGTAAAAGTATTGCTTCCAGCTTGCTGATTAAAAAAGGGAGATACCTGCCAATTCCAGTTTGACGAATCAGCTACATCTTTTGGGAAATAAGGATATTGAAAATTCATCTGACCCACCACAACCTGGACCAGCATTATCAATAATAATATGTTTAATAATCTCTTCAAATTTTTACTTTAGTCACTCTAAATACTTCCTACTGCTCCACCCGATACCTAAAATCGCCAATGATCTTCATTTTCATAATATCGGTTGAATAAATTTTCACATGCTTGTTTTCTGCCGAATTTATTAATAGTTCATAGCGGGCATACTTAGCATCTTTTATGGATTCTTCCAATGACTCCGTCAGTACAACATCTATCCTTGTCTCAACAGGTTCAACTACCGATGAATCAGCTCCCAATATTCCTCCGGCTAACATCTCATCAAAAAGCAATGTATCTATTACGGCAAAATCTTCATCCTCAAAATACAAATTGATATCAAAGGAAAACGGGAATCCATTGTCCAGGACAACAATCAATTTGCCTTCGTTTACTTTACTGATATCAACTCCTTCACCGTTCCAGGAAACCCGGTTTTCAACAAATAAATCCCGGATCATTATACCCTGGTTAATATCGGCCTCAACAAATACACGGATGGGGTCATCGTAATAAAAGAAATGCTCGCGGCTTGAAGAATCAGCACTGGGATTGGAAGTGACCTCAAGTGTGTAGGTTACTTCATCGGGCATAATTCGTAGAAGTTCATTGAAATTGGAATTCGAAAAATCAAAAGAATTATTATTGGGATGTATGATCCCAAGGCCATCACCTGTTTGAGTAGCTGCTTTGATGTATAAGTTTGAATCAATCAGTTCATCCTGAAGGTAGGCGCTTTCACCTGTCAAGGAATTAAATGCAGCAAATTCCTTGATTTTGACTAAACCATCTACACCATAATTGTTTTCAATTCGCAGGTTGACAATCGCATCTTTCATGGATAATCCAGCCAGATCCAAGTCTCCAAAAACATCAACTTTGTAGGATTCCGGACCAAAATAATAGGTATTCCTTCCAAAATTACCACCTGCATAATCAACAACAATATCTTCAAAATAGATATTCACGGCAAAGGAATCAGCCTGGTACAAAATCAGTGTATCCGGGATAAAAGGATCGGCAAACAAACCGAGTGTATAATTTACCATATTCACCGTATCGTTGTTGCTTCCCTTCAAACTTAACCTGTATCCCGAAAAATCGAATGCTTTGCTGGCCAGTTGTCCGGCAGGAATTATTTCAGTAATATAAAATGTGTCTGCTTCATTTTTAACCGCAGAATTGATTTTAAACTCACTCAAAATGGTACCTTCAGAAGAGTTGTAAACTTCAAAATAAATTTTCCCTGAACGGATAAAAGCACTTTCCAAAGCAATTCCTTCAAATCCGAAAGTTTCGTAATCAAGCGGCCAGTCAAAGCGGGCCTCGATGATGGGTTCTCCCGGCGGCATGGGCACATATGGATAGGGCATCCACGACATCACCTGCTCAAAATGGAATAATGTATCAGGCAACATGACCAAAGAGTCAACATTCACTTCATACAATTTTTGATCAAAAACAAATGAAATGGAATGATCAGGATTTTCCGCAATTAAAGTATCGCTTATAATATCCATTATGGTAACGGAATCCTTTAGCAAAGGTGAAATCAAATCCAGGTCCCAGCTGGGCTTTGGCCGCTCTTTCCGGCAACCGGACAAAATCAAAGCCATTACGACAAGACCAAAGGCCAGGATTTGAAAACAGGTATATATTTTAATCTTTCTCAAGAATTTCAAAAATAACTTAAATCTGTTTACTGGTGTTTCATAATATTGTTTCCTTTTAACATTAAAAAAACAGGATTGCTCTTAAAAAGTTTACAATCCTGTTTAATAATCTATTTTTCGCAATCAATTAGCCTGGGAACCAATTCCTGTTTCCGGATTAAAAATCTTTTATCAGGAACAGGGGAAATAAAGGTATAAGGCGAATTTTGGCCATAATAAAAGGATTACCCTTTATTGCCCCGATTCCCCATATACCCTTTCTCATAAATGCGATTTGTGTAGAAAATCTGCAACTAATTTTAAAATTCTAATTATCCAACTGAACCCAAGCAGTTCCATTCCATCCGTAAAAATGCTTGTTAACAGAATCAAACCTGATGGTTCCTTCTTCGGTAACCGTAGCACTTCCAACAGTAACTGCTCCGGCAGTTTTCACCTGTGTAACTTGTGCATTTCCCAGAATGATCTGGTTACTGACCGCAGGTACTGCACCATATCCCAGAGCAGAAGTATTGTTTAAGCCCGTGGCGGTAGGCCCTGAATCGTAGCCAATAGCTGTATTGTTATTGCCAGTTTTATTTTCATACATGGAATGGTAGCCAACAGCAGTATTCCTTACTCCTTGCTGGTTGTTAAAGAGAGCCTCATAACCCACAGCAGTCAAACGATCACCTGAATAGTAACCCAATGCCCATGGAATCGGTTCCAAATCACCCAATGCATTAAAACCGACGGCTGTATTGTAGCTGGAATTCTGGAAGGCTTTAAATGCCCAGGTACCCAAAACGGTATTAAAACCTCCTGAGATGTTGTTTGCACTGGAAGCATTTCCCACCGAAACATTATTATCAGCTGTTCCATTAAACCAAAGGGTCCCGTTACCAATCGCCGTATTCCGACTACCTGATGAATTAGCAAGCAAAGCATTCACACCGATTCCAATGTTGTTCTCTCCACTGTTGTTTGTTTGTCCGGCATTGTTTCCAATAAAAACGTTTCCATTATCCGACAGGTCATCACTATTACCGGCATTTTCACCAATAAAAGTTGAGCCGCCTAAGTCTGATTGCCAAATGCGTCCGGCTACTTCCAATTTTGCACCGGGACTGGATGTACCGATTCCCACATTTCCTGAATTGATATTGTACATATCGTTTCCTGAAACGGTCCAGTCTCCGTCGAATCCACCAACAACTTTTTGCCAAATGGCACCATCGTAATAATAAAAACCAGGGGTATTATCCAATTGATAAATTAACAATCCGGTTGCCGGGCTGCTTATCCCATTCCGATCAGCCAGAGTCATTCGCGGAGCCAAAAATCCACCGGTTACTGAAGTCACATCCAGCATGGCCGACGTGTGTGCCTGAGCTCCATTAGTATTGATAGCCACACCCTGGTTCTGAGCCATCACCAGGCTTGTTCCTGCAAGCAGGATAATTGCAATGAGTGTAAATTCTAATGTTTTCATGCTTATCTATTTTTTGTTGTTTTTCTAATTTAAATTTATTGAATATTTACTTTATGGTTGGCCATGCCTTCGGATGAAATAAACCTGACAATGTAATTTCCTTTACTATCTGTCAACTGTATTTCATTCTTACCGAAGAAGGCTTTTTTCATTGCAACCTGCCGTCCAGCAATGTCATAAACAGAGATGGTTCCGTCCGTTTCAAAAGGAATCTCAACTACAACATTTTTTTGCCAGCTGTAAATATTTACATAATCCATCGGATTTTCTGTAACATTAGGAGCCACAAAATGGATAAAAAATCTGTTTTCGGTATCATCAATCCCGGCATCAAACTTATATTCCGATAAGAGTCGAATATCTTTAAACCGCTTCTCTTTTTTATCTTCGAGATAAATGGGTTGGTCTGAATCAAAGCTTTCAACCCATGAAAAGCTAAGTGTATGCATTCCATTCGTTGTTGCTTTAAAAATAAGAGGAACAAGAGGGTATTCTTTTACAGATGGCAATTCGTTAATAGCATATTTCGAGCCATTTGTGCTTGTATAGAGTGATAACGAATTTACATTGGGTTTCAAATAAAGCCCGTCATAATCAGGATCAAATTCTCCTGTAGCAGTTTCTATAAATCCAAGAATTGTTTGATCCTTATAATTCTCTCCTTCAACAGTAACCAGCATATGATCAGGAAGCGCTACTCCATCTGATTTCAAGAATGCAGCATTGTTGTGAAAACGCTGTGAGGCCGGAATGGTAATGGAAGCGGCTGTTCCGGTTGTATCGGAAGTCCGAACCCAGAACCCTTGTGTTGAAGCAATGAAACCTCCATTTGGATTAGTCCCGATTCCTGTATTGTAATTCCAGGTGACATAATTACCTGTATTATCAGGATCGAAGAGATACATTACAGCCCCTACATTATTTCTATTCCAGTCGGAACTGCTGTTCCACTCAATGGCCACCGGGAAAGGGTTCCCCAATAAGTTCCATCCGGAAGAAGGGCTGGCATCTGTATTCGACAAAGATAAATTTACATCCTGATCATTCAAGGTGCCATAAAAAACAACCGAATCAGGAGAAATTGGCCATTGTCCGTTAGGATCAACACTGTAATTCCAGGCAAAATAGCCTTCTCCAACATTCATCGGAATGGTGACCGGCAAACTTAGTGTTGCCCAACTGCCAGACGGTTCAGCAAACTGCGCCAGGTAATTCCATAAATAGACCTCAATGATCCCTGCGTTTACAGGCATGGAAACCATGTGCCATACATCTTTTGTAAGATATTGCTCTACATAGGCTTGTCCTCCTCCCGAGAAGGTCAAAGACCCATATTGCAAGAAGGAGGGAGCGGAGGAGAAATCGTCCATCAACAACAGTTGAGGCCCCCGATGTCGAGTGTTGTCCCAGTCCCAATAGTCACATCCGTTCCGGGCTTAACAATCATGTTAGCCTGCCCAGAAACCAAATGAAACGAAAAGGAAAAAGGTCAAGAGTACCAAAGTAATTTTCAATTTTCCCATAGATATTTATTTTTCGATTTAAATGAATTGAAGACATTATCAAATTATTACAATACTCTCTGAATTTGATATTATTCAGCTATTTTTTTACGTTAATTTTTGAAATAAGTTCTGAAGTTCGAGTTTTATTTGTTTATCTTTATACAACAAATATAAACAAAAAAGTCTGACCCATGCGGAAATTTATTTTAACCCCAGTATTGTTGGCTACAATAATAGTTGCATTTACTCAGGATTATCAGTGCATTAAGGACGATGCCACCTATTGTTTTTCTGATGGAACTAACTTCAAAGCCATTCAAATTGATTCGGTGGTGCAGGAGGGAGAAAACCTTGTCTATTATAATTTCCCGACAATGACCGATGAACCGGAAGGCGACTGCTACAGCCGGTTTGGCCCTTCATGGATTGGCCGCAAAATTACAGTTAAACCGAATGGTGTTCATACATTCTATAACAAGTATGATGAGCCCATTACTATTAAAACACAGATAGATATAAATGAATACTGGACGGCATATGAATTTAATGATGGGAGATATACAGAAGCTCATATTTCGGATGTTTTTCAAAAGGAGTTTCTGGGTTTAATTGATACTGTGAAAAAAGTCACCTTCCAGACATATGATGCCAATGGAAACCCAATTGCATACCCAACAAATGACAATTATCTATTGATCAGTAAAAACCATGGTTTGATCAGAACCATTAATTTCAAACTTTTCCTAACCACTCAGGCGGACTGATTTCGGCTGAATATTGCAGTGAATACGACCTGATTGGGATTAGTGATCCTCCTGTAGGTATCCAAAACCTTACCGCCGCTCAGGTTTATGATTTTGATGTGGGGGATGAAATGCATACACATTATGAATATAGTACAGGACTATATTACGATGTGAACTGATATACTAAAAAATTAATTCTACAGAAAAATTTCACGCCAAATTTTGATTCTGTAGTTTACATTTTTTATAGATGTGGTTATGAAACAGTTTTTATGTGGGAAGTTGGTACAACAACAACATACTTCAGAGACACCTTAACATCGAAGAATTACATTGGTTATGATTCTATAGTTGATTTCATTCCAGAAAAAGTCATCATCGATAAATCTGATCCGGGTTTCTGGCAATATTCTGTAACGAATAGCAAATATTTCTCTTCAACGAATCGACTGATTAAAACGAAAATGGCAGGTTTGTATTCTACTCCACCACATGACTGTGTGTTTGTAATTTGGTCCAAAGGGAATAAGGATTTAGGGAACGATAAGAAATATTTTATTGAAGGTCTTGGCTCATATTATTTTTATACTCAAGTATCTGATCATACAGCTTTAAATGAACTTGTTTATTATAACAAAGGCGGTGAAGAATGGGGCACGCCCTATACCTTCAATTGTGACGATTTTATCACATCTAGCAGATCAAAATCCAATTTCTACGAAAGAAGTAATCATTGCACCCAACCCCATGAACCAGTGGACCAAAATAAAAATTAACAAAAATGAAAATTCTGTTTATGATTTCAGCCTGTTTAATTCATTTGGCGAAGAGATAAGGAGATTTAATTTTTCCGGTTCTGAATATACATTAACAAGGGACGGTTTACAAAACGGGATTTACTTCTATGTGATTTGGGATAATGAAGGGACTCGTTTCACAGGCAAGTTGATTATTCAATAAAAGGAAAAGAACCACATTAGGCACAGTAGGACACAGTTGAAAGAAATTTATCATACTGCTTCGAGCGTTGACACTCGAAGCCGGGGTTTTGAAATCATTCCAGAAATAATAAAGCCACCCCTCCCACGGCCAGCATAGCACCCAGCACTTCCTTCAGGTTAACTTTCTCCTTAAAGAATAAAATTGCAATGGAATAATTAAAACCGGAACAATGGACATTATGGTAGCAGCCACACCTGTACTGGTATTTTGAACTGCGAGCAAGGAAAAGGAAACACCAGAATGGCCCGAACACAGAACCCAATCCCGTGAACATCATTCCCTTTCTGTTCTTCACTGCTTGTCGGACTTTGCTCCAGCGTTTCATCACAAAAAAAATAACAATAAAACTAATAAAACCTGCAAACACCCTGATCTGTGAAGCAGCAAAAGCATCATAATCCTTCATGCCGTATTTACTCAACACGAGTCCAACTGCCTGGCCTGCAGCTCCACCAAATGCAAGTAGAATACCAGCCAGGGGATAGGAAAACCTTAATTTGCTTTTGCCATTCGAATGAAGTTGAGAAGCCTGTCTTTTCATCACTACAAGCACAATACCGGAGATGGTCATGACCATACCACAAATGCTTTGAAGTGACAGGGTTTCGCCCAATATCATCCAGCCTATAAGCGCCGTTATCGGCGGAACCAGCGACATCATCAACATAGAAACGCGGGCACCAACAACAACAAATGCCTGAAACAACAACAAATCACCCACAGCAAAACCAACGATCCCCGAAAGTGACAACCAAATCCAGGCATGCCAACTGGCATCAACCGAAAATGCCATACCCCGTGTGAAATGAAGATAAACACTATAGATGATCAAGGCCAGGAAAAGCCTGATCAGGTTAACGGAAAGCGAACCAATCTTTTTTCCTGCAGCCTCAAACGACATGCTGGTAACCGTCCAGAAAACAGCTGTCATAAGGGCCGCAAATTCACCAAAATGAGATTGGAACATAGTCAGCAGTGTTTGGCATCAAAGTAACGAAGAAAAGTAATAAACAGCCACGAATTAACGAATATAAAATGAAGGAAGAATAAAATATTAAAAGACAGTTTAAAATTTGTTTTTTATTACATAGTGAAAGTTTTGCAAAAACCTTTTTTCAAGGCAACTATTTTCAGCCTGCTTATCCAATAAGGAAACTGAGAAATCACCATGGACAGAGAGAAAACCTCCGTTAACTCTGTTCCTACTCTGCTATCTCTGTGTTTTTAGCTTTCAATGCTTATAAAATCAAAATGATTATTTAAACAGATACTAAGCAATGAAGGAAAATGATTTATTGTAAATGGATAAGATTTCGGAAGCGATCTCTTCAATGGCTTTGCTGGTCACATTTACAATTGCCCATTTGGGATGGCTTTGATAGATGGAATGGGCATAGCGTAATTCCCTGACGACATAAGCATGATTGGCATAATCACCAGTTATTCCTCCTAAATGTTCATGCCGTGACTGACGCAATTGAGCGAGTCGGGTCGGGTAGGTGGTTAAACCGATGACTTTTCGCGGATCAATTTCATTTAAAACCTCCGGAATTTCCATATCCAGAACAATTGGGACATTGGCAACAAGCCAACCTTTTATGGCAAGATATATACTTAGCGGGGTTTTAAAGGTACGGGAAACACCCAATATTATGATCTCTGCTTTGTCCAATTCATGAGTTCGCAAACCATCATCATGGCGGAAGGTAAATTCCATAGCTTCAATTCGCCGGAAATAATCTCTGTTGATCTCATGAAACAGTCCAGGTTTCTCGGAGGGAGCATTGGCTAACTGATTGCTCAACCGCAATAAAAAAGGCCCCATCAAATCAATGGTCTCTACATTCAACTTCCTGGCTGCATTGAGCATCACACTGCGAATTGAATCCGAAACCAGGGTATGGACAATGAACGCATTTTTGTTAAGGGCCTCTTCAACAATTTCATAAACCTGCAATTTGGTCCTTACTCCCGGTTTGACAATAATTTCAAGGGTGGTATCTTCAAACTGCGTCAAAGCAGCATTCAGCGCCTGTTCAGCCGTACGCCCCGTTCCATCCGATACAACAAATACGTAATACATTTGGTATCAAAGATAGGAAAAAGAGTAGAATAGAGATAGCAAAAACATCCCTAATAAAAACTCTGGAAACATCCAATCAATGCCCTTCCTGCTCAATCTTATGCCTGTGTTGGCCGGCAAAATAAGCATCTTCAAATTGTGAAAGCAATTCCCGCAATTTTTCAACATGCGAAAGATCGGTAGTTTGTTTGGTTTTCATCGCATAAACAATGATCTGATGCATCAGTGTTACTTGCTTAATGTATTTCGCATAAGCCTCCGCATCCGATTCATCCACCGGTTTTATCCGCTGTGTCAGAAAATATTGATTGGCAATATCCTGAACTTTGACAGCATGTTCTTCTTTTGCTATTGTCCATCGGGTAATCATCATATAGTCCTCATCATCTGCATTGGACAGCTCAGTAATCTTGTTCATGGATTTTTCGATGGTCGTAAAATGTTCGTAAAGCAAAGCTATGCGAAGTTCATCGTTGTAAATACCACAGGGAATTTCGCAATGCGCAAAAGTCTTCTGGGCCGAAAATCCTACAAAGGTTAAAATCAATAATGTCGCAAATAGTTTTTTCATGTTTACCTCCTGATTAGTTAATAATAAGAATTAAGGGTTAAATGACAATTCGCCACTAAGACTCAAAGGCTTTAAGATTCACAAAGATGGAAACTGCAATGATTTTAACCTCTTTGTGACCTTTTTGTTCCTTTGTGGCTATTTTTCAGCGTGATCTGTTTTCAACTCTTAATTCACTTTAATAATACTTATTCATATCGGTAAACAAACAAATGGGAATTGAAAATGTTTAAAAACTCAGAATCGGAATAGATAGAATTTAGCATGTCAGATCACGAAAAACTTCCCACAGTTATTTTGTCTTCACCACAATTCTTTCAGCGATTGTGGTTGCTGTTGTTAAGCGTTGAAGTATCCTTATACAATTCTCCATCTTTTCCCGAATAATGACTGTGTCCGATTAATTCCATTTCAAATGACTCATTTCCATTCAACAGATCAATTTCAGCCAGGTAAACAACCGCCGGCCATGTAAAGATGTTTTATATTCGTAATCATCCGGGTATTCTGGCATTGGTCCAGTAGTGATTCCAATCCCAGGGTTGATTGATTTCAAGCAGTACATTAAACTTATCAGCACCGGTTTATTTAACTTCGTTTCCAATACAAAATCATTTTTGGGAGTTGCTCCTGAATAAGCATCCGAACAGGATTTTCCGGTGTCGGCATGTATAAGCCATCATCGGCTACTATTCCCTGCTTGTGCGACCAGTAAGGAAGGGATGTCGGCCTGAACTTCACCCTGGGGTCCATTGACCATTGGCTTCGCACCATAATTAAGACCTGGTGGCAATGGATTGCGAAACATATAGGTTTTGCACAAAATTACCATCCGTATCTTCAAACCCAAATAGCAAGGAGGGATGATTATGACTTTCTCCTTTTGTAAATTCAATGATCAAACTCAAAACCATCTCCATCAGAATTAGTCATTATAAAATCCTTAACAGGCTCTCCCTTTCTTTCATTCTTCTTTGGGATTGAGCTGAACCAGCCACTGTTACTCCAATTGAAAGGAGCACAGTAATTAAACCTAAACGAACTATCCTTTTTATCTTCATAATTTTCATATTAAAATTCAGCAATAATACCAATCGTAGGAACAATCGTCCCCGATTCATTGGGAATACTTCTCAATATATATTTTTGTTGTTCATAAGGTAAAGCAGCCGTAGCCGGATCAATATTGGGGTTTCCATCGACGTCTAAATTGGTTAGAAAAATCCTGCTCCTGAACTTTGAGGCCCAGCACATTTTGATATCAACATAAATGTTTAACGACCATTTATTCAAAAAAATATTCCTTGTCAACACGAACATCCAATTGATTGAAATTATTCAACCCGCTGGCTATTAAACTGGCTGTAATCAAGAAATGCCTGTTTCGAATATCCCATGCCGCACGAATGCTTGACTTTTCTTCGTCATAGGGTGTGAATGGAGCGCTTCCAACAAATCTCCACTTAGCACCTACATCCCAGTTCCGCTTGAATTTTTTAAGAACCGTTAAATTCAGGATGTGCTTATTATCCCATGCCGATGGAATGTAATTCTTTTGATAGTCGGTAAATTCACTTCTTACAAAAAAGTGTATGATAAAATAATGTTAAAGCCCTTAATGTCTTTTCCTGCCAATATTTCAAAACCATAAGTCCTGCCTTTCGATACAGATAAAACTTCTTCGTTACCAAATATTCCGAAATCACCACCTTTACTAGCCAAAGAAATGGAATCATTGACCGAGAAAGGATAATTATCATATTTTTTATAGAATCCTTCGATCGTGAATTTAGATTTTTCAGTGGGCAAATATTCAACTCCTAAATACAATGTGATCGGCCTGAATATACTTTAAGCCATTATCTTTATTTACATATTCTCCTGTATTGTCTTTAAAACCCAAAGCGGTGTATGGCGGTCTTTGATAATACCGGCCTACGTTGAAATTCAGGAAAAACTTTTCGGTCAGGGCATAGATGCAGAAAAACGGGGCGAAATCTGATCCAGCATATTCGACATGCTTTTCGAATAATCATTTGCATCCATTCGCAAACCCAACGATAAGGTTAAACGTTCTTTGAAATAACTCTTGCTTACCTGGCCAAATATATTCCAGCTAAAAACATTCAATTGCGTATTATAATCAACAACCTGAGGAGAATCTAAATAGATAAACTGAAATGTTTCGTTGGTGTACTTGGCATAATTGAGTCCCGCACCATAATTAATTTTGTATCCATTGGTCCTTGAAGTATGCTCATACCGTACTTATTCTCTCCTTCTGTGGATGCATAATCATAGGTTTTTGTAGAATCCTCATTATTGTCAGCGTATTTGTAGGCACTGTTGTTTAAAAATTCCGGCTGATCACCTATAAGATCAAAACCCTTCTCACGATAATGCTTATAAACGCACTGAACGTATAACTCCATTGCTCATTGACAGGCAAATACCCGAGAATGTACTTCTGCGTTTCATCCGGATCTTTAATACCCGTATTGCTCTTGAAATTATCAAGTGCACTCCAGGCCAATGAAGTAGAGCCTCATTTTTCTGATTAAATTTAATGGTATATTTAAATTGAAGGTCATTGTAGGTAGGTAAAAAGGCAATCCCAGAACACTAAAAAGCAAAAACCCAAATAAGATCTTTTCGAACAGAAAATAGCAAACTTGATTTCTCACTGATTGGGCCATTTAGAGACAAACCCAAAATCACTGCTTCCCAGCGTAACCTTGTAATTCATTTTATCAGTATTGGGAGATATTTGTTGAACACGAAAGCGGAACTCAACCATCGCTCGATGCTGGAAATGCCCCAGCATAAAAGTCGTTCTCCCGAATAAAATCCACATTTATAATTCCAACAGGCCCACCTGAAGCCCCCAGGAAAATGATTTAGATTTGGTATTTCAACATCATCTAAATAAAAAGAATTTTCACCGCCTCCTCCTCACAATCACATCATTTCGAAACGAAACGGAAGAAGCCACTCCGGGCAAAGACTGGATAACACGGGAGATATCACGGTTTCCTCCGGGATTTTTCTCAATTTCCGAAATATTCAAGGTTCGCATTGAAACGGGACTCTCCTCCAATCTCCTAAACGGGGAAGCTTTCACTACAACCTCGTCAAGCTGGATGGTAGCTTGATCATCGGAATATTAATAAAAGCAATTTTTGCGTTGGTGACCAAAATGTCTTCAGAAATATAGTTTTCAAATCCTACTGAAGTCGCAGCCAGGCGAACGTATCCGGGTTCAAGCCCGGTAAAACTGAAATTACCATCCAAATCAGATGTGGATCCAATACTGGTGCCCCAAATTACAATGTTCGTAAATGGAAGCGATTCGTTGTTGGTGGCATTGAATACACGTCCCTGTATCTTACCATTCTGTGCGAAGAGCGCTACAGACAAGCCCACTTCAAAAGCAAAGTATTGTGACTAATTTAATCTTTTTTCATTGGTTTAATTTTACATTCCCTCATCAAACAATTGGCACAATTTTTTGTTCAATAATTTATAATATATGTTAAACAATATATGTGTTAATAATTCTTAATTACTGCAAGATATAAAACATTTAAACGTCGAAAACATTATTAGTAAAAAATTGTTATTTAAATTAAAGATATATGAAATTCAAATTTGATTTTAAAGGACTAACGATATTACTGGTATTAACTAATTTATTTATTACCGGTTGTGCTCAAAATGCAGAAACTACAATGAAATTAAATCCATTATCACCGGAAGAAACCAGCGTAATTATAAATAAAGGTACCGAGAGGCCTTTTACAGGTGAATATGTAAATCATAAAGAAGACGGCACATACACTTGCAAGCAATGTGATGCTCCTTTGTATTTATCGCAAGACAAATTTGATTCACATTGCGGATGGCCAAGTTTTGATGATGAAATTGAGGGAGCAGTCAAACGGGTTCCGGATAAGGATGGGATGCGCATTGAAATTGTTTGTTCCAATTGTGGCGGACATCTGGGGCATGTTTTTGAAGGCGAAGGATTCACGGACAAAAACACAAGGCATTGTGTAAATTCAATTTCGCTAAACTTTGTTTCCAAAGATAAAATAAGTAATAATAAAACAGACACGGCTATCTTTGCAGGCGGTTGTTTTTGGGGTGTTGAATACTATATGCAAAAGGAAACGGGTGTAATTTCAACAACGGTTGGCTATACCGGAGGAAAGTCAAAAAACCCAACCTATGAAGAAGTATGTTCCCACAAATCCGGGCATATTGAAGCCATTGAGATTGTTTTTGACCCATCCAAAACGACTTATGAGAATTTAGCCCGGTTGTTTTTTGAAATTCACGATCCTACTCAAATTGACAGACAAGGACCGGATATTGGGGAGCAATACCGATCGGAGATATTTTATAAAAGTGAAGAGCAAAAGAAAACGGCAGAAAAACTTATTAAGATACTGGAAGAAAAAGGATACAAAATTGCAACCCGTGTTTCTAAAGCAAGTGCATTCTATAAAGCAGAAGACTATCATCAGGATTACTACATGAATAAACGTGGCACACCCTATTGCCATGGCTACACAAAACGATTCTAACCATCAAAAATAATCTACTATGATACCACATTTTAAAGGAGACGTTCCATACATCACAGTGGACCAAATGAAAAAGGTCGATGATGCTTTAACCAAAGAAATTGGTCTTTCATTGTTGCAAATGATGGAAAATGCAGGACTGAACCTTGCCCTGCTTGCTAAAATTAATTTCCTTGAAAACGATGTAAAAAATAAAAAGTAATCGTGTTGGCCGGGTCAGGAGGGAATGGCGGCGGAGGGATGGTTGCTGCCCGAAGATTGAGCAATTGGGGAGCTGATGTATGTCTCCTGATGGCAGGGAATGTGTCGAAGTTAAAAAAAGAGACCAAGCATCAGTATTCTATTTTGAAAGCAATGGGAATATCAGAAGTTTCTCAAATTGACAAAGCTGATTTACTCATTGATGGATTGATAGGTTATGGAATGAAAGGGGAACTAAAAACAGCTCAGGAAGTCATTATTGAGTCGGCTAACAGATCCGGAATTCCAGTGCTTTCGCTCGATACACCTTCAGGGATTGACCTTACTAACGGGAAACCCTCTAAGGCAGCCATCAAAGCAACATCCACCCTCGCACTTGGGCTCCCCAAATTTGGACTGTTTAAAATGAGGGCCTCAAGGCACATCGGAGACCTTTATCTTGCTGATATAAGCATCCCACCAAAAGCATATAAACAGGTTGGGATTGAGACTGACATCCTGGAAAAAATCTTTGCAGAAAGTACTATTGTTAAGATCAACAAATTGGTTGTATTGGGTTAAACCACCCAAAAGCACTTTAAGATAACAAAAACCACTAATGGCCCGAATGGTTTAAACTTTCATTCAACAACGGATGATTCTTTGGAATCAGTGGCTTGCTGCTCAATGTACGAAATACGATATAGAAGAACAGTCCGGCAAATCCAAGCCATGTTCCAATTTCTACAAAACCAATATGAAAATCACCCATTGTACCGGGCATAATTTGCTCAAACAGGTCGGTATATTGACCAAAAGATACAAGTGTTATCACAATTAACAGAATGTATTTTTTATGAGCAAAATAATTGGGTAACAGTATTAGAAATGGAACCAGCCAATTCAAGGTAAGGTTCAGGTAAAAGTTAATTTTCCAATCGCCTGTAAGCCGTTTTACATAATAGGTTGTTTCTTCAGGGATGTTGGCATACCAAATCAACAGATACTGCGAAAACCAGAAATAGGCCCAAACGATGGACAGAATAAAAACGTATTTTGAAAAATCAGCCCAATGAGCATCTTTCATAAAGTCGAAATACCCGAAATAGTTCATCACCAAAACAATGACAACGATAATGGTTGTACCATGATAAAAGGCTGCAATAAAATTTTTCAGCGAAAAAATAGTACTGTACCATGTTGGGTCAATGGTCATAATTAAATCGAAAGAAGCCATCGAAAAAGTCAATGCCAGGGAGAATATATAAACTTTGGAATAAAACTCACTCTTTTTGAAATAAGTCAAACCGCCTTCCCGGTCTTCAGCAAGAGAAAACTTTCTAAACATTCTTACAAAGAAAATCCAAACGAGAAAATAAATTACCAACCTTACGATGAAAAACGGAACATTTAAGAAAGAGGCTTTGTTGTGAATAATGTGGAGTTCATGAGCATCAAACTTTTTACCCTCAGGGCTTACCCAATCTTCCGGATGAATCCATGAATACAATGAATCCATTCCGAATATTACGATCACCAGCATAATTACAGCGGCATAAGGCATATAGGCCATCATGGATTCAGGAATTCGCTTAAAGGCTGCTGACCATCCTGATTGTGTAATATACTGAAGTGCCATAAAAAAAGAAGCACCAATAGCAAGAGACAGAAAGAAAAAATTATTGAGAAGCAAATTTGCCCATATTCTATCCGTATCAGTCATAAAACCCACAACAATGGCTACAACGCCAATTGCGATCAACACATACAGGATGATTCTCAATGTGGCTGAAAATGTAAAATTCTTTTCCATTATATTTTAATTTATAAATTCAATCTTGATCTTTTGTTTTGCCTGCTAATTCCTGAATCCATTCCTCACATAAAGAATTATCTTCCATCGGTCATCCGGGCTGACTTGTGATGCATGAGAACCCATGAGTCCGGAAAATGATCCCATCGTAATTACATGAAAAAGCTCACCATCAGGTTTGTTTTTAACGTAATCTCCGCTTAAGGCAATGGGCTGAACCGGAAACAATTTACTTTTTACCAGGTGTCCGTCACTTTTACCTTTATCGCCATGACAGATGGCACAGTAAATCATATACTGCTCCTTCCCTCTCGTCAGGTTCTCTGTGGTCGGCTCAAAGGGGTTGATTAACTCCTGCCCTGCCCTCAGCTGGTCATCCATAGTTTTGGCAAATTGATAAGGGACCATTTCGCGGGAGACTGTTCCTTCAACCGGAGTTAGCATCGTTATACTATCCGAAAAATTCGGGCTGGAACCATAGGTTTCAAAAGCATTGGAATAAGCCATATCGGGCATGTATGCGAACCCTGTGTCATTATTTTCATGGTTACACGAAAACAGGAACAGCAATATCAAACTGAAACCTGCTAAATTCAAACCTTTTTTAAAATATCCTTTTTTCATACAAATGAATTTAAAAACTAAACTTATTGCTCGGTCACTTCAATAGCACCTTCCTTTTTCATCACATCATTCACCTTTGCGCTATCCATGTCCTGTGTCTTTTCGATTATGATCACATATTTATCATCCGTAATTCCGGGATATTCAAATGAAGGTTTTACCCCGGGAGCTTTCTTTTCTGCAATAAAAAAAGTAAGCAAAGTAAGAGAAACAACAACAAAAATGACCATCACAAAAATGACGATAACAAAAGACAGGGTATTTTGTGGTTTTCCTCCAAATACAAGCGGGTAATTAATAACCGATGTCCAATACAGGAAACCAAACGTTCCGATTAATCCCAGCAGCCCGTACAAGAAAGATGCTGCCGGAAGCCTGGTTTTTAGCTTTAGCAACTCAAACACTTTCTCAATGGGATACGGGGAAATCACATCATTAACTTTATACCCATTATCCTGAAGCGACTGAATGGATGATATGAGTTTTGCCTCATCATCATAAATTCCCAATATTTTTTGATTATTCATGATCTTTTTTATTGGTAATAATACTTGTTCCTTTTAATACAGTTTTTAATTCGTTGATGGCCATCATTGGGATGTACCTGATGAATAACAATACCCCCAACCCAAATATTCCCAACGTTCCAATATAGGTTCCAACCTCAACAATGGTTGGAGAGTAGGATGACCAGTTGGCCGGCAGATAATCTTTAGATAAAGATGTAACAACAATTACATAACGTTCGAACCACATTCCTATATTAATAATAATTGAAATGATGAATATGGCTGTGATGTTACTCCTTACTTTCTTAAACCAGAACAATTGGGGAATAACGGCATTGCAGATAACCATTGTCCAGAATGCTTTGGTATGATCTCCTGAAATCCGGTTGTGGAAAAACGTATAAATCTCGCCTTCCATACCCGAATACCAGGCAATAAATATCTCAGTGGCATAGGCCGTTCCCATGATCAGACTAATGAAGGTCAGAATTCTTCCAATGGCATCGAGGTGGCCATCCGTAACATAATCCTGAAATTTAAATGCTTTCCGAATGATGATCATCAAGGTAAGCACCATAGCAAACCCGGAAAAAATTGCACCAATCACAAAATAAGGGGGAAAAACGGTAGTATGCCACCCTGCCATCACTGAGGTCGCAAAATCCATGGATACAATTGAGTGCACTGCAATTACGAGAGGTGCAGCCATTCCACCAAGGATCAATGCTGCAGTTTCAAAACGCAGCCACGATTTGGCCGTACCAACCCAACCAAAACTCATAACACCATAAATAGCCTTTTTTACTTTGCCTGTTGCACGGTCGCGCACAGAAGCCAGATCAGGAATCATTCCCAAATACCAAAAGGTGGCTGATGTCATGAGGTAAGTAGTAATAGCAACAACATCCCAAAACAATGGAGAGTTAAAGTTAACCCACAACGGCCCACGTGAGTTGGGATAAGGAAGGATCATGAAACCCATCCAGATTCTACCCATATGCAACAATGGAAAAAGCCCGGCACATATTACCGCAACAACAGTCATAGCTTCAGCGGCACGGTTTATGGAGGTCCGCCATTTTTGCCGTAAGATCAGCAGGAAAATTGAAAATGCTGTACCGGCATGACCAATACCAACCCACCAAACAAAGTTAATGATTCCCCATCCCCAGGCAATGGAATTATTTACTCCCCAGGTGCCTATTCCCTGCGAAATGGTTGTGTAAATAGCCCAAAGTCCAACGATCATCATGATTGATGAAACAGTCATGGCAATAAACCACCATGTGGGTGCTTTGCGTTCCTGCGGGGCTAAAACTTCGGCGGTAATCTGACCATAGGTCTTATTACCCTTGATTAAAACTCCCCTGACTTCTTTATTATACATATGCTAATGTTAAATATTTTTATTTCTATTTTTTATCCGTGATGTTCATGATCGTGGCCGGCTTCATGTGAATGGCCGGCATCTTTATTCCTTACTTTAGTAAGGTAACCAACTGAAGACAGCGTATGCAATTCCTCCAACAAATTATACATCCGTGGGTCTTCCATCTGTTGGGCAATTTTCGAATCTGCATTGTTCTTATCTCCAAAAACCAAAGCTTTGGTAGGACAAGCCTGAACACAAGCAGTTTTTATTTCGCCATCGCGCAATTGCCTGTCTTCTTTTTTCGCTTCGAGCTTCTTCTCTTGAATACGCTGAACACAGAAGGAACATTTTTCAACAACTCCCCTTTCCCTTACAACTACATCCGGGTTCAAAACCATTCGGCTTAGTTCCTCATTAAAGTTATAATCAAACTTATCGTTATCAACATACCGGTACCAATTGAAGCGTCTGACCCTGTAGGGGCAGTTATTCATACAATACCTTGTTCCAATACAACGATTGTAGGCCATCTGGTTCAAACCTTCTTTACTATGAGGTGTAGCGGCCACCGGACAAACATTCTCGCAAGGTGCATTGTCACAATGCTGGCACATCACAGGCTGGTGAACCACTTCCGGGTTTTCAGGTTCAATTTGGTAAATATCTTCTGGGCCCGATCTTTCCGGTTCTGTAAGGGAATAATACCGGTCAATCCGCATCCAATGCATGATCCGTTTATTCCTGACCTCTTCCTTGCCGATAACAGCAATATTATTTTCTGCCTGGCAGGCAATTACACATGCGCTGCAACCGATACACTTATTCAGGTCAACACCCAATGCCCAGTGAAATCCTTCATATTCCGGCTTGGTATAAAGACTAACTGCTTTTTGCTCATTAATCTCATGCAATTCGTTTCCGGCATTTGGATGTTCTTTCCACTTATCCAATACTGTTTCCCTGACAATTGGCCTTCCTTCCATTGAATGGTAAGTCTGGGTTGTGGCTAAAGGATATGTATTGCCTGTCTTTTCAAGGGTGATGAATGCTTTGTTAAATTGCTTGGTATCATTCACCATCAGAGCAAAAGAAAATACATTTTTCCCAATGCCATTGGCTACCTTGCTGGCATCTGTGCGGCCATAGCCCATGGCAATTGAAGCGGTACCATAAGGTTGGCCTGGTTGATACATAACCGGAAGTTCGAGCAAACCATTAATGGACACCACATCTTCCCTGAGTAACACCAATTTCTTTTGCATATTTTGGCGACAATGAAATGTAGTTGTCCCATACGGCCTTTGAAATGGGATCAGGTAATTCCTGCAACCTAGGTTATTGGCATATTTCCCGGTTCCAATTCCCATCTTTTCGTACACAATCAATTCAACACCCACTGCTTTTTCGGCTTTCAGTTTGTTAGCATTTACGCCCAAAAACTCAAAATCATACATTGGACAAGCCTGCACCTCAATCTCTTTCGTAAATACCCCTTCCTGTAAAGTATAATTCCAGAAATCGGTGAATGTGATGTATTTATCCTGGGTTCCAAAAAGATTTTCTTCCCAGTAATTTTTGATGTAATTATGATAATCAATCTCTGATCCGGCCCATTTCAACAAACTTTCCTGTGATTGTCTGGTGTTAAATATTGGGCGAATAGTAGGTTGCTGCAAACTATACATGCCTGAATGCTTCAGCATCATTCCATGACTCAAGATAATGATGGTCAGGACAGGCATAGGTTGCAAGTTTTGTGGTTTCATCCTTCACTCACACAATGAAATCGTCAGCTCTACTTTACTCATTCCATCCAGTAAATTCTGAACTTCCGGATAATCATAGGCAGGATTAACATTGTTTAGAATTAATGCACCTATACCACCTTCTTTCATTTCAGCAATAATGCTTTCTACTTGGTGATCACAACCCTTTTTGGTTTGTAATGTCCTTTCAAAATGGAAAGTACCACCAAGGTTTCCACACAAAAAATTAATAGCATTTACAACAGCTTGTATATAAATATCGTTGGAACCCGAAACAACAAGGCCTTTTCCCTGGTGATTCAGTAAATCTTCTGCAACTTTATCAATATCAACAGGCGAATCTGCAGCACTAAATGTTGGCATCTGTGATTTGACAGCAATCTTATTATACAGGTTCAATAAAACGGTTAATTCATCGGAGGGTTTAATGGCCAATCTTACATCTGCATTACTACCCGTCAAAGACATGCTTGACTCAAATTGATAATGTTTTGAAAGCGTTTTTTTCGCAGCATCCAACTCACGTGTCTTAGCATATTGCTTGGCAAATTCAACCGGAGACAACCAGGCTCCAAGGAAATCTGCATTAAAGCCAACAATTATTTCACTTTATCAAAACGATAAGAAGGTATAGCAGGCCTGTCAAAAGTCTTTTCGTTAGCAATCCGCATAGCAGAATACGATAGTGTATCATAATAAACAACTTCCGCTGTCGGATAAGTTGTTTTAAAATCCTCGTACACCTGCAGCGTCGAGGGGCTGATCACCGATGAACTCAAAATAACAATTTTCTCTCCCGTGGCAGCTATGGCATCCAGTTGCGATTTTATTTCTCCATCTACGGTTGACCAATCCGACTTTTCACCATTTTTCAACGGATGTTGCAATCGGGCTGAATCGTATAAATTCAAAACCGAAGCCTGCACGCGTGCATTGGTACCTCCGCAGGTAATTTTGGATAATTCATTGCCTTCTATTTTAATCGGCCTGCCATCTCTAACCTTACCACAACCGGGCAATATTCATGTCCGTCAAAAAAGGTGGAGGCATAATGATTGGCCATCCCGGGAATAACTTCTTCAGGTTGCGCCAAATAGGGAATGGCCTTACGGACAGGCTGCTCACAACTTGAAGCAAGCGCAGCAGTTCCCACCGAAAAACCAAGAAACTTAAGGAAATCACGGCGTGAAGACTTCATTTTATTGGATACTTCCTTCTCAGTCAATCCTTCGATTGAAAATTCCGGATATTTTTCCTTTGGTAGGTTTGATCCTTCCTGGATATCTTTAAGTTCTTCTAAACTTTTCCAGTATGTTTTCATGTATCGTTATTTATATTTTGGTACTTAAAGATTTCTATTAATAATGACAAATCTGGCAATTATTTCCACCAATATCATCAACAGTTACTTTGGTTCTGTTGCCTGATTTTATCTCTTCGTGGAAACGTGCATATTCTTCATAAAAACCGTTCTCATCAAACTGAACTTCAGTCTTTCTATGACATTTAATACACCATCCCATACTTAAGTCTTCCACTTGTACAATCCTGTCCATTTTTTCTACCGGGCCGTGGCATTCTTCGCATTCCCTCTTTCCGGCATTCACATGTTGCGCATGGCTAAACCAAACATGGTCGGGCAAATTATGAACCCTTACCCACTCAATGGGGTTTCCAGTATTCCAGGATTCAATTACCTTAGCGATTTCCTCGGTCCCTGTTTGCTTGCCATTTTTAATAACGTTGTGGCAATTCATACAGACATTGGTTCCGGGAATTCCTGCACTTTTACTTTCCATAGCAGCACTGTGACAATATTTGCAGTCAATTTTATTTTGCCCGGCATGTACCTTATGAGAAAACCATATGGGTTGATCAGGCGAATAACCCTGCTGACGGCCCAATGCCTTAGCTTCTACATAGGTAATCTCTCCGATAACGAACAAGGATACCAATATGATGATAATATGGATAAAGTTTGCTTTTATTATTTGAGTAAAAAGCAGGTCAATAATCGCCACAATCAATAATATTACAAAAATAATGAAGGTGGGCCGGGTAGTTCCGGTACCGAACTTTTGGTGTTCGAAGGCAATATCCTCTGAGGTCATTGTATGGCCACCTTCGCCAGCCGGAACATCAGCCACTTCAGGAGCAGCAATCTCAATAGGCTGACTTGGATCGTAATTGGCAATGAAGTCAAGTATACCCTTGATTTGTTCATCCGTAAAGTCGAAACTTAACATGGGCACTTTATTATTCTCTTCAAAAACCTGAACCGCAATGGGATCACCGGCCTGGATCATCTCCTGTGAATTGCGGATAAATTTTATTAACCATTCTTCCGACCTGCGCTCGGTAACACCGGTTAGGTCAGGGCCTATTAATTTCTTCCCCATTGCATGGCAGGCATTGCACTGTTGCCATTCGGCAGGAGCCTGATTTTGGGACTGGGAGGTTGAAGTGAATAGGAGAATGAATAGAAACAATGCTGAGAAAACAATTGAATTATGTTTCATTGTAAGGTAAATATTATTATTCATTTATTTTTCTGAAAATTTAAAAGAAGGAAATAATATCCTCTCATTTTTTTAAACCTGACAAAAATACAAAGTTATCTTTTTATTTTGGTATTCGAATACCGTAATTAAAACTTCGCTTTTTGAAATTGGAAATAAAAATAGTAATAATACCTTTCTGAACAATATATCAAAGTAAAAAATCCATACTTTTCAACCCTCTAATTTTCAATTCATTTTTCATATTTTTTCGTGCAATATCCATTGAAATAAGAACGACAAGGGTGTGAATAATTGAATAGGAAAGAAAACAAAATTTAGAGATATTCTAAATAACTATTACCAATAATCAGAGCATCTATTTGGCAAATCAATCCGAATCAAGTTGATTTATGAAACGAATTGATTCCTCTGGAGAAGGAGCTTTTCCATGCCAGTGATAATCCCCTTCAATTTCTTTTACACCCTTACCTATTATCGTATTTGCTATGATCACGGTAGGGTTGGATTTTGATTTCTTAGCTTTATCGAAGGCTTCTATTAGTTGTCCAAAATCATGGCCATCACAGGTAATTACATTCCAACCAAAAGACTCCCATTTTTCCGCTAACGGTTCCAATGCCATAACATCTTCTGTTTTACCATCAATCTGCACATGATTTCTATCAACGATGGCAACAAGACTATTTAGTTTATGGTGTGATGCGCTCATCGCAGCTTCCCAGATGGACCCTTCCTGTAATTCCCCATCCCCTAAAATACACACAACCCTACTGGTTTTCTTATCCAACTTAATACTCAAGGCTAATCCAACAGCTACTGACAAACCCTGCCCAAGCGAACCGGCAGACAGCTCTATTCCTGGCAATCCATGTTCCTTTCCTGGATGCCCCTGCAATCGTGAGCCCAGTTTACGCAATGTTAAAAGTTCTTCCTTTGGGAAATAACCCGCCTCTGCAAGGCTTGCATACAAAACAGGCGCAACATGGCCAATGGAAAGTACCAGCCTGTCCCTGTCTTCAGCAGATGGATATAATGGATCGTGTTTCAGGGCATGAAAATACAAAACCGAAAAAATATCAGCGAGCCCAAGGGAGCCTCCGGTATGGCCAGAACCTGCTTCAGCAAGACTTTGAACAATGGATACTCGAATGGATTTTGCACGATTCTTCAAAATGTTCAAATTGGCTATCATCATTTTCAAAATGTTAAATAATTGGAATCCACTAGTACAAAAATAAAAAAGGCTGCCAAAATTGGCAGCCTTGATCATCATTTATTTTTTCGCTTAATCTAAACTAAACTTATAAGCAACTCCAAACAAAATACTTATGGTGCTTGTTTTGATATCGGCAAGTTGAGTTACTGGTATATCAACCGTTTTCTCCTTATATTCCCCAATATTTGCAAAACCCATACTATAGCGAATACTTCCAAATGCCGACCAGGGGCTTTTGCGCCCGCCACACGGAATTGATGCACCCGCTCCGATTACCATTCCGTAATCAAAACCGGCATATTCTTCTCTGAATTTTCGCTTATCAGTTGAGGAGTCACCATCGTTATTCCTGCTTTTTTGACCGTCAATTGTAACACCCGTTAAAGAAGCCAGGAAAAAGCCCAATTCGCCAAAATACTTGATCCCTTTTGGTTCACCAAATGTAGCTTTGGCGACTACAGGAACCTGAAAATAGGAGAAGTTCTGAGGTACTCCTTTAAGTGTATCAATATCAACAATATTTTCAGAATTAATCTCATAAAAAACAAAATCAGCTTTTGTACCCTTTGTTTGAACACTCAATTCTGCCTGAACGGACAACATCTCCCCTATATCTCCTGAAACTAAATCGGCCAGTCCATAATTAATAAAACCACCTACATTGTATCCAATCAGCATACTTTTATTAACGACTGACGACCCACGAAGGTTGGCGAGGTTAACACCTGCCCTTGCCCCTCCCGAAAACTGAGCAACGGATACATAACTCAAGCAAGAAAAAGTAACTGCGAGTAAGAGTGCTGAAAGATTTTTTAAACGAATCATTTTTTTCTATTTATTTATTTGTAACCTATTAAATTCTAATCACTTAATAAAAGTTTATGGTAATTTTTACTACATGATTTATACCTGCATTTTTATAAATAGTTACATGTAATGAAATAAATATTTAACAACACAATCGTTAACTTCTGTTAGTAAAGTTAAGCATTCCATCGGTCAGATTTACAATTATTTCAGAGTTTTTGTCAACAGCCCCTGATAAAATCATTTTCGAAAGCTCGTTTAAAACAATTCTCTGAATTACCCTTTTTACCGGGCGAGCCCCATATTGAGGATCAAAACCCATATCCGCTATAAAATCAATGGCCTCATCGGTGGCTGAAATTTTATTCCGCTTTTTTGCAAAATTGATTTTACGGCATTGAATTGCAGCTCAACAATTTCTCTTATTTGCTCCTTACTTAATGGGATGAACATAATTATATCATCAATCCTGTTAAGGAATTCAGGCCTGATCATTGTTCTCAGCAGGATAAATACCTCTTCTCTTGTTTTCTCAAAAGCAGCCTCCTCAGAAACAGAAGATCCCGACTCAAAGTTTTTCTGAATGATGTGCGAACCTGCATTGGAAGTCATTATTATAATGGTATTTTTAAAATCAACAACCCTTCCCTATTGTCCGTCAACCTTCCATCATCAAGTACCTGTAGCAAAATATTAAATACATCGGGATGTGCTTTCTCTATTTCATCAAGCAGAACAACAGAATAAGGTTTTCTTCTTACCGCCTCTGTTAATTGACCACTTTCATCATAGCCAACATATCCCGGAGGGGCTCCGATCAAACGTGAAACCGAGTGCCTTTCCTGGTATTCCGACATATCAATTCGGATCAATGAGTTGTCGTCATTAAACAAAAATCCGGCTAATGCTTTGGCCAGTTCCGTTTTTCCAACACCGGTTGTACCCAGAAATATAAACGACCCGATAGGCCTGTTTGCATCCTGCAATCCTGCCCGGCTGCGCCTAATGGCATCCGAAACGGCCTCAATGGCTTCATCCTGACCAACAACTCTTTTGTGAAGCTCAGTTTCCAAATGAAGCAACTTTTCGATTTCGCTTTGCAACATCTTGCTCACAGGGATTCCGGTCCAGCGTGCAACAATCTCAGCAATTTCTTCTGAACCGATCTCTTCGTTAATCATAGGATTGTTAGCCTGCAGGTCCGAAAGCTTTGCCTTGAGGCTTTCAATATCATCTTCCAGGTTTTAATTCCGCCATACCTGATTTCTGCAACGCGGCCATAATCACCATCGCGCTCTGCCTTTTCAGCTTCCACCTTCAGGTTTTCAATTTCCTTTTTCTTTTGCTGAATTTGCTCAACAAGATCCTTTTCCGACTTCCATTTTGCATGAAGAACATTCCGCTTATCGTTAAGGTTGGCGATCTCCTTATTCAAGCTATCCAGCTTCACTTTATCCTTTTCCCGTTTAATGGCTTCACGCTCAATTTCAAGTTGTTTTATCCTGCGCTCCAAAATTTCCAATTCCTCCGGAACGGAGTTGATCTCAAGGCGCAATTTGGCAGCAGCCTCATCAATTAGGTCAATGGCCTTATCGGGTAAAAACCGGTCGCTGATATAACGCTGCGAAAGCTCAACTGCCGAAATGATGGCCTCATCCTTAATCCTCACATGGTGATGAGTTTCATAGCGTTCTTTCAACCTCTCAATATAGAAATAGCAGATAAAGTGTCCGGCTCGTCAACCATTACAATCTGGAAACGGCGTTCAAGTGCTTTATCCTTTTCAAAGTACTTTTGATATTCCTTTAATGTAGTTGCTCCAATGGCCCTTAACTCACCCTTGCAAGTGCAGGTTTCAAAATATTGGCAGCATCCATTGCCCCCTCTGAAGCTCCTGCTCCCACCAGAGTATGGATCTCATCAATAAAAAGAACAATCTCTCCATCAGATGCAATCACCTCTTTTATCACACTCTTTAAACGTTCTTCAAATTCACCTTTGTATTTAGCTCCCGCAATAAGCGCTCCCATGTCAAGTGAATAAATCAGTTTTGACTTCAGGTTTTCAGGTACATCGCCATTGATAATACGATGGGCCAAACCTTCAGCAATGGCTGTTTTACCAACACCTGGCTCTCCAATCAGAATCGGATTATTTTTTGTCCTCCGGCTCAAAATCTGAAGAATCCTCCGGATTTCCTCATCACGGCCAATAACGGGATCAAGTTTACCGGAGCGTGCCAGGTCATTTAAATTTTTGGCATAGCGGTTTAGGGCATTATAGCTCTCCTCAGCCGATTGGCTATTTACCGTCGAGCCCTGCCTCAATTGTTGAATGGCAGTTTTAAGATCTTTTTCTTTAATACCGTTGTCTTTCAAAAGAGTTGCGGCTGTATCTTTTCCGGATAGAATACCAAGCAAAATATGCTCAATGGAAACAAACTGATCATTAAATTCCTTTGCATACTGGCCTGCCTTTTGAAGTGCAGCATTGGCTTCCCTTGACAGAAATTGCTCCCCACCACTAACTTTGGGAATAGAAGATAAAATCTGATCAATAGTTTTGGACATCAGATCAGTATTGACGTTTAATTTTTTCAATAAAAAGGGCACCACATTCTCATCCACATTTAATAATCCTTTCAGCAAATGGATGCTCTCAATGGATTGATGCTGATTCTCGGCTGCAACTTCCTGCGCCTTTTGAACAGCTTCCTGCGATTTTATAGTGAAATTATTCAGATTCATATTTTTATAAGTTTGATTTTATTTCCCAATGAACAATTCGTTTGCCACTCATCAAAAAACAATCACAAAAGGAATAGTTGTCACAACACAATTAAATGCAACGCCATTTTGTCTTGATTATTAGATATTTACAAATTTTAATCTGATTTTTTGTCCGGTTTTGTTTCAAATAATTTTTAGACAATTGAACTGGCTGTTAAAATTTTAATCATCTTTGTGCGTTAAAATGTATGCTTTTAAACAGTGTTGTTTGCACCAAAGATTTTTCAGTATTCAATGAATTTAAATAAAACCTTACGGAACGAGATACTTGTCTTACTCATCTTTGTTTTTTTCCAAATTTCAGGGATTGCTCAGTCAACCCTTTTACCCGATTCAATGCATACCTGTAAGGTAGACAGCCTCCAATTGTCATTAAATACAGAATTATCTTTTGATTCCTATTTATGGAGCACAGGTGACACCCTTCCTACAACCTGGATCCAATACACAGGGGACTATTCAGTGATTGTTACGCAAGGTGATACCCTAACTATTTACGATACAACCTTCGTTAATATTGTTGATGCGCGCATTGTTCAAAGCGATACATCCATTTTATGTACCGATACAATTATGTTATCAACAAGTTCATCAGCGTTTGATTACTATTGGGCCGATGAGTTGAATTACAATACTATTCAGGATACACTAAGTACCGAAGACAGCATAATTGTATCACCCAGAACAACTCAATACTACTGGGTTGATATTTATGATCCGGTATTTGGGTTTAATTATTGCAGGGATAGTGTGCAAGTTACAGTGAATCCATTATTAAGGCAGATACTTTTATTCAGCTGAAAATGGTATGCCCTGACACAGCGGAAGCAAAGATGCAGGTTAGTATTAGTGGAGGATATCCTCCATACGAATATCATTGGTCGGAGGGTACACCAACATTTGGAGATCCATCAATTGTATATTTCTTAACCGATGGACAAAAAGAATTGGTAGTGTATGATTCTCTTGGATGTATGCTGGAACAGGAATTCACCGTTAAGGCATACCCAATACCTAAAATCACTCTTTTCGTTGAACCGGATTCTGTTATCTACATTCAAAAGCCCTTTGCCAGTTTTTCATTTGAAAATCCAACATACGATTCATTGCTGGTTGATTCGTTTGCCTTGTCGAGCTGGAATTGGTACATGGAACTGCCTATTGACTCAAGCGCCAATACACAATCGAATTATTATTCGCCAAACTACACATATAGAAATCCCGGTAAATACAATATTAAATTCGAATTTACTACATTTTATGGTTGCCCGGGTGATACGACTATTGATCTGGAAGTTAAGCCTGTTAAACTAAAATTCCCTAATGCCATTACCCCAAATGATGATGGTTTCAATGAAAGGTTTGAAATCACTGAGGATGATGGATCAGGCGGCGGAGACAACAACGGAGGCGATTTAAAAAGCACAAGCGACGACCCTATTGATCTAAGCAAGTATTACATCAGCAATAAATTAACGGTATTTAACCGCTGGGGCGAAAAAGTATTTGAGACCGACAATTATCAAAATGACTGGGATGGAGACAACCTGCAGGATGGAACCTACTTTTTCATTCTGGTGTGAGGGTGAAACGGAAAGCCCCACCTACAAAGGCTCTATTACTATTTTACGAGGGAATTAGTAGATTCTATCACCAAATATTGAGCTGCCAATCCGAACCATTGTGCTACCTTCTTCTATGGCAATTCGAAAATCACCCGACATTCCCATTGAAATCTCCTTAAAACTATCCACACCCTGAAAGAATTCATTTTTCAGATTCTCAAAAATAGTTTTTAACCTTGCAAATTCACCTCTAACAACCTCCTCATCCTCCGTAAAGGTTGCCATTCCCATTACGCCGCATATCGTGATGTAATTCATGGATGTGAACTCTGCAGAGGAAAGCAGCCCGGCAGCTTCCTGAAAGTCAAGGCCAAATTTTGTTGACTCATTCGCAATGTGAAATTGCAACAAACAATTTATCGTCCGGTTGATTTTAGCTCCTTGTTTATTAATTTCTTTTAAAAGCTTCAAGCTGTCAACACTCTCTATCAAACTTACAAATGGAGCAATGTATTTCACCTTGTTGGTTTGTAAATGGCCAATTAAGTGCCACTCAATATCTTCAGGCAATTGGGGTTGTTTGCTTATCAGCTCCTGCACCTTGTTTTCACCAAAAATTCTTTGACCACACTGATAAGCCTCCATAATATCGGATACCGGTTTGGTTTTCGATACAGCGACGAGAGTTACACCTCTCGGAATCTCATTCAAAAAATATTGCAGGTTTTCCCGGACCGCCATTATTCAATCTTTTCAGCAAAAATAAAAAAAATGCCGATGCTGTTTAAAATAGTTGAAACAGGGTGGTAAAATTCTAAACTTTAATTACTACATTTGCCCCAATTATTGATAGGTATTGAAATGCACTTTAATTTTAACTCATCCCTGCCCTTGAGATGATTTAAAAGAATGTAAAGTAAATTGATTCCATTCACGAAGGGATTTTATATTTCTTCAATTTTACAAAACAGTAAACTTCAAAACAATGAAAACACTTTATATTCATGGATTAGATAGTTATCCAAAAATTGAAAAAATTGATATTTTAAAAAAACACCATCTTGACCCCGTTGCTTTGCACTTGAATTACAGGGAAAAACTAGGATTCTACGAAACCTTAAAAGAGACAGCCATCCGCAAAAATGTAAAATTCATTGTAGGCAGTTCGCTGGGTGGATACCTTGGTTTTCTTCTGGCAGCAGAGTTAGGAATTCCGTGTTTGCTGTTTAATCCGGCAATGGAATACAAAGAAAAAATATTTTATTCATTCATGCCCACGATTGAAGAATTTAAAAGCCCCAATTGTTTTGTTGTTCTTGGAGAATGGGACAAGACTGTAAACCCGGAGGAAACAAAAAAGACATTAAAGGAATACCAGCACAACGGGCTGAAAAGCAAAATTATAACATGTGAATGGCTCGGCCATGAAATTGACCTGGACACCTTTGAGGAGATGCTAAGTTGGGCTTTAACCAGTTTATATCTGAATAAATAATTTCCCATTTGAAATAAAAACAACGGTTGATAATGATAATCTATATCAACCTTTTGCTTAAGCATAAAATCGATGGTTAATCTTTTGACTCTTCAAGATGAACATCCTTTTGTGCAAATGGAATGGCAGCGTTAACAGTAATAAGGGCATCATTTTAACATTCAAAAAAAACAAAACATTTATACCCCAGCCCTCATCCAATGGAAATAAAGTTTTTACGCAAATTCACTGATTTTACGAATCATTTATAAACAGACACTAAGCAAACTTCTTTTGTTAGTTTGAAATCAGAAGCAGAAAAAAATACCGGAAGCAAGCCTTCGATCAGACGGTTCAATTAATACAGCCCTTGGAATGTTATTTAGAAAGTAACACATATTCAACATCCTCATCAAAAAAATCGTACAAACCTTAAATAATTGTGATTCTTTCAGAATATAAAATTCCCTTCAAGATTTTTTGTAATATTGCACCCCTAAGTTTAAAAATAGTAAAACACAGAAAATCAACAGTTAAGTACAAAATATTTTAAATTAATTTATTATGGCACACAAACATGTCTACTCCTTTGGCGATAAAAAAGCTGAAGGTAATGCAACAATGAAAAATTTACTTGGCGGTAAAGGCGCCAATCTTGCGGAAATGAATTTAATTGAGTTCCGGTTCCTCCGGGGTTTACAATATCAACAGAAGTTTGCACATTGTATTACTCCGAAGGCCGCGAAAAAGTAATTGAATTGATCAGGCCCGAGGTAGAGCAAGCCGTTAAAAATATTGAAAAAATAATGGGCGCTAAATTCGGCGACAAAGAAAATCCTTGTTTGCTTTCCGTACGTTCTGGCGCCAGAGCTTCTATGCCAGGTATGATGGACACTGTATTGAATTTAGGATTGAATGATGCCGCAGTTGAAGGCATTGCTAAAAAATCCGGAAACGATCGTTTTGCATGGGATTCATACAGAAGGTTCGTTCAAATGTATGGTGATGTGGTAATGGAAATGAAACCGGAGTCGAAAGAAGATATTGATCCGTTTGAAGAAATCATTGACCAGTTAAAAGAAGAAAAGGGTGTAAACCTAGATAATGATCTTACTACAGATGACCTGAAAGAAATGGTTAAAAGGTTTAAAGCAGCTGTTAAACAAAAAACAGGCAAAGATTTTCCTGATGATCCATGGGAACAACTCTGGGGATCGATCATGGCCGTTTTTGGGAGTTGGATGACTAACAGGGCTATTTTATACAGAAAATTGAATTCCATACCACACGAGTGGGGAACTGCAGTAAACGTTCAGGCCATGGTATTTGGTAATATGGGGCAGAATTCCGGAACAGGAGTAGCTTTTACAAGAGATGCAGCCACCGGAGAAGACATTTTTAACGGAGAATATTTGATTGACGCACAGGGAGAAGATGTGGTAGCAGGAATTCGGACTCCACAACAGATCACAAAAGAAGGTTCGGTCAGATGGGCTGAACTGGCTAAAGTTACAGAAGAAGAGAGGGCTAAAAACTTCCCCTCACTGGAAGAGGTAATGCCTGCGGTATATAAAGAGTTAGATGACACCCAGCAAAAACTGGAAAATCATTATGCCGATATGCAGGATCTTGAATTTACCATCCAGGATGGTAAATTATGGTTGTTGCAAACACGTAATGGTAAAAGAACCGGAGCTGCTATGGTAAAGATTGCCATGGATATGATGAAACAAGGAATGATCAGCAAAAAGGATGCGATTATGCGCGTTGAGCCAAATAAACTGGATGAATTGTTACATCCTGTATTTGACGGAGATGCAATTAAGGCTGCCAGGGTTGTTGCTAAAGGGTTACCGGCATCACCGGGAGCCGCTACAGGCCAGGTTGTTTTTCATGCTGATGAAGCAGAAGACTGGGTAGCTGACGGAAAGAAAGTTGTTTTGATCAGAATTGAAACCTCACCTGAAGACCTTGCAGGGATGAATGTTGCTGAGGGCATCCTTACTGCCCGTGGTGGAATGACATCGCATGCTGCAGTTGTTGCTCGTGGAATGGGAAAATGTTGTGTATCGGGTGCAGGTGGCGTAAAGATTGATTATAAAGCCAGAACCCTGACAACCGGTGGCGTTGTTTTTAAAGAAGGTGACTGGATTTCATTAAATGGTACAACCGGTGAAGTTTATGAAGGAAAAATTGGGACCAAAGAAGCCGAACTAAGTGGTGACTTTGCTGAATTGATGAAACTGGCCGATAAGTATTCACGAATGAAAGTCAGAACCAACGCAGACACTCCACATGATTCAACAGTTGCACGTGAGTTTGGAGCTGTTGGTATAGGCCTCTGCCGGACAGAACATATGTTTTTCGGTGAAGGAAAAATTCAGGCTATGCGTGAAATGATCCTTGCGGATGATGAAAATGGAAGAAGAGAAGCATTGACAAAATTATTGCCAATCCAGCGTGAAGATTTTGAGGGTATTTTTGAAGCCATGCATGACCTTCCCGTTACCGTTCGTTTGCTTGACCCACCTCTGCATGAATTTGTACCCCACGATGACAAGGGACAGCAAGAGATGGCTGACCTGATGGGAATTTCATTGGCCGCAGTAAAACAAAAAGTTGAAGAGCCTTGTTGAGTTTAATCCAATGCTTGGCCACCGGGGTTGTCGCCTGGGAAATACGTATCCTGAAATCTCAGAAATGCAGGCCAGGGCTATTATTGAGGCTGCAATCAACCTTAAGAAAAAGGTATCAACGCACATCCTGAAATCATGATTCCGTTAACAGGAACCTATGAGGAAATGAAAATGCAGGAAGACCTTGTAAGAAAAACTGCTGAGAAAGTTTTTGGAGAACAAAAAGAACGTATTGAATACCTTGTTGGTACCATGATTGAAATTCCCCGGGCTGCTTTAATCGCAGACAAAATAGCTGAGTCAGCTGAATTTTTCTCATTTGGAACAAACGATCTTACACAAATGACATTTGGTTATTCGCGTGATGATGCAGGAAAATTCCTACCTGTTTACCTTGAAAAAGGAATCCTGAAAGTTGATCCTTTCCAGGCATTGGATCAAACGGGTGTTGGACAATTGGTTGAAATGGCTGTGAAAAAAGGCCGCAAAACCAGGAAAAAAATAAAACTTGGAATTTGTGGAGAGCATGGTGGAGAACCTTCTTCCGTTGAATTCTGCGATAAGGTTGGACTTGATTATGTAAGTTGTTCACCTTACCGGGTGCCAATTGCAAGGCTGGCAGCAGCACAGGCGGTGGTCAGGAAGAAGATGGAAAAAGAAGCCAAAAAGAAAGCTAAAAAAGTGAAGAAATCTTCTAAAAAATAATTGTTTCCAAAAAAGGCTGTATATTGCCCCGATACAATAGATTTTAGAAAATCATTCATCCAATGATCTTTTATAAATCATGAATGCATCGGCCATCTGTACAGCCTTTTCCTTTTTAATCCCATTATGGCGAGAAATCAAATAGTTATTTTTTTATTCACTGCAGTTTATATTCTTTGCTCTAATTTGTCGTGCAGCAATAGAAATGACATCCCTGAATCGGGTATTAAAGCTCATTTCCCTTCAAGTGATGAGGATTATTATGAAGCCGATTCCATGGCAGGCCATTTCCATAAAAAAGATGCATCCCGGGAATTCAAGTGGCCGGAACATCCGTCAGGAAAGATTGTCATGAAAACCAATAACCTCGGTTTCAGAAACGATGAAAACACCCAATTGGTAAAGGCTCCCGGGGTGAAGCGAGTCCTCATTACTGGCGATTCGCATACCGATGGAGTGCTTTACAATTCTGAATCAGTGGCTGCTAAATTGGAATCTTATTTAAGCGAAGAAAATCCGAATCAGGCGTTTGAAGTTTTAAACGGAGGAAATGGTTATTTCGGGCCACAAAATTATTTGGGAGTACTGAATAAGTTTTTGCCTTTAAAGCCGGATGTTTATATTGTTATCATTTACACCGGCAATGATTACCTCGATGGTATTCGCATTGAATCGGAGAACGGCAGACTTGAAACACCAGAAAGGCCAAATGATTATTTCGATAAACTTTGGGAAGTTGACGGGCTGTATTCAGGTTTTACAGGCCAATACCTGAACCAGGTTAAATTTTTTAAAACCTATCCCGAATATGCCGATACAGCATTGAAAATAATGACAGAAAATCTTTCAGCCATTAAAAATACCTGCTCAAACAATAATATCCGACTGATGGTAATGCTGTTGCCCACAAAACTGGATACTGAACCCGAAACTGATCGGCAAAGGATTGATGAAGTGTTCAGGATTATGGATTTTACGAATGAGGATATCCAAAATAATCAATTGTTGTCAACCCACCTTACTCTTTGGATGGATAAAAATCAAATCCCCTTTTTAGATTTGTATGATCCTTTTATGGATTCGAAAGATGAACTTTTCTGGCTGGCTGATTATCATGTAAATCATTTGGGACATGCTAAAATAGCCGAACAAATATTAAAATCACAATTGCTTGATTTTTCCAAATAGTGCACCCCTCACGCCAGAAATTGATTGATATTTTAATTCAGAAAACATACTAGAATATATAGCTAAATTGAGCACGTGTTTCTTAAACAGATTCTAAATTGTAGATATTTCGCATTTAATTTTCAATATTTCATATTTTTGTATCTCATTATATCCATTGTTCATCGAAATAACAAATCAAACTAATACCTCAAAATTATGGCAATTAACATTGAAAAAATTAAAGCCGATTTAGAAAGCTACGGGATCAGGAATCCTGAGAAAATCTATTACAACCCTTCGTATGAGGAGCTTTTTGAACATGAAATGGCATCCGGGCTTGAAGGATTTGAAAAAGGACAATTATCTGAATTGGGCGCTGTAAATGTAATGACCGGGAAATTTACCGGACGTTCTCCCAAGGATAAATACATTGTGTTGGATGAAAAAACAAAAGATACTGTTTGGTGGGCCCAACAAGCAAAATCGTCAGATAACAAGCCCATTGACTACCAATCCTGGAAACATTGTTACAATCTTGGAGCGGAAGAACTTTCCGGTAAAATATTATATGTTGTAGATTGTTTTGCTGGCGCAAATGAAGATTCCCGACTTGCGGTTAGATTTATTATGGAAGTTGCCTGGCAAGCACATTTTGTAAAAAATATGTTTATCCGCCCTTCAGAGAAAGAGCTGGAAAACTTCAAACCCAGTTTTATCATGTTAAATGCTGCCAAAACCAATAATCCAGATTGGAAAAGCATGAAACGTACAGATGGCGTTCCTTTCAATTCTGAAAATTTTGTCTGTTTTAATTTAACGGAAGGAAAAGCCGTAGTTGGTGGAAGCTGGTATGGCGGTGAAATGAAAAAAGGAATTTTCTCAATTATGAATTATTACCTTCCATTAAAAGGAATGGCAGCTATGCACTGTTCGGCAAATGTTGGGAAAAATGGTGATACAGCCATATTCTTTGGATTATCTGGAACCGGGAAAACAACTTTGTCAACCGATCCGAAACGGGCTTTAATAGGTGATGATGAGCATGGATGGGATGATGACGGAATATTTAACTTTGAAGGAGGATGCTATGCCAAGACGATCAACCTTGATAAAGAAAGTGAACCGGATATTTACAACGCCATTAAAAGAGATGCCCTTCTTGAGAATGTTTCTCTGAATGCAGATGGTAAGATTGACTTTGATGACGGTTCAGTAACGCAAAACACCAGGGTTTCCTATCCCATCTATCATATTGATAACATTGTGAAACCGGTTTCAAAAGCTGGCCACGCAACCAAAGTGATTTTCTTAACTGCTGATGCATTTGGAGTTATGCCTCCTGTTGCTAAGTTATCCCCCGATCAAACGAAATACCATTTTCTATCTGGATTTACTGCTAAATTAGCTGGAACTGAAGTTGGTGTTACAACACCCCGGCCTACATTTTCAGCTTGCTTTGGTGCCGCCTTTCTTACTTTACATCCCACCAAGTACGGCCAGGAACTGGTAAAGAAAATGGAGGCCCATGGGGCGACTGCCTATCTCGTTAACACGGGATGGAATGGAACCGGCAAACGGATATCCATTAAAGACACACGCGGAATCATTGATGCGATTTTGGATGGTTCGATTGATAAGGCCCCAACCAAAACAATTCCGGTTTTCAACCTGGAAGTGCCTACTGCACTACCGGGTGTTGATCCTGGAATACTGGATCCGAGAGACACCTATGAAAACCCTGCCGATTGGGACAAAAAAGCAAAAGAACTGGCGCAATTGTTCATTGATAACTTCGAACAATATACCGACAACGAAGAAGGGAAAAAGCTGGTAGCAGCGGGTCCCAAAATTTAATTTCAAGTCATTTAATAAAAAGAGGCTGTCTCAAAAGTCTATTTTTACTCGCCCGGTCATGTTGAGCCTGTCGAAACATGTCTGGTTTTCAGAATTATACACATTTAGACCAACTCAATGTGACCTATGGTTTTGACTTTTGAGACAGCCTCTTTTATTTTCGGAATTTTTTAAAACTCAATCACCTGATTCTTAAATAGAAAATTCACAAAACATTTTGCTGACATAAAATATTTTCCTACATTTGTTTAACTTTTTTAATCATCTTAAATTTTTATTATTATGCCAACCGGAACTGTAAAATTTTATTTAGACCAAAAAGGCTTCGGATTCATTATCCAGGATGATACAAATGAAGAGATATTTGTACATGCATCCGGCCTCATTGACAAAGTGAAACCAGAAGATAAAGTATCTTTTGAAGTAATTGAAGACAAACGTGGTAAAAAAGCCAACGGAGTTAAGAAGATATAATATGGGTGTTGAGTTCATTTTGTAAAGCTTCTCTGCATCGGGAAGCTTTTTTATTTTCCACCAGTTATTTTGAAATCAGGTTGATTTTTCTTAAATTAGCCCGGTCAATTTCAGTGTTATAATTGTTAAACAACCTAAAAAAAACTACTATGCAAACTTACATTCTCTTAACTAAGCTTTCGCCGGAAGTATCAATGAAAATGAAAAACAGAGCCAAAATCGGACACTTATGGCTTGACCAGGTAAAAGAAAAATGTCCGGAGGTAAAATTCGTCGCACATTATGCGATTTTGGGCAAATACGATTTTCTGGACATTTATGAAGCTCCGGATAATGAAACGGCCGCAAAAGTGTCCATCATCAGCCAGGCCAATGGCGCATTGAGTGCTGAAAGCCTGACCGCTATTCCCTACAAGGAGTTCCTGAAATTAACAGAAGAAATTTAAGTGGTTTTTTGTCTCTTTAAATAGTTACTTTTCAGAGCTTCAAAAAGGGTAACATTCATCAGAATTAATAACAATCCATAAACCGAATCTTCGATCGGGATTGTAAAAATTCTGATCCCAAGATTTTGCGTGTTATCGTACCATACAACCTGTTCTTCGATAAAGGATCCGGTTAATATTCCATTCACGATCAGGAAAGGGATAAGGATGATCATATAGGAAAAATAAAACCTTCCTAAATAATTCGATTTAAAAACATACAAATGGATTAGAAGGAACAATGCGGTAGCTAAAAATGTAACAGACGTATAAATCCTATTATAATTGATCAAACCCACTACTAAAAGGATAACAATCAATATCCAGCTTATTGATCCCGCATGGTTTTTAAAATAGTCCTTTTTAATTAAATAGTTCAATGACGTATAGGTAAACACACAGGCGTAGGGAATAGAAATAAAGAACAGCCATTCTTCAAGGGGTAAGTTTATCACATCAATACCTGTTAAGTATCTTTCGTTGAACCCCCAAACACCTAAATAAGTAAACAATACATCCCAGGAAATAAAAAATGCCAATGTAACAAAAATCGCAGGGAATAAAAACCGCCACTGTTTATAAAAATCGAGCCGTTTGTCAAAACTGGCCGCAAAGGGTATCAGGATCGAAAATAAATTGATTAAAAGATAGGTGTACATTATTGAATCGGTCTAACTGGTTCAATGAAATCGATTTACTTCCTGAATTCTTCCCTGTAATATTTTATAGGTGCTATCAAAAACCCGTAGTTGTAATGGGCATGGGGTATGTGATGTTCTTTATGGGCTTTCACGGTTGCTCTCAGATACCTGTTTGAGAAATTTTTAAGTATTTTCAAACGCTGATGAACATAAACATCGTGAAACATAAAATAGGCAAATCCATAAGTAAAAATCCCCACCCCTATCCAAAAACGATAGTCAAAATCAGCAAAACCCAAATAAATGAGAACAATGCTGGGAATTGCAAAGATCACTGCAAAAACATCGTTCCATTCAAATTTTCTGCCATCCCGTATGTGATGGTCCTTGTGCAAGAACCACAGAAAACCATGCATAACATATTTATGCGTAAACCAAGCCATGAATTCCATAAAAAGGAATCCTCCAATAACAATTAATAATGCAAAATACCATTCCATAATAAATAATCTTATAAATGTTTTAATATTTCATCAAAAGCAATTCTAAACCAAACTGTATAGGATGAAGGATTGGCTTCAATATCAGCCTTGATTTCACGCATTTTCATATACTTCCAATCATTCACTTCTATCGGATTAACATCTGGAACCTTGTCCGACTTACCAATAAATACATGATCAAATTCATGCTCAATCAAACCTTGTCCAACATCTGCTTTATAAATAAATGTAAAAGCTTCATTAAAATCACAATCAAATCCCATTTCCTCAACCATTCGCCTGTGAGCTGCATCAGAAGTTATTTCTCCTTCGCGCGGATGGCTGCAACAGGTATTGGTCCATAGGCCCGGAGTATGGTACTTGCTTAATGCACGCTGCTGTAACATCAATTCCCCTCTTTCATTAAAAATAAAAACTGAAAAAGCCCTGTGTAATACACCTTTAATGTGTGCTTCCATTTTTTCCATAGTGCCTGCAGGCTCATCATTCACATCTACCAAAATAACAAACTCTTTTTCCGACATGTTCAATTCTTGTTTTGAGGTGTTCATTTAGTTACTTATTTTAATTGCCTGATAAGTAATGGGCTGAGCTTTTATCATCCTTTGAATCAGGTTGTCAAAAATAGTTTGCTTATATATTGATCGGTTTATCCTGAAGCTATATTCATCAAGATATTTTTCAATATGCGCCTCATGAACCCATGAATAAATACTTCTCAACCAAGATTTTACCTGGTGGATAATTGTATGCATTTGTTTCATACTGCCGCCTTTATCGGAATATTTCTGTTCAATATTAAACCGCTTTGTAATAGGGGCATAGCCCGTCCATTTATCTGTTAAAACCTGCGCCTGGGTTGAAATATGACTATCAAATATTTTACTTAATGATTTTGATGAATAGTCTTCTATCTTCTTAAAATAAACACGTTTTACCTTACCTGTGTCGCTGAGTTCCAGGGCACCGATAAGTTTTTTCTTTTTGGTATCTTTACTTCTGCCTTGTTTCAGCGATTCTTTTCCCCCAAATACAAATTCATCAACCTGGACATTTCCTTTCATCGGATAATTTTCGCTGCTTCGCATGGCTGTCCTTACTTTGTGCATAAACGTCCAGGCTGTTGTCCTACTTATGCTATAACGCTTGGACAATTGTGAAGCCGATAAGCCTTTGGTGGTAGCACTCATTTCAAATGCAATCATAAAGGCTTTTCGAATACCAAACCGGACCCGGTGAAACATGGTCCCTGCTGTGGGGCTTTCAATGTGGTGGCACCGGTTACAGTCTCTTGCCAGGTTCTTTTTCCTAATCGTAAATTTTGTATGTCCGCAATTCTTACATTTATATCCTTCGAACCATTTAAGGTCTGACAAATACTGTAGACATAAGCGGTCATCGGGAAAATGATCCGTAAACTCTAAAATGTTTTCTCCTTTAAATTTCATGATGAGATTCTAATCAAAATTTATCCCTCAATGTAAGTAATTATTTTAACACCTCAATAAAGCTTTTAATCAATTAGAAAAATATGTTGGACAAAAAGAAATGAACGAGCTTGAGGAACAAGGATTAATCAAATCATTTGAATACACCTACGAACTGGCATGGAAAACGTTGCAAGACTTATTACACCATATTGGTTACAACGATATTGTGGGGCCAAAACCAGTTATCCAACAGTGTTTTCATGATGGATACATTTCAAAAGGAGAAGCTTGGATCAGAATGCATAATAGCAGAAATTTGACAAGTCATACTTACAATCAAGAAACTGCGGAAGAAATTGTTGAGAGTATATATAATGAATATTATCACTTATTAAAAGAATTACAAATAAGACTGGAAGAGGAAAGAAGTGGTATGCAAACATCTATGCTCGATGAATAATGAAAGGAAATATGGACTATTAGAATTGGACATTGAAAGAATCATTAGCATTTTCGAAGCGAATCCAAAGATAGATAATGTTATTCTTTTTGGTTCAAGAGCAATAGGAACCTACAAACCTGGATCAGATATTGACATTGTTTTAAAAGGAACAGATGTTAAACTTATAGATATATTAAACTTTAACGCAGAATTAGACAAATTATCACTTCCATACAAATTTGATATTATAATCTACGATAGAATTACTGAAAATGCATTAATAGAACATATAAAAAGAGTTGGAATTTCACTTTTTGAAAGAAAGAAGCCCAGTGCCCAACAAAAAATATAATGCATACCGCAGTTAAGTCTTTCAAAGAAAATGAATTGTGAATTTGACGATGTTGAAATTAAAAAAAATTATTGAATAAAGCGCGGCACGCACCATATTTAAAACGTAATTGAAAAACTGAATAACCTGCTTTTAGAGAAAGATAGCCCCAACAGGCGCGATTCTATGACAAAAACCAAATAAATTTAGAAAAAATTTATGCAGCAAGTTTATAAGTGTTCACAAATGGCGTATTCCTGTTTATAACGGCAAACACCCTGCTTAAAACCTTACATCTTATAGCATTCATTACCAGCATAGGGTTTAGTTTTTAGAATTTAGTATATCTTCCGTTAAAGTTTATTAACTATTTTTGCGTACTTATTTTGAACAAGCATAATCACTCACATGTTAAAGCCCTAATAAAATTCACACGGAATTTATGATCAGATCAATTTGTGAATTCTGCCATCGGCATCACCAGGTGAGTGGCTAAAAAAAATTGTACTATGAACATTGACGGACTTAACGAAGAAGATCGCATCCGCGAAGCGATCAAAGATAAAACCTGGAACGAGCAAATGACCACCGACTCATGGGCGGTATTTAAAATTATGTCGGAACTGGTAGATGGATTTGAAACCCTTTCGAAAATAGGGCCCTGTGTTTCTATTTTCGGGTCTGCCCGCACCAAGCCCGATCATCCGTATTACCGCCTTGCCGAAGAGATTGCCTATAATTTGACGAAAAGGGATTTGGAGCGACACTGGAGGAGGGCCGGGCATTATGGGAGGCTGCCAACAAAGGGGCTCATTTTATGGGGGGAAGCATCGGTGGGCCTGAATATTGCTTTGCCCTTCGAGCAGGTTGCCAACCCTTTATCGATCAGGATAAGTTTATCAATTTCGATTATTTCTTTGTCCGCAAGGTGATGTTTATGAAATATGCACAGGGTTACATTGTCCTGCCCGGCGGCTTTGGGACTTTGGATGAACTGTTTCAGCCATCACCTTAATACAGACGCATAAGCTGGTCAGGTTCCCGATTGTGCTGGCAGTGAAAGTTATTGGGAAGGCCTTATCGACTGGATCAAAAACCAAATGCTCAGGGATTCCAAACATCAGCCCGGAAGACCTGGATATTTTTTCGGTTGTCGATACGGCTGAAGAGGCGGTCGGTGCCATTGAGGAGTTTTACAAAGTATGCGCTAAAGCCGAATTCTCTAGACAATAGTTCCTGGCTCTTAGTATTTTGTTCTTAGTTCGGAGTTTTTTGATTGTTTTGTTAATTGCCTGCAATTCAATGGTACTACATTTCCTTTTTCGCTTACTCCGGGATCTGTGAAGATGATCCCTTGTTGGGCTCCCAATATCATTCTTGTCAGGATTTGTAACCTGATTGTTCATATTGAAATCTCCTGCTTTATATCCTTCTGCCCCACCGGAAGTTCTTCAAATTTGTAAATTTCTATCGCTATCACTATATTTCCGATAATCCATCACCACCGCATCATCCTGCACTTTTCGTTGCTAAGGTGTTTTTGTCCAGAGCCATAGTTTTTTCCACTGCATCCGGTAAAGTCGTGAAGGAAAGATTCCACATTCGGCCTTTATTGGAGGCAAATCCGCAATTCCACATTAGTGAAGATGGTTTTCGACAACAACGATAAATGTTTTTACGTATACGCATATTGAACTCACTGGATATCTATCCAATCCGGTAACTTCACCGTTTCTTTTAACAAAACTACAGCTTTACTTTGGTACAATAGATAACTTTACAGCATTGCGCAGTTCCTTCTGTTTCAAGTTCATCTCACATCGTAGTCAATAATCGCCAATGTTGGGAACGACCAAAGCATTTTCCTGTGGTATTCCATCGTTGTTAAAGCCGTATACAGTTGTGGAAAGTGGCAGCAAGAATCTGGCCATTGTTCATGCATTGTTCAAGTTGAGTTCTTCCAGTAAGACTTCTTAATTCACCTTCGGTGACAAATTCATACACTTTAATGCACAGATCAAATAAATTGGAAAACCGCTGCCATTGCTTCCATAATGTTTCTGACCAGGCTGGTCCAGCATTTCGTTTCGGAATTAGTTACTTGTATAACCGCCTCCACCTGATATGCATACTCCACCATGTTATTGTATTAACCTCTATAGAAATCTTCTCCTGAATTTGCGCATTACTGTCTTGATAAATCAAGTTAAAACCGGATAGTCACAAAATATCTGCGTATAAGCACAAAAGGTTACTTCACTAGTGCCAATAAAATCGCCATATATTCAACACGAATATTGGAACCACAGCCAGTAGAGTCCGATAAGTTTATAAACATCATCATGGTAATAAACCTTTATTAAGCCAAGCAACCGGCGTCTTCATAATCAATAGCCAATAAACGATATACTCGTACTTGGCATATTTTTAATTCCGGATCGAATTCTTCCTTTTCAAGCCAAACGGCGTTATATTTCAATACCAGCATCCCTAAGCCATGTAGAAAATAACAGTCCTGCCAAAGCTGGTTCCATATCGATGGCACAACCATGCTCCCTAATACACACAGCAGGTGTCGTTCCAGTCGACAATTGCGGATACATGGGCAAACTTCCCCATCCTGGCAATAATAAGTGTACGTCCGTTGATCCTATTGATACGTCGAAAACGGACCGGGTAGGTGTTATAAACAGCTCCATTTGAGTCATTATCGTTCTCTGAAACGCAATCACATCTTCGGTAAGGTGTCGGTATACGAGAAGTGAAGCAACAAGCGTCACACAAAAAGGACTGGACTGCATCATCAGATTCTTCAATAATTTCTATCCCCTGATACTAAAGATAAGTTTGTGACAGACAAATGATGCCCCCACGACAATAGAGATCCAGATTCAAAGTCGAGCAATTTTTAAATTATTTTCTGAAAAGATCCGAATTCCGATTCAATCATCTTCCATGGATCAATGCAACCATATTGCAACGCTTCAGCAGTTCCCACACGATAATTGTCGGATATTATTATAAGTCAATAAAGAGGTCTTCTCCCGTCCGGCTGTCCGCACATCGTGTTAACGGTAGATTTTTGTTGCTGCAAAGATTTTTACCCAACACAGCTTGTTCAATTTATAGGGTAAGGGGTTGCCATAATTTATTTCTTCTACCTTTGCCTTGTCAGAAGAATATTCTTCACTGAATTCAAGGTAATCAGTTTCTGTAGCCCAATTAATATTTCCTCGGTCAACCAAGTTGATATTAATTGCTACTGAAAACAAATGAGATGTGATTGTAAGCTTTGAATCATTTCAAGTTTTATAATTGTCAATTGTTAAGACCTTTTCGAAACGACCTCTTGGGCATTAATTTATAACAAACTAATGGCAATACCTGGTTTGGTAATTATCGCGTAAAATAATAACCCTTTACAGACCACGATCTTCTCATCTTCCGTGTCCATTCGGCAAGATAGATTCATCAAAGATGGCTTCCGTACATATTCACGAAACATCTTCATTTGTGAAATTTTTTAGAAATAACTTTTTGATAAAATTATAAACATTGATTTGAATGTTGAGAGCATTTCAACTTGTCGTTAATCTAACGTAATCTTCAAGCCGTTTGTGGAGATAGGATGAAACTCAAGATCCTCGGGGCTGGTTACTTTCACGATACCGATGCTTCGGATATCGCTGTTCTGAATTAATATCATTCATCCATCTGAAAAGCTCTCTGGATAGGCAAACCATATAGCCATCCTGATTATGTATTCGGAAATGGCAGGCCTGCCGCAAATACCCTTGTAAAGAGGAAACGGTTCGTTGTTGATGAGTAGGTAAAGAGAATCTCGAAACGGTAAAAGCTCCGGATAAGTTGTTTTCAATATTTTTATAATACCAAGGCTTTGCCTTGTTCCGATCCGACCAACAATTCGATTTCATTTTGGGTGGTTTCAAAAAGCACGGCACACTGTATCCGGTGTAAGTAAGGGTTATTTCCGGAGCCCTTACATCAACTTTTCCGAGGCTGTTCGTAACAAAAGTGAAACCGATTTGTGAGGGTTCCCGTGTTTTCGATAATAATTGCTGAGGTTGCCGTCTTCACTCAATGGCCAGGTCGAGCAAACCATCCAGGCTTAAATCAACGAGCTGGGGTGTGCTGAAAGCGCCTACATCAATGATTGGTAATTTGCAACCGGATCATCAAACTCCATAGGCGACCCAGGCCCGGCGGTATTGGTCAATAGCGTTCAAGTGTCCCGTTATGATTACCAATGATCATATCCCCATCACCATCACCATCAATATCCCCAAATGTTGAAATATTCCACGGTAATTCAATGATTGCAAGCCTTCAAAATTGTGCGTGATGCGGATTAATTTGGGTTGCGTGGCAGTTCCGGTATTCTTATACAAACTAATGGCCGACCAATAAACGGACTCAAAAACATCCCGGCACTGTAGTAAGAATACATATAATAACCATAATTGGAGATAAAGAGGTCTTCCAGACCATCACCATCGTAATCAGCAAAACCGGATAGGCTCCCCGATCCCACATCAATCATGTCTTCCTGTATAAAATTATCTTTATCGTATTCGAAATGGGGAAGGTTGTTTTCGCCGGTATTCAAATAAAGCCAGAGCCCTCAGGTTGCGTGAGGTATAATTGCCCGGGTCGAAGGCAGAAACGATCAGGTCGTTGACCCCGTTGTTATCCACATCAATATAAGCTGCTACTGGCATCGAAAACAAGCCGACCGGTTTATTGTAAGATGGAAACAGGGTATCGCAGCTTTCCATAGGCTGATCCTATTTCGCCGCCATTTATAAGCTGAGCCAGGTTGGGATAATCCACATCCCCCAGGAGCAGGTCTTTGTCCGAATCACCATCCATAAATAATGACCAGGAATGTGGAGCCGCTATGCCGGTATCCGTTCTTCCCACGAACAGGGATGTCATTTTCTTTAACCACACACGTATCAAGGTAAACCAAATTTGATTCTTCATTCTCGGCAAAATATCCCCAGCAGGAGGATACCCTCTTGTAATCCAATGAATCTGGTATCCCGTATTTTTCCATGGATTGGTTTTGATGATACTCCACAAAAGCGCCCAACACAGAGAACGTTAAGATATCAATGTCGCCATCGTTGTCAATATCCACAATGGCCGGGTAATCAACATCGGTGCCGTAGAGGTTTGTAAATCCACCCCTTGATAGGAATTCTAAAACAGGGTAAACAACAAGTTCAAATTCCAATTCAGACAGGAGGTATTCTTGTACACACTTTGATGCTCCGTAAATCCAATGGAATACGTAAAGATATTCTTTAATCCGTCCATATTGTAATCCACTGCGATCACCCAGTCGAATAACTCGGGGAATTTGTAACGTAATTCTGGAGCAATTTGATAGTCAATTATTCCTGGGCTGCCGTTGTTGAGAAATGGCATTATCCTGTCACCTTGCCTGTCGAATACAATCAAATCCAGAATTCCGTCCATTGGCTCAAATCAATATCACAATACTGGCAGGAGTTCATCCCTCCGGCCCACAGGTATAAAACTCCGACTTTGTTTCATTCGAAACAGCAATGTGTTCACCTTTTGATCGGGCAGGTTAAAATACAATTGAGAGATTATTTTGTTGGAAAACGCCAACAGAATAATTACAATTGTCAGGAAAGTTATGGTTTTATTCATTTTTTATTTTCATTATTGCATTGAAAGGGCATCACCTAATTTTCCCATAATCTCAGTTGCTTTTCCCTGCAGGTATATATCGGTGATTGTGTTCGTAAACTTTGAAGCTTCGGGATTCACTTCAATTACTGTTGCTCCGTTCTGTTTTGCATGAAAAGGTATTTGCGCTGCCGGCATCACTTCACCTGTTGACCCAATTACAATTATCACTTCCGCTTGTCCGGCTGCATCAATGGAATTATGATAGGCATCCGGTGGAATAGTTTCTCCAAAAAAAATAAAATCAGGTTTGAGCAATCCATTGCAATCATTGCAATGGGGGGGGAGCTTATCGAAATCAATTTCTGCGGGCGAATGGTGACTTTTGCATTTTACACATACCAGTTTTTGGGAATTGCCATGAAATTCATGTACACTCTTGTTTCCGGCAAGTTGGTGCAAATTGTCAATGTTTTGTGTGATGATGCATTCCAACATTCCTTTGTTTTCCATCTATGCTAAAACATAATGGGCTTTATTGGGATTTGCATTTCCGAAAAAATCATAAAATAGCTGTTTAATAACTATCCATGATTCAAGCGGATTGTTAAAGAAAAATCCCAGTTCCAAAGTCTTGGGGTCATACTTGCTCCAGATGCCATCTTCACCCCGGAACGGAGGAATGCCGCTTTCAACAGAAATGCCGGCTCCCGTGAAGGCAATGGAATACCTGGATTCTTTTATAACCTTTGCCGCTTCCTTAATTTGATTGTTAGCCATGTTTTCTTTTGTGTATTTAACAGAACTCAAAAATAGGAAATAAATTATTGGATTGCAATGTTAAACAAAAGCTGTTTTAAACAGTTTATATGATAGATATATCTAAATTTGCCACATGTTGAACTGGGTGATTGAATATTTTGAGGCTTTTTATGAGTTGATGTTGGAAATGGCTCCCTGGCTTATGCTGGGATTTCTGTTTGCCGGCTTGCTTCATGTCTATATGCCAAAAGGAAGTATCCGAAAGTACATGGGTGGCAAAAACCTGAAGTCGGTTTTTTATGCTTCTTTGTTAGGAATTCCCTTGCCATTGTGTTCGTGTGGGGTGATCCCTACAGGCATTGCTTTTCATAAGGAAGGGGCATCAAAAGGTGCTACGGTTTCTTTTTTGATTTCTACTCCACAAACGGGAGTTGATTCTATACTTGCAACCTATTCTTTGCTGGGATTGCCTTTTGCATTATTGCGTCCGGTAGTAGCATTTTTTAGCGGAATATTTGGTGGAATTATAACCAACTTTACCGATCAATCTTTTGAAACGGAAGTGAAAGACGAAAAAAATGAAAGCACTCCGGAAATTGAATATCCCCAAGGGAAGCTAAGAACAATGTTGAAATATGCTTTTCATGATTTTCTGATGGATATTGCCAAATGGCTCATCATTGGATTGGCCATCGCAGCTTTAATAGCTATGCTATTGCCAGAGGACTTTTTTGTAGGTTATTTGCACAATGATTTTCTAAGCATGTTGATCGTACTTGCTGCATCGGTGCCTATTTATGTTTGTGCCACCGGATCCATCCCCATCGCCGCGGTTTTGATGATGAAAGGGCTTTCACCGGGTGCGGCTCTTGTTTTCCTGATGGCAGGGCCGGCCACCAATGCGGCGACGATGGCTGTGATTGGGAAAGCGATTAACAAAAAGACAATGTTAGTGTATTTGTCAACCATAATTATCAGTGCCATGTTTTTTGGTTGGCTGACCAATCTGTTTTTACCGGCCCACTGGTTTACATTGGTGGGTGAGCATAACGGCCATCAACATGAATTGATCCCCTTTTGGTTAAAACTGGTATCTGGAATTGCATTGATCTTGTTGATCATGAATGGATACATTCGTAAATATCTTTTTAAACAAAAAGTTGATTCAAATCTTCCGGATATGGCAGGACACGTTGAAAGCATCAAGATTAAAGTTACAGGCATGACTTGTAACCATTGTAAGATGAGTGCAGAAAATAGCATTCTGAAAGTTAATGGCATTAAAAAAGTTGTCGCTGACCCTGGCAAATCAGAAGTGTATATCGAGGGTGAGGATGTTGACCTGGATTCGGTGAAACGACAGGTTGAAGACGTGGGGTTTGCCTTTCATGGTAAGCTTGGTTAATTCATTGGTTTTTTATTCTTCAGTAAGTTCATGGGTCGTAGACCACAGCACAACCGGCTGGTCAAAATGGGTGAGGTAAATTCGTATTGTTTCAGGATTGCTTCGTGGAGAAATGTTTCCATATTGTCCGGTATAATCCTTGAGCGGGATTCAGGGTTGTTTAACTTTCGTTAATATTCAGGCCGGCTGAATGTTCTGTCGGATTGGTTTTGTAATTACAGGGTGCCCTTTTTCGGGAAAGCACGTCAGATTAAAGGGAGATCATGATGCAGGAACACTGTTCGGAATTTCTTTGTCAGGAAATATTTCATGGATAATTACATTTCGCACACTGTGGTTTGAAAGACTCACTATTGTGATATTGGGTGGCCGAATGGGTTTGTATTGTTCGTAAAAAGCAACAGCATCAATAATAAGCCATGATATTTTAGCACAGATATATCCATAACCCAAATTATAGCCTAAAATTGATTCTTTAAATTCCTTGGTGTACCGCTTAGGTTCAAGGGTTCCGGGTTGTTGAGATAAATCGTGTTTGGAATTATAATGGCTGCTTCATTTGGGTTTGTAACCTCTTCCCAACAGGAGAAAACCAACAGCTACGACAGTAAAACATTAAAATGCCCGTTTCATAAAGCGGAGTCAGTTTTCAAACAACTTCGATTGAAGAAAATGCAAAAAGAAGATGGTTCGTTATTTATTTTCTTAAAATTCAGGAACCTTCATTAACCACCATTTTGATCCCATTTTCATAGGAGGTCGGTTCGAACCCATAAGCCTTATCAAATTTTCTGCTGTCAAAAACATAGTCCCGGTCGTATTGATAAAGCATCTCATACGACTCTTTCATTACAGGCATAAACAAGCCCATAATTTTTACTATGAATTTTGTTGCAACCTGAACCTTTGGCTCCACATTCATTTCTTTTGCAAAAGCATTTATCCATTCCTTACCTGTCATTGGGTTGGGTGCTGTTGGTAAATGCCAAATTTGGTTGAAGGCTTTGGGGTCATTTCCCAGAATGGCTGTAGCTTTGGCAGCATCAGGTGTAAACGTAAAGGAGTGTTTATAATTGAGTGAACACAGCCAATTGGCTTTTTTGCCATTAAGAAAGTTTTTGTAAACCGTTTCAAGCAAAACGCTGTTTTTTATGCCAGGCCCGTAAAAATCAGCAGAACGGGCGATCAGCGCTTGCAACTTCCCTTTATTTACTTCCTCAAAAAGCATATTCACCAATTGTTCCCTCACCTTTCCTTTTTTACTGGATGGGTTCATGGGTGTTTCCTCATCCATGAATGAAAGTTTGTTGGGATCGTACATGTAAATATTATCAAGGAAAACAAGCTTAGCATCAAATTCTTTACAAGCATCAATGACGTTTTGCATAACCAGTGGCCAGGTTTTTTGCCAGGTGCTTGTATTGTATTCAAAACCGGCAGTCAGGTAGGCTACTTCTGATCCTTTAACGGCTTCTTTAACACTTTCCTTAACCCTCAAATCGCATGAAAATAATTCATCACTCTCGTTTACCTTTTTTGGATTTCGGCTTACAAGCCTTATTTTGTCTGTGTACTTTGTCAGTTCTTTTGCCAGGTCAGTACCTATTGCACCACCAGAGCCTAATATAGTTTGCATGATATCGTTCGTTTTTGAGATTTATTTTATACAAATCTACGCACGAAATCAACAATTCTGCTTTTTGCTTGTTATTTCTGTAATGGGAATTATTTAGGTAAGCTACTAAGTATGAGTTCCATTTTCAGGGTGGAAGAAAAAAAATGATTGAAGAGGGCTAGATTGTTTTTTTACAAGCAAGCAACCCCGCAAATCAATACATTGTCCTATTTAAATAAATATATTAATTTTACGCGAATTATCGTTTTTCGTAATTTGCTTACAAAACAACTCTTATGAAAAAACTATTTTACTTATTGTTACTGGTATTGCTTTTCAGGCTGCCAGGTATGGCCCAGACCCCATTTTGGGTTGAGGATTTCAATACCGGTGCGGGTTGGGATCTGGAGGAGAATTGGTTGATTGACGGGGGAAAACTAACCTTTTACTGGAGCCCTAACATTACCAATTTTGATGTGTCGGCATATTCACCTGTAATTACGCTACACGAAAGTGTCGGAGAGTTAGCCATTACGCAATACCTCGATGCCTTTTCAACATCGTCAAATGAAGTAGCTGAAATATCCATTTTGTTTGATGATACTGAGGATGTTCTCTGGAGTCATCCGTTATCAGCCGGAAACTGGGGAACTCAAAATGGTGAAGAAATAAGAATTTTCATTGAGCTGGTCTGCAGGATGGATGTTCAGTTAGATCAGACCATGTTAATGAATTTCATTTCTTCAGATGGTTGGGATATCTTTAAAATGGAAATGACCGTTTACCTTGATAATGATCTTTCCGTAACAAAAGCATTTCCGGGCCTGCACAGATTGAATTACGCGAAATGGGAGAATGGACTGTTGGTAAGTTCGGGATCTTCGGCATTCTGATTTTTGAAGTGAAGTTGTTTGATTTTTAAAACCGGGGATATGATCAGGTATTGATGATATGGAAGTTATTGAACCCTTGGGAAAGCAAGTCTTATAGCTTTAATGGAATTAACGGCTGCTTGCAACACGGTTTTTTATGGTGCGGTTATCGGAAGGTGATGAGTTTGAGGGAAACAATGTTTCAAAAGCCATTTGTCAGGGTTAACCCGGATGAGGAATTTACAATTTTTGGTTTGGGATAATGATAATAGAGATGCCTACAGTAACCTGTCCTGAAAAGGGAGCAAATTCCCAGCCTTCTGAAGGTTTTAACGAGGGTGCTTGATGATGCAGGGTATAACTATCTTGTTACCTATTTTCTTCCGGATAATCTTTATCCTTAGATATAATCTTTAGCACATGGGGTGCTTCTGTGTAAGTTGAGGCCTTACGCCTCCTGGTTTTATGTCACAACAGACCAGGCCAAACTGATTGACTATCTTGATAACGGAGGTAGTTTATATATTTGAAAGTGTAGATATTGGTAAAAATCATACAGGAACAACGTTCTTTGATTATTTAGGAGCCATGTACCAGGGAGATGGTGCTGAACAGGAAGTGATAAGACTTAAAGGGACACCTTCATTCCACTGATAGTTGTTTTATGTTTTGGGTGGCTTTAGCCCGCATTACAGTATTGACAGGCTGGAAACCAATGGTGGTGAATTAGTCTTTAGTTGTGAAGACGGACGAAAGGAAGAATGGTTGTTATTGGAGCGGAAAATTACCGGACCATTTAGCTGTCCGTAATGGGCGCGATGGCATCGGGTGATTCATTGAACTTAAAACTTACCTGGTGGTGAGATGGTTAATTATTTTCTCGGATACAATCCGTCACTTCCATACAAGCAAGATTTATCGGCGATTTTGTCGGTGGAAAGTATTATCCCAATCCATTTTGTCAGGCTTATATTGAATTTACACTGGCTCATGCTTTGGACGCGTGATCCTCAATGTTTATAACCTTCAGGGAAGGTCGTTAAACAATTGAAGAACGAAGATATGATGCGGAACATACAATGTTATCTGGGATGCAACCAACGATCGTGGAGTGCCGGTTGAGGGTGGTTATTATTTTTATGAATTGATAACCGGAAATCAATCCACAACCGAAAAAATGATCTGGTGCGTTAATTTGGCTTTGAATTCGGGTTTAGTTCATAATATTAAAAGCGAAATATCCCGGAGCATCAGTTCAGTAGTAAGCAATTTGCCGGGATTTTTGCAAATTAGAGAGACGGGACTGGTGTCTCACCTGGTCTTCAAAACCAGTATCAGACCGGATACTTCGGCTGTGGCAGGTTCGATTTGCCGCCCTCTCTGCTTTTTATTTTAAAAAACTAAACTTAACAAAATAGAGCAAATTCGGAAGTGCTTAAAAACCTTTCCAGTATTGACAAGCTCCTGAACCTTCGGGATCAAAATGATCAGGAAGAACAATCAGGATGTTGTGAAGTATTGCATTCAGAATTCCATCCTCAAAATAAGGGGAAGAAAAACACTCATTTCAAACACCATTCCTCCTCAGGAAGATATTATCCGGATTATTGGTCGTGAAGTCGAGGAGTTTTCAACAAAAAGCTTACGCAATGTCATCAATGCTACCGGAGTAGTTGTTCATACCAATTTAGGCCGAGCTCCCTTTAGCGATGACATCATTGATGAAGCCGCTGATATTTTTTACGCGGCTACAATAACCTGGAGTTTTGATTTGGAAAAAGGGGAGAGGATCAGAAATACGCATCTGACCAATTCGTACTTAACAGGAGCGGAAGATGTGCTGGTTGTTAACTAACGCAATGCCGCTGCTTTAATGTTGATTTTACGAACGTTGCCAAAAGCAGGAAGTTGTTGTTTCCAGAGGGAATTAGTAGAGACAGGGGTCGATTTCGGTTGCCGGATAATATGGCTGCCTCGATTGTAAGATGGTAGAGGTGGGGACAACAAAACAAAATTAGTGATTATGAGGCTAATGTCAGTGAGCAACTGCTGTTCCTCAAGGCGCATCAATCCAATTATATTATACAGGGGTTTACACATGAAGCATCTCTCCCAGAATTGGTTTCCTCCGGAAGAAGAAAGAGGCATTCCAGATTGTATAGGATATGGGGTCCGGTTTTGCTGAAGCCTCTGTAAATGTTCAAAGATCGACCTGATGTCAGACAAACATTAGCAACAGGAATTGGCTGCTGGTTTGCTTTAGTGGCGATAAATTATTACAGGGGTGCCCAATCAGGTATAATTGCCGGGAAGAAAAGATTTGATTGCAATGCTCGAAAGAACCCATGACAAAGGGCTTTGCGGGTAGGAAAAACCACGCTTGCATTTTATGGAAGCTGCTATGTCATATTATTTGGACGACAGCGATCTGCATAAAAAGATTTACTTTTAACTGTGATGACAAAAAAAACCTCTGATCTGAAGAAAAGTGCAGAGGTTTTGCAAAAAATTTTTACAAAAAATGAAATCCCATGCACGGTTACCCAAAGTAAAGGACAATGCGGAGGGGGCGCATTCGCCGGGAAAAAGATCAACAGAGCTTTGCTGTAAATAAACCCTTCCATGGAATCAAAAAGTAAAAATCTGCTTTTCCGGAACAACTTTATTATGGATTGATGAAACATCATTTTTCCTGTGGTTGCTGTGTTAGAAAAGGAGAGGTTTATTTCGACGTATTGACCCTGCAGGAAAAGCAATATGAAAAATTGGCCGGAATTGTAAAGGATATTTATTCTTCAATAAAAATAGGATGAAGCATTTAATTATTGGAACAACAGGCCTGTAGATCATGGGAAGACGGCGCTGATCAAGGCCCTGACAAATATAGACTGCGACACACACAAGGAGGAAAAGGGAGAGGGGTATTACAATAAATCTCGGGTTTTCGCACATCACCCTGCCTTCAGGTGAATCATTCGGTATTGTAGATGTTCCGGGCCATAAGGATTTTATTAAGACAATGGTGGCCGGTGCTTATGGGATTGATATTGTTCTTTTGGTGGTTGCTGCTGATAGTGGGATCATGCCCCAAACTACTGAGCATTTAAAGATTATCGAAATGCTGGGCATCAGGCATGGAGTTGTAGTTTTGAATAAAATTGACCTCGTTGATGAAGAGATGCTTGAACTTGCAGAGTTTGAAATTTCAGAATTCCTTGAAGGAACGGTCCTCGAAAATGCACCTGTGATAGGAGTATCATCAATAACTGGAAAAGGATTGGATCAACTTATTGAGGAAATTGATAGGCTGGTTCCTTTGGTTAATGAAAAAGAGAATACAGGCCGTTTCAGGATGTATATTGACCTGATCTTCAATGTAAAAGGCATCGGATATGTTGTTACCGGTTCTGTGCTCGAAGGGGAGCTGGAAACAGGCAAGGATATTTATCTGATACCAGGAAAAGGTAAGAAGATTAAGGTTCGAAATATTGAACGTCATGGGGAGCCTGTGAATAAAGTGTATTGCGGCGACCGTGCTGCACTGAACCTTGCCGGGTTGAAGCTTGAGGACTATGAAAGGGGGATGGTGCTTTCAGATAAGCCGATCGGTGAAACATCAATGATAGATGCAACCATCACACTCTTTGATTACAATTTTAAAATCGGGTTGTGGACAAAAGTGGTTTTCTTTACCGGGACCTTCGAATGTGCTGCCCGAGTGCATCTGCTTGATAAAGATTCGCTGGAACCAGGTGAAAATGCAATTGTTCAGATCCATCTTGAAAAGCCGGCAATATTGATCAATAAGGATAAATTTATCATTCGTAATTCATCGAACGACTTAACCCTTGGAGGTGGAACCATTGTGGATGTGGACCCGCTTCATCATAAAAAGCGGAATCCAAAACTAATTGAATCACTTCAGGACCTTGTTGATGCAACTGTTAATAGCAATAAATTGTTCAACCTGATCAAGATTGAGATCAAGAAGGAAAATGCTCCTGTATTCGCACAGAATATTGCTAAAAAGTTATTAAAATCCGATGCGGAAGTCATCGATGAAATTTTGGAAAATGGTGACCAATCGGTGGTCCTTCTTAACAGATCTGATAAAAACATCTTAGTAAGTGCTGATGCTTATTCAAGCTATTATGAAGCTGTTTTGGAAAATATTCAACAATTTCATGACAAAAACACGATTCTTGAAGATGGGCTTGAAACCAAGGAGTTTTATGGAAAGTTTGGTTTTGGAGGAAATGAGGCCGGCAAACTTTTCCTTGATGCGTTGATGGAAACGCTGGTTGAGGAAGGTAAATTGAAAAAAGTAGGCACTACCTGGGCAATGGCAGGACATGAAGTGAAAGTTGATCCACAAACACAGGAACAACTTACATGGCTTGAAAGTGTTTATGAAAAGGTGGGAATGGACAAACCCTATGAGGAGGATATTGCAGCAATGGCCCTCACCCGTAAAATCAGCAAGGATAAGTTTAAGGTGATGCTAAAATACCTGTATCGCCAGCAAAAGCTTGCCTATTTTGAAGGGGAATATATTCATCATTCCATTGTTGATAAATGCCGCCAACTTCTGCTAAACGATATTAAGGATAAGGAAAATGGAATTAATGAAAAGGAATTCCGTTTGCTTATTGATGGGACTAAAAAGTTTGTTCAGCTGATGATCGGAGTGTTAACGCAAGAAGGAGTTATTTACAAAAAGACTTTTTTTATTCTGATCACTGATAAAGGGAAGGCATTGATTGGGGAATAGTGATCTGTGATTGGTGAGGTTTTGAAATTGTGAGATGAAATGATATTGTAAAATAATTAAATTAGATAATGAAAACGATTGATGTAAAAGGAATGAAGTGCCCGATGCCCTTGATTGAAACGAAAAAGGCTTTGAAAGATATCGGACCGAATGAAACTCTTAAAGTTATTATTGATAATGAAACATCCGTAAAGAATGTGGAGCATTTTTTAACGGATAATGGGATGGATGTTACAAAATCAGAAAAAAACGGAATATACGAGATCATTGTAAACAAGCAAGATGGTGATGTAGAAGATATTCAGGCAGAAGCTTATTGTTCAACGTCAGTTGAAGTAGATAAGTCATATGTTGTTATGCTGGCCAAGGACAGGTTAGGCGAAGGTTCGGAAGAGCTGGGAAATGCTTTGGCCGGAGCCATGCTGAATACCCTGAAATCAATGGACAATCTTCCTCAGCGAATTTTAGTTATGAATTCAGGAATAAATCTTGTCATTAATGGTGCGCTGTTTTTACCCCAGCTAAAAGAACTGGAAGCATTGGGTGTGGAAATACTTTGCTGTGGTGCGTGCCTTGATTATTTTGGAAAAATGGATGAACTTGCTGTAGGGCGTGTATCAAATATGCATGAAATTCTGGAGAGCATGCTTAATGCCGCAAAGGTGATCAATATTTAGAAAATGGAAATTGACTTATTAAATCTTGTAGAGCAGGGGGTGCTCAGCAAAATTATCGGCTGCAGAACTTGCAGAAGCTTTGGCAGATTTGCCCAAAATAAAGCATGAAAACATCCTTGTGGATATCGAAACGCATGATGATGCCGGTGTTTTTAAGATACGGGATGATTATGCACTGATTCAAACTACGGACTTTTTCCCTCCTGTTTGTTCTGATGCCTATGATTTTGGGCAGATCGCAGCGGCCAATGCACTAAGCGATGTGTATGCCATGGGTGGACAAGTATTAACTGCTTTGAATATTGTTATGTTTCCGGCCGGTTTGCCATTGAGTATTCTGAGGGAAATACTTAAAGGGGGTCGGGAAAAGGTTCAGGAAGCCGGGGATTTCTCCTGGGTGGCCATACCATCGCTGATGATATTCCTAAATACGGCCTGGCTGTTACCGGATGGGTGCATCCCGATAAGGTAGTTACCAATCATGCTGTCGAACCTATGATGTTATGGTTCTTACTAAACCCATCGGAACCGGGATCATTATTTCTGCGAAAAAGAATGATTTGGCTTCTACTGAATCTTATGCGGCAGCTATTGCCAATATGAAGCAACTCAATGCAAATGGCGCACTGGTCATGAATAAGTACAGTATAAAAGCGGCAACGGACATAACCGGTTTCGGTTTATTGGGGCATGCCTTGAAATGGCAGATGGAAGTAATGTCTCCATTCGAATTGATTCGGCTAAGGTTCCGTACTTGCCCGGTGTTATGGATTTAATTGAAATGGGATGTATCCCGGGGGCCGCCTTCGCAACTATGAATTTATTGAAAAGTCATGCCATTTTGATTCATCGGTTGATTATAACCACAAAATGCTGGTACTGGATGCTCAAACATCAGGTGGCTTGTTGATGGCTGTGAAGCCAAAGGATGTGGATGGAGTTATTGATGAATTGAAGCATTTGGGTTATCCCAAAGGTTGTATCGTCGGAGAGGTGTTGGATCGAAATAAAAAATCAGTTTATATACACTAAACATGCTAAGTCTCAAAAGTAATAAACTGGAAATATGATAAAGAATTAGACACAGGGGAACTCGGATGTGGCGACCTGGTTATGGCCTTATTCAAGTTTTTCAAGCCGCTCGATCCGGGCACCATTGTTCGGTTAAAAGCACTTGATGCAGGAGATGTCATGGCCTGGTGCCGGTCAACGGGAAATAGGATGCATGCCGGTGAGCCGCCCTTTTTCCTGATCGAAAAAAATAAATTATTTACAAACTAAATTTTAGAAAAAATGAACGGAAAATTTTAGGTATCCATTATTAATTCTCACAACAATCCTGATACGGCAACTGTTGGCTTTGTTGTGGCTGGCGCAGCATTGGGATCTGAAAAGGAAACGACTATATTCTTAAGTACCGACGCAGTATGGTTGGCAGTTAAAGGCGAAGCGGAAAAAATCAGCATTGGTGAACCTTTTAAACCATTGAAGGAACTGGTAGATGCATTCATCGCAAATGGTGGCCGTATCCTTGCCTGTGCTCCATGTTTGAAAACACGTGGAATAACTGAAGATATGCTGATCGATGGCGTTACACCTGCCGGCGGGGCTGTTTTGGTTGAATTGTTATCTGAGGGAACACCCTGCATAACCTATTAGAAATGGGCACGTCTGAAAATCTTGAAACAATAATACCAGACCACGTTTTTGATGGCGGCGATTTAGATTGCGGCTCTGGTTTGGTGTTGTTGATTCGTGAAAACATGAGAAAGGTTCCGGTTGGTGGTATCATGGAGATGCGCAGCCTGGAACCATCCGTATGCGATGACCTGCCTCCCTGGTGCAGGATGGTTGGGCATGATTATTTGGGTTTGTTGGTACTCCGGAACATGCCAGGTATTTTATCAGAAAAATGAGGCCGTTCAGGACGATGAAAGAGCATTGGAGGAAGACAAGAAAAGGGCAAAAGAATATGAATGGAGAGCGGACCCGGGCAAGCGGGCACTTGAAAAGTTCGGTATATTGCCGTAATTTTTCTTTGATGTTGGGCAGGCGGCCAGTTTTGAAGAGAAAGATAAATACCCTTCTGCCATTGAATATTTGATCGGTGCTTTATCAGCTTCCCTCTCAACTTCGTTCTCGACCGATGCGGCCAAAGCAGGCTTGGATATTGACGATGTGGAAATCACCATTCGTTGCAAACTGGAGAATGTGCTGGCTCATCTTGGGCTTGAACAGGGATATCCTGGAGTTTCATCCATTGATATGAAATGTTTTGTTACTTCGATGGATGATCAGAAAAGAATAAGAGAAGTTTGGGATGCTACGCTTAACCGGTCACCTTTATATGCCACTTTGAAAAAAGCGGCAACAATCAATGTGAAATTAAATGTGGTATAAATATTTTTTAATATGGTTGTAAACGATAAATTATTTCCCGTCACACAGGTAGGAAGTTGGCCCAGGTCAAGGATTTTGCTAAAAGCTTTTACGGGATAAGCAGAAGGATCGAATTACGCAAGCGGAATTTGATCAAATTGCTAACAAAGAGGCTGAACGTTGTATCCGGTATCAATTGGAAGCTGGAGTTGATATTTTGGTTGAAGGAGAACATCACAGGGATAATTTTTATTCTTTTCTCACTGATAAATTGAATGGAACCAAATTGATGTCACTGGCTGATATGCTGGATACAGTTGATAATAAGGAAAGTTTTGAAGAAATGCTGGATACGTTGGATGTCCCAGCCTCTTCAATCAAAAATCCAACCTGTATTGGAAAACTCTCCAGAAAAGAGCCCTTGACGCTTAAGGAATTTAATTTTGTCAAAAGTTTTACGGATAAACCGGTTAAAATAACTTTGCCCGGGCCTTATCTGTTGACAAGGGCCATGTGGGTTGGCGCCTATTCAAAATTGGGTTATAAGAACAAACAGGAAATGGCCGAAGATATCATTGCCATTTTGCGGGAAGAATTGTCAGATTTGCAGGATGCCGGATGTGAATTTGTGCAATTCGATGAGCCGGTATTGACCGAAATCGTGATGTCGGAAGATTGCGACCGGCGGACTTTCATGTGAGCTACCCTGGCAACCCGGTCAGATGCAGATACGGAGTTGAACTATGCCGCAGAATTGATCAATAAAGTTGTTGATGGTTTTGAGAATATAAGAACAGGAATACATGTATGCCGTGGTAATTGGAGCAGAAATGAGGAAACCCTTTTAACGGGCGACTATTTGCCTCTGCTTCCTGCTTTTACCAAAATGAATGTCAATCAGTTTGTATTGGAATATGCGACCCCCCGTGCGGGAGAAATTGAGATCATAGGTAAAGCTTTAAGCCATAAAGAATTGGGTTTAGGGGTTATTAATCCGCGAACTGATGATGTTGAATCGGTTGAATTTATCATTGAAAAGGTTGAAAAAGCACTAAAGTATTTTCCTCCTCAAAAAATTTTCCTGAACACCGATTGTGGTTTTGGTTGTTTTGCTGAAAGATGCGTAAACGATGAAACAAATGCTTTTGAAAAAATAAAGCAAATGGTTGTTGCTGCTGAAATACTTAGAGAAAGATACAAATAATCAATTGGCTTTTTTTGTGCTTGTTTTCATCTTGTTTGTTGGTCGTTGCTTTTTTCGGTTTATCAGGTAAACGCCAACCAAAATGATCAGCATATTGCCGAAATGATGTATTGAGATGTTTTCTCCATCTAAAAAGCCCCACATGATAGCGAAAATGGGAATGATGTAGGTAACCGACGAAGCGAAAATAGTAGAAACTTTTCTGATAAGGCTATTCATTAAAAGCATGGCCGCTGCTGTGCCCAGGATACCAAGCCCGGCAAGGGCTGCAAAATGGATTGGCCATTTGGGATTTTGAAGTACCGGTTCAAAATCCGTTGTCATTAAATAAACAAATGCCACCGGGCTGAGAAACATAAATGACAGTGAAGTAATTTGTGCCCCGTTTAGATGGGTAAGGTAAGTTTTGACAATATTAATGTTAAGTGCGTAAAAAGTTGTTGCCAGCACTATCAGCAATGCATACAAATTGATTTTAACCAATTCAATATCCTGTCCCCCAATAATAAGGCCCAAAGCTCCTACCAATCCGAGAAACAATCCAAAAATTTGAATAACTTTAAACTTCGATTTAAAGAAGATGACCCCAACCACCAACGTAAATACCGGGGTAAGTGAATTCAACATTCCAGCCAATGCGCTGTCAATGTGGGTTTGGGCTTTTGTAAATAGAAAAGCAGGAATGAAACTTCCCACAAAACCTGCAAAAAGCAAAGCAGGAAGGTCTTTGCGTTTTAAATGTTTTAGGTTGTAGATGGACAACGGTAATAATGAAAGTGAAGCCAATAGCATGCGGATAGCAGCAGCTTGCTCACTGCTAAAGCTTTTTATTCCCACTTTTATTAAAATGAAAGAACTTCCCCAAACAAAGGCAAGCAACATAAGAATGGCAAACTGAAACCATCGTTTTTCCCAATTCATAGCATTTCTAAAAAAAATGCAAATCTAATCTTATTTGGATTGAAGTAGGATAAAATAGAAAGAAACAAGGTATACGTCAAAAGGATCAAGAGGATGCTAATGGCAAAACAAGTTAATAGAATGAAGTTTAATAGAAGATGTCATAATTGATTTAGCCCATACCAAATATTTTGTAAGCCTGAAACTAGAAACTTGAAACTTCTTGCATTCCTATCTTACCAGAGTAACAGTTCCATAGGGTTGTGGGTTGTCGCTCTGCAGTTCCGAACCTTTCCATATTGAGCCATCTTTAAAGGTTCCCTGGGCTTTCCAAATGTACATCCCCTGCGGCATTAATAAGCCGTTATAATATCCATCCCAGCTCTCCGTCGGACTTCCATTCTCATCTAATTTGTCCGATTCCCACATCAGGTTTCCGCCCATATCAAATACCTGCACAAGGTATTCTCTCAAATTAACTCCCTTTGGAGTAAATTTACTGATACCCTCATTTGGGTTGTTGGGTGAAAAAGCTGTCGGGAAATACAATCCTCTAAAGAACACAAGTAATTCGTAACGGCTCGTATCGGCACATCCATCTTGGTTGTATGAAATTAGGGTAATTAAATAGGTACTATCTTTTTCATAAATTTCAATCGGATCGGCAACTGTGGAAGTTTCCCCATTTCCAAAATCCCATAAATAGTGACTTGCATAAATCGAATTATTTGTAAAACTGGTTTTACCCTGAACATTTTGAAAGTTGGGTATTAGCGTAAAGTCACTAAAAGGAATGGGTTTTACAATAAAAGCTTTTTGTTCTACTTTGTCACAACCAAATGAGGAGGCTGTCATTGTTACATTGTATAGATCAACTCTTGTGTATGTATGCGAAGGGCTTGAAAGGCTGGATGTGTCGCCGGAATTGTATTTGTCTCCGAAATCCCACCACCAATCAGTAATTTTTACGGTCGTTTCATCGGGAATAAAACGAGCCGGCGAATTGATACATGCATTCTCAATCCTGAAACTGATATCCGGTGCAATAGCAACCATCGAATTGGCCTTCACCGAGTCAATGCATTGATGAGAAGTTGCAACTGTTAGTGTCACTACATAATTTCCCGTGTCGGAATAAATATGAGGATATTCTTCCAGATCCGAGAAATTGCTGTCTCCAAAATCCCAATGCCAGCTTGTAACCGAATCCGCATCAATAGTATAGGATGAATCACTAAAAATTATGGGTGTTCCTTTACATACAAGCAGTTCTGTCGTATCAAAGTATGCTACAGGTGCATTAAATACATATACATCTTTGTATAGCGTGTCAGTTAATAAGCCATCATTAACGGTTGCTGAAGTAACCAGGGTTACGGTGTATACTCCGGGCAATTCATAATAATGATACAGGGAGTCAACTTTTTCTGAATAAGTAAAGTCGGAACCATCTCCAAAATCCCAGTGCCACCCTTCAAAACTTGCGCTGATAGGACTATGCGATTCGTCTATAAATAATAAACTGTCTCCAAAACATACATCTTCATTCGTGAAATAGGATACAATTGCCTTGCCGGCATAAACTGCTTTTGTTGTATCATGAAAACCACCGTAGTTATCCGTAATTTTCAGGTTAACGTAATACCAGCCGGATTGGGGATACTGATATTGCGGGTTTTGTAAATGAGATGTATCTGCACCAAAGGCTGAGATGTCCCCAAACTGCCAGAACCAGTCTGCTACCTGAATAGTGTCAGGGAATGAGTGGTCAAAAAATTCGGTTATGAGTGTTGTATCCGATTGATACCAGAAATCAGCTTGTGGTAATGCAGAGACGGTAATGGTTTGACACAATGTGTCAATACAACCCTTAATGTCAGTTATAGTCAGGCAAATTGTATAATTACCGGGCTCAGCATAGGTATGAATAACCGGGTTGGGATTATTTGCTCCGGTACCATCACCAAAATCCCAAATTCTTAAATATATATCTGCACCATGTGGAACTGAAATATCATCAAATACAACAAGGGCCCCCATGGCAACAGTATCAGGCATTATAAAATCAGCCTCGGGGAGTGAGTCAACTACAATAATATTTATGGTGGAGTCGATGCAGCCATCATAAGCACCGGTTTTAAGTTTAACACTAAATTCTCCTTCATGCGTAAACAGGTGATTTGGATGCATCAGGTTCGAGGTGTTGTTAAGTCCGCTTGCAGGATCATCGAATGTCCATTCCCAGAAATCTATCTGTAATCCAACAGTATCCGTTTCATTGGTGAAAAAAGTTGTATCGTTTAAACACGTTGGAGGTGCGCTAAATGCTGCATCAGGGACACCCTTTACAACCAGGGTGTCTGATTTTGGGGCGGAGGCGCAACCATTGGAGTTAGTCACTGTTAGTTTAACATAGAAGGTGTCAGCAGAAAGATAGATGTGACAAGGATCTTTAAGTATGCTTGTTCCTCCGTCTCCAAACTCCCAGAACCAACTTGATATGCTATCAGAATTTGGGATGGATTTATCAGTAAAACAAGTTTCAATGCCTGCACAACCTGGCCCAAATGTGAAATCCGCAATTGGCAGGGAATCAATACGGACTTCATGTTCTGTTGAATCAATACAACCAACACTGTTTGTAACTGCTAATTTTACTATATCGATTCCTGGAAAACTATAATTGTGGACAGGGTTTGGGTTGGTGAAAACGGTTCCGTTATCCATTGTCCATAACCACTCTTCAATGAGGTAATTAACAAAAAGGCTGGTATCATGGAAATTCGTTTCATTCCCAAAACATACCGTGTCAGCCCAAAAACCGGCTACAGGCCCTTCAACGATGATGGAATTCGTTATGCTATGCGAGCAGCCATGATTGTTTTCTATTTCAAGAGTGATAGCATGTGTACCGGTTGGGAAAATTCAAAGGTATCAGGTGAAAAGGATGGGTTTAATCCGGCTCCAATATCCCATGACCAATTTACAATTGATTCCGCATTAATCGTTGAATTATCAAAGAAAAATGAAGTATCATCCGGACAACCAAGTTGAACTGTAAAATCAGCTATGGGAAATCCCCAACCCGAATATTATGGTTTGTTGAATCGGAACAACCAATCGTATTTGTTACTTTCATTTTTACATCATGTTCACCGGGGGTGCTAAAAATATGTGTAGGATTAGTGAAGGTTGATGTGGTTCCGCCATCGTATTCCCATAACCATGTATTGATTGGAAACAGCTCGGTAGTACTTAAATCAATCATGCTTGTTGTTTGGCCAATGCAAACGGTATCTGCCTTAAAGGCCGCTACAGGTTTTTCAATGATCAATTGGATGGTTTTGGAGTCAGAACAATGGGTATTGTCCCAGGTGGTCATTGTGATGTTATAATAGCCAGGATTGGCGTAAACATGGATTGTGTCAAATGGGGCAACTACTTCTGTCAGGGTTTCCCCATCACCAAACTCCCAAACAACACTATCAATCAATGCTACTGGAGTTGATAAATTTGTAAGTACGATGCTGTCGCAAAATTGTTCGGTAATTGCAAAATCCGGTGTCACGGGGCACTGTGCCTGCATTTGAATGTTGCCAAGTGCAATAGCGACCAGTGTAAGAAGTGAAACCCTGTACAGAATCAGATAATGTTGAATCTTCCTCATCCTCTCAGATACTTATCTAGTTAAAATATGAATTTAATCGTATACGTCTGCTATTCAAATTAGTTCTGCAAAACATCAATTATTTAGGCTTTCGTTTTCACCATCTGAAATCATGTATTTTTCATAATTTTCGATAAAAGGAATTAATTGTTCCATTTTCAGTCTTTTGGCAATAATCTTTTTCTTTTCATCCAGCAGGAAAATTGTGGGTGTCATGTTGACATCATACAAATCATGGTAATCCTGAGTAACACTTCTGGTCCCGTTAACATTGATCCAATTCAAGTCTTTTTCTACGATAAATTTTTTCCATTTTACAAGGGATGTATCCGTACAAATGGCAAAGACCCCTACACCAAAATCATTGTTGTCATACCACACTTTCATGCTGTCTATTTCCTTTCTGCAATGTCCACAATCTGTTTCATAAAAAATCAGTATCATGTACCTGGCGGGCGAATAGTATAGTGATACAAACGAACCGGCAGTATCAATCAGTATCAGTTCAGGCGCCTTTTTGCCAATCAATATCGGCCTTAACGCATCGGCACGTTTTGATAAACTTCTTACCACTGTGGAGTCAGACCAATAAGCTTGTCCCGTAGAATAATACGTGTCAACCATGTGAACAAATATTTCATCAAAACCCATTATCTTAGATGTTTCAAACTTATAGGTCAGGTACCAAACAATGTATTTGAAAACTTCCTTGTTGGTCCTTGCCTTATTGATAATCAAATCCGCTTCTTTTGTGATGGTATCAGGCTCCTGATAAATTACACTAGTGAAATACCTTTCGAGCCGTTTATGAAAAAGAGGGGTTCGGAGCAGGCGCTCATCCGTGAGGTCGAAATAATCCCAATAGTGATTTTTAAAATATTGGTAGGCATAAACAGAATCTTCCCTCCCATTTTCAAGAATTGGAACTTCACCAATTTCCGGTTCCTTCATGGCGTTTAAAAGAACGGAAACAAAACTTTCCGGATATTGGTTAATGATTTGTTGCTGGTACTCTTTTATACCGATATTGATATCAACAATTTGTTGATTGATTGATTGGACACTGTCAGGATATTCTGATAGCTCAGTTTTACGCTGCTTGAGAGATTCTATTTTCTTATGGTTGGAAATATTGTTTGAGATGTAATTATAAAAATAGATATTGTCATCAGAATTGGTAAACTTTATTCTATTCATAATATCATCCAAATCTGTCTCTAATGTAAAATGTTGCTCTCTGTCAATAATCACCTCAAAATAACGATTGTTGCTTTGGCCGGCGATTATATACACACCACCAGGAAGGGTTGAGTCCCCTTCAAAAACAAATTTCCCTTTGGCCTTTACAAATGCTGTGTCGGTTAAATAGGTTTTGTCACCATAGTAATTTGCCAGATAGCAAACCGTATCACTGATACCCCGAATTTGTACGTTAATTTTATAACCCTTTTCGGAGGCATTTGAATGGAGTAGGCAAAACACAATGAATATCAATAACAGCGTGTTTTTTAAAGTGGAATTTTGGATCCCGCTTTTAAAAATTTGTTTCGTTTTTATAACCAATAAATTGTAAATAAAAGTATCCATTTTCTGCATTCCAAATATTGGGACTAAATTATGAAATTCCTATTTTTGAATTGGTTTAAATTAACGATTGTTTTTAAATTGAAATTGTTGATAAACTGCAAAATTGCATCAGTTTACCCAATGAATAAGAAAAACAATTTGATTTCTTTTCTACCGGAATCGGATGTTTGTTTTATGCAAGTGAGTGATATAGCCGCTTGGACGATAGGTAAGTTGCATTTACCCAAAAATTTAATGGAAGCATTAAGGATGTTTCAATAGTAGATGTTTTGAGAAAAGATGAAAAGTATATTTCATGGAGTTGGAAGAAAAAGGTGAATTTTGGTTGAGTTTTACTATGGAATGTATTCTGCTATTAAAAATGACACTAAAAGATAACCGGATCATAAATGATTGGGTATTCATTAGCAAAATTATCCTGGCTTTTAACCAAATGAATTTGATCAAATTCAAATCGAAGTGTTATTTCATGCGCACCTCCGGAACCGGTCATTGGGGATAGGTCTAAATCGTAGCTATACATCAGCTTGAGCCTCGAATATTTATTAACCATAGGGATGTTCAGACCAACGAGCAAGATAAATGCCTGATAATCGTAAATTTTTGACTGCCTGTTTCTGTACCACATCCCGGCATATAAAACTGATTTAGAAACATTCGAACCCAGCGTAAAAGTGTTAAACCCGTTTTGATTAATAAACAATAAACCGGGATTAAACCGGAATCCCTTTTGGGGTTGCTCCGCTGCAACAATACAAAATCAGCGTGGAATACATATTTCCTTGGAACCCGGATGTCCAGGCTGGAAAAGGATTCATTGGGTTTTGTAATATGATGAACAGCAATTCCAAAAGTAGCAGTCATCAATTCCTTTTGGTAATTTAATATACCTCCAAAGGCTAAGGTCAGGATAAGAAACATTTTGACTTTCAAATCCTGCAAAAGTTGATTGGGAGTAAAGTACACACCATGCCGGTCATCCAGTTGATCACTCCAAATAAAATCATCTGTATCTATCTGTTTCTGAACATATGCAGCCATAAATCCTACCTGGCTTAGCCAATATTTGTTCATGCGTATTCTGGCCGATCCCATGGCTCCTATCATATTTCTACGAATAAATCCGCTTCCTTCTTTGTTGGTGTTGAAAATAATTCCCAATCCTCCTGCTCCTGGCATATAGCGCTCCGCTACGTCCATTGAGAAATTGTAGGTTTTCAGGTCGTCGCTGTATTCGGGCCATTGATTGCGATAATCTATCCTTATTTTTAAACCTTCATTTAAACCTACATTTGCAGGATTGTAATATAATGGGGCTGCAAAATACTGACTAAACTGCGGCTCTTGAGCTTCTGCTTCCTTGCCGAATATCAGAATTAAGCTCGTTATTAAGAATATGAAGGTGTATCTTATCATCAATGTTCGTATTGCCTCATTTTTCTAATTCACTTTACTTTTAATTTTTTTCTATTTTAGATTTTATACAAATTTAATTTATTATTGTTTCATTCTGGGAAAGAAACTTTAGAAATAATAGTCGGCCCCGTTTCGTTTTTACGGATCAATTGAAAAGGGTGTCCTGATTTTGAATTCCTATTGCCTGCTTAATTTCTTATTGGAATGCTTACTATGATTTAAAAGCAGCTTTATGAACCGCAATACAGCAAATATGATAATAAGGATAAATATAATAGATGCACCTGACGGTATGTTAAAATAATATGAAGCCATAAGTCCCGAAATGGAACCTGAAAGCCCTATTCCGATAGATGAAAAGATAATGGTTTTGAAATCTTTAACAAATAGGTTTGCGGTGGCCTGAGGAATGGTTAACAGGGAAATGATCAGAATTATTCCTGCAACTTTAATGCTCAAAACGATTGTCAAAGCTACTAATCCCAATAAAAAATAATTAATAAATCCAACGGGAATGTTTTTCGTTCTTGAAAACTCATAATCAAACGATACAAATAAAATCAATTTGAAGAAAATAATAAAAAACAAAATGATGAAAAAGGTCAAAAGGGAAAGCAAAACATTATCGGTTACCGTAACTGTAAGAATGCTGCCAAATAAATAACTCATCAGGTTCGGAGCGTAACCGGGCGCCAAAAAGACGAATATTATGCCAATGGCCATCCCGAAAGACCAAAGAATAGCGATGGCTGAATCCTCCCTGACTTCTGTTTTCTTAGCCATGTATTCAATACCAAAAGTTCTGCCAGAATGCTGAAGATAGCTGCACCGAGAATTGGGTTAATCCCCAGATAGTATCCCAAACCAATACCTCCAAATGAAGTATGGGTAATTCCACCGCTGATAAAAACGATTCGTTTGGATACGATATAGGTGCCAATAATACCGCATGAAATACTGGTCAGTATAGCTGCAATCACTGCATTTGTAAAAAATTCATATTGCATTAGCTCAATCATATGTATGTCCTTACTCTAATGTGATTGTTGGTGAGTTCCGAGAACCGTATGGGGTACTTCTCCATGTGTTATTAATTGAATCGGGCAGTTATAAGCTTTTAATTGTTCATCACTAATTATGTTCGATCGGTGATAGTGTACTTCATTGTTTACACATGCAATTGTTTTTATATACGTAGATATCATTCCAACATCATGCGAAACAATTAAAATGGCCATCGATTTGTTCAATTCGCGGAGCAGTTCGTACAATTCGCTTTCAAATTTATTGTCAACGTAGGTATTGGGTTCGTCAAGTATTAAAAGTTTAGGCGAAGATACAATCGACCTGCATAAAAAAACCCTTTGCATTTGCCCTCCGGAAAGCTCGCCAATTGGCTTTTTCTTCAAATGTGAAATTCCCGTTTTTTCCATCCATTTATTGGCATGTTTCTTTTCTTTGGTGCTAATCCGCTTGAAAATTCCCTCGCGGTTCATGAATCCTGACAACACAACATCCCAAACTGAAATCGGAAATTTTTTATCAACGAAATTAGCTTGTGGTAAATAGCCTGTCCCATGTTCTGAACTTTTGATATTGAAGTAGTAATTTACCTGCCCGGTATATGGTTTTAGTAGCCCTAACAAGACTTTCACCAGGGTAGTTTTGCCCCCTCCGTTCGGGCCAATAATCCCGATGAAGTCATTGTCGAAAATTTCAAAATTTACATTTTTTAAAACGGTATCTCCATTGTACCCTGCATTTATCGAGACCAACTCTGCTATTTTTACTCCTTCTTTTTCCATGGTATTATTTATTCAAATATAAAGCAAGTTCATTTGTGATCATGGATATTTGCGATTTCCAATTGTAGGAAAGCGGGTCAATAGGAACAACTTCTCCTTTTATTTCTTTTGCTATTCCAGTAGCTTTTGTTTGATCAAATTGTTGCTGTACAAAAACAAGTTTGATGTTTTCTTTTTTCGCCAGATCAATAATTTCCTTTATGTGCCGGGCGGAGGGATTCTTGCCGTCAATTTCTATCGAAACCTGCTTTAGTCCATAATTATGGGCATAGTAAGTCAACGCAGGATGATAAATAATAAAGGTGTTTGATTTTAGATTTTTCAGTTTGGCTGATATTTGGGCATCAATTTGGTCTAAGTTTTTAAGAAAGGATTGCAGGTTTTCCTGAAATACCTGAATGCTTTCAGGCTCCATCAAAACTAAGGCATCGTATATGTTTTGTGCGATAACTTTAACATTTTTTGGCGACATCCATATATGGGGTTCTACCCATCCGCTATGATGATGGTGATCATGCTTGTCTTCCAGCAATTTAACCCCTGTGGAAGTGTCAAATACCTTAAGATTAGGGTAGTTCTTTGTGAATTTTTCGAGCCAGTTTTTCTCAAATTCAATATACCCTATCTTAAGATACAGGGATGAGGTTTCCAGATCTTTAATTTGTTTGGGTGATGGGTCGTAGCTGGCCGGACTCGCTCCTGGAGGGATCAATACATTTATCTCAAAATGATCTCCAGCAATTTGTTCAACAAAATACTTTTGTGGCAGTATGCTAACAGAAACTACCTTTTTGTCCTGTTTTGTGTTTGGATTTTGACAGCCAAAAGTAATTGCAATCAGGACTGTAAAGAGTAGGTATAAAAGGTAGGCCCGTTGTATCCTTTTTATGATTTGTTTCATTCGTTTTCTATTGGGATTAATTACTGCTGTTGCATTTGTTGCATGTCCCGATAATGAGAAAATTTGAATCTTCTTTCGTATAACCATCAGGTAAAACATATTCACTCAGTTTAACATCAATCAAGCACTTAATATTACCACAATGATTACACTTAAAATGTAAATGTTCTTCGGGGGCTTTTTTTAAAACATATTTTGTAGTAGTTCCTTCGGTTGCTACCGGATGTATTAACCCAACTTCTTTAAACTTTTTGAGGGTCCTGTATATTGTTGCTCTGTCAGATACGACACCCAGCCTGTCCTGAATTTCCGGTTCAGACAATGCAATGTCATGATGCAGCAATATTTCAAGAATATTCAGTCTGCCATTGGTTTTACTTAGCTTGTTTTCTTCCAGTATTTTTTTTGCTGTTTTCATAAATGCAACACTGTTGCAAAAATAGTAAAAGCATTAATACAGTTATAAATAAAATTAAAAAATAGAACTTTCAGGATTTGATTTTTTCTTTCAGGCTTTTTGCAGTATGAGAGTTATTGATGTTGGCCATGTCTTCAGGAATTCCTTCAAAAACAATTTTTCCTCCTTTATCTCCTCCTTCCGGGCCCATGTCAATAATCCAGTCTGCACATTTAATTACTTCCATATTGTGTTCAATCACTATAATGGAATGTCCTTTTTCAATAAGAGCATTTAATGCTAAAAGCAATTTTGAAATATCATGAAAATGCAATCCTGTAGTGGGCTCATCAAAAATGAAAAGGGTAGGGGCCTCCGAAACTCCTTTTGATAAAAAGTATGCCAGTTTTACACGTTGAGCTTCTCCTCCGCTTAATGTGCTTGAGGATTGTCCCAATCCCAGATAGCCAAGCCCTACATCTTGCAGTGGTTTTAATTTTTCAATGATCTTGTGTTCTACAGATGATGGGCTTTGCGAAGAGTTGAAAAAATCAATAGCGTCATTAATGGTCATACTCAAGATATCATTAATGTTTTTCTCCCTGTACCTGACATCCAAAACTTCATCTTTGAAACGCTTTCCTCCACAGTTTTCGCACGTTAAAAAGAGATCGGCCATAAACTGCATTTCGATCTTTACAATGCCTTCACCCTGGCACTCCTCGCATCTTCCCCCTTCAATATTAAAGGAGAAGTACCCCGGTTTATAACCTCTTACTTTCGAGAGGGCTTGGCTGGCGTATAACGAACGAATATCATCATAAGCCTTTACATAGGTCGCCGGGTTTGATCGGGTGGATCTACCAATGGGATTTTGATCAACAAACTCAATGTTTGAAATACGATTATAATCTCCTTCTATTTTATCAAACTTGCCTGTTCTGTCGCCATATCCTCCAAACATTTTCCTCAGAGAAGGATATAAAATATTCCTTACAAGTGAAGTTTTTCCGGAACCACTTACTCCGGTAACGACTGTTAATATGTTCAATGGGAACTTAACATCAATGCCTTTAAGGTTGTTTTCACGGGCACCATAAATTTCGATGTATTCTTTCCAGTTTCTCCGTCGTTCAGGAATTTCGATGGACAATGCACTTGAAATATAGTTAGCAGTAAGGCCGATACCTGATTTAATCAATTCATTGTAGCTACCCTGAAAGACCAATTCCCCGCCATTCGTTCCGGCATGGGGGCCAATATCAATAATTTCATCAGCTTCTTTAATGATTTCTTCGTCATGCTCAACAACAATTACAGTATTACCGGTGTCACGCAATTGTTTTAATACCTTAATTAGTTTATGGGTGTCTCGCGGATGAAGCCCGATACTGGGTTCATCAAGAATGTATAAGGACCCGACCAGACTGCTTCCCAATGAGGTTGCCAGGTTTATGCGTTGTGATTCTCCACCTGAAAGAGAATTGGAGAGCCGGTTTAGACTGAGGTAACCAAGTCCGACATCATAAAGAAACTGCAAGCGGTTTTCAATTTCGATAAGAAGACGATTGGCAATTTTCTTTTCGTAATCGGATATCATTAACGAGCGGAAATATGATATTGTATCAGTTACTGGCATTAAAACAATATCGCTTATTGATTTTCCACTGACCTTAACATAATTTGCATCTTTCCTGAGTCGCGTTCCGTTGCATTCCGGACATACTGTTTTGCCTCTATAGCGCGAGAGCATAACACGGAATTGAATTTTATAAGTTTGTTCTTCTACATATTTAAAAAAATCATTGAGCCCGTTGAAGTATTTATTGCCAGTCCAAAGGAGTTTCTGATGTTCAGGCAATAATTCGTAATAGGTTTATGAACAGGAAAATCAAACTTATAGGCATTCTTAATTAGTTGATCCTTCCATTCGCTCATTTTCTCGCCTTTCAGCATGCAATGGCTTCTTCATATATCGAAAGGCTTTTGTTGGGAATGACAAGGTCAGGGTCAATACCAATAACACTTCCAAATCCTTCACATGATTTGCAAGCTCCGTAAGGATTGTTAAAACTGAAAAGATTTACGGTAGGTTCTTCGAAAGCTATGCCATCCGCTTCAAATTTATTAGAAAATGTTTTGGTTATTATGTTTTCGCTTTCTTCGACATCAATGTAACAGGTCCCATGGCCTTCATAAAAAGCCGTTTGAACCGAGTCGGCTACCCGCGAAAATAAATCGCTGTCCTTTTCATTAATGATAATTCTGTCAACCACTAAAAATAAATCATTTACGGATTGCATATCCTTATTTAATACCTCGTCAATCCTTTCGATATCGCCATTCCATTTAATTCTGCTAAAGCCTTGTTGCAGCAGAACAGAAAGGTGTTCGTTTATTGACCTTGAATTACTATTTAATTCCACAGGACAGTAAATGAGAATATTTGTACCTGTTTTTTGAGATGTGATGTAGTCAGTTACATCGCTGACCGTATGCCTTTTAACAATATTACCCGATACAGGGGAAAAGGTTTGCCCTATTCTGGCAAAAAGCAACTTTAAATATTCATAGAGCTCAGTAGATGTGCCTACAGTTGAACGGGGGTTCCGGGAATTGACTTTCTGTTCGATCGCTATAGCAGGCGCAATGCCCTTTATGTAGTCAACTTCAGGCTTACTCATGCGTCCTAAAAATTGTCTTGCATAAGCACTCAGGCTTTCCACATACCTCCTTTGCCCATCAGCAAACAAAGTGTCAAATGCAAGCGACGATTTGCCAGAACCAGAAAGTCCGGTAATTACAATTAGTTTGTTTTTTGGAATTGCCAGGTCAATATTTTTTAGGTTGTGAACCTTGGCTCCTTTAATAATTATATATCTTTTCGGATCGTATGTAGAAATGTCTCTTTTTAACATCTTTTATGATAAAGGGGTCAAAAATATTAATTAAATTTGCAATTCAAGAGATTATATTTTACTTTTGCACAGTATTTGTATTAAAATCGATAATTAAATCAGTTTTTCAAATTACTAAAAAAGGAGGAAAGCCTATAGCGTAAAATTTACCTGGATACTGAATAACTTAAAAAAGGAGGTCTGTATGAAAGCTCACATTGTAAGTGACAAAGAGCTAATAGGTAAATATTTACAAGGTAACCACGCCAGCCTTGAAAAACTAATCAGCCGTCATCAAAATCGCGTGTTTGCTTATATCCTTATGATTGTAAAAAATAAGGAGTTGGCTGATGATTTGTTTCAGGATACATTTATTAAAGTCATTAATACGTTGAGATCAGGGGCCTATAATGAGGAGGGCAAGTTTTTACAATGGGTAATGCGAATCGCTCATAACCTGATCATTGATCACTTCAGAAAATCAAAACGAATTCCTGTAATAGATAATAGTAAAAATGAGGACTTTAATATTTTTGATACGTTAAATGTTTTGGATCCTTCCATTGAGGAAAGGATCATCACAGAGCAGATTCACAAAGATGTGCGTAAGCTGATCGAATTGCTCCCTGATGAACAACGCGAAGTGTTGTATATGCGCCACTATGCAGAAATGAGAACTTTGGGATATCGCCGATGTAACCAATGTAAGTATCAATACAGCACTTGGAAGGATGCGCTACGCCCTTATCAACCTTCGAAAGTTAATTGCTGACAAGGAAATTGTCCTGACCCACTGATCCCATGCTTATGTAATTTAATAATAAGTGTGAAAGCCATGAGGAGATTTTAATTCGTACTATCGTGTATTTTATTTCGTTCTCCTAAAATATTTTTGAACTTCTTTCGTTAGGTTGTTTATAAAATAATTTTAACATATTTTATTTGCCTATGAAAAGTTCTTTTACCTTAAATGAAATTAATTTTTTTGCAAGCGGTGAAGAAAGAATACTTCGAATTTAAGTGAGTGGATCAACAAGCAATTTGAGGACGTAAGTATTTACAGTTTTTATCGGAGGAGGAAGGTTCATTTAACGCCTCTGAGGTTCCTTGTAAAAAAGTTTTAAGTAACATTTTTAGTTATTCAAGAGCACTTTCTGTGTTGAAAACAGAAAAAGTGGGAAGTTTCAACTTTTTATTGAATTAAACACTAATAAACAGAAAGCAAAACCCCGGACATTTCTTCGGGGTTTTTTTATTTTTGTGGTGATATAGTTTTTAAGAGAAATTTAGAAAACAGGAAAATTGACAAAGAAAGAAAGGTTTAAAAAAGTAATAAAATACTTTGAGAAGCATAATCCGATTTGAAACGAATTTGGAATTTGGAACGCCTTATCACATCGTTGCTGTGATTTTATCAGCGCAATGTACAGACGTGAGGGTGAATACGATTACTCCCGCTTTTTTATAAGGCTTTCCCGGATGAAACCCTATTAGCAAATGCGAATTATAATGATGTTTATGATTTAATTAAGAGGCACATTCATACCCAAATAACAAAAACGAAGAATTTAATTAGGATGGCTCAAACCTTAATCAGGGAATTCGATGGAGTCGTTCCCTCCGATATTAATAAGTTGCAAAAGTTACTAGGTGTAGGGAGAAAAACAGCCAATGTGATTGCATCGGTTGTTTTAATAAACCTGCGATGGCTGTTGATACCCATGTTTTCAGGGTTTCGGCAAGAATCGGGCTAACAACAAATTCAAAAACTCCCCTGAATACAGAAAGACATTTGGTTAAATATTTTCCTGAAAGTAAAATTTCGAAAGCTCACCATTGGCTAATTTTACATGGACGTTATATTTGTAAAGCCAGGACTCCAAATTGCAGCGATTGTGGAATTAAGGATTATTGTAAATTCTATGTCAATCAAATGAAAAATAAAGGATGATTTGTTAATAATTATTCACAGAAATTGAGAGGCTACTACTTCAAAAAATGATAATTTTGTATAAACTTCAAAACCAATAATATTATGATAAAATTAAAGATTGGAGATGTTGCTCCTGCGATTGAAGCCTTCGATCAAAGCGGAGAAAAAGTTAGCTTGTCCGAGTTTAAAGGTAGTAAGTTAATTTTGTTTTTTTATCCTAAAGCGAATACACCGGGTTGCACTGCAGAAGCTTGCAATTTAAGAGACAATTATTCCGATTTGTTAAATAGAGGTTTTAAAATAGTGGGTGTAAGTGCAGATACGGATAAAAAGCAAGCACATTTAAGGAACAGTATGAATTGCCTTTTCCATTGATAGCAGATGTGGATAAAAAAGTAATAATGGATTGTGTTTGGGGGCCAAAGAAATTTATGGGAAAGAATACGATGGAATTCATCGGACAACTTTTATTATTTCTGAAAATGGTGAAATAGAAGATATTTACGAAGGTAAAACCAAGGACCATACACAACAAATTTTGGATGAATATAAATTTTAATTGAATAAAACATGGCAAAAGAAAATCAAGGAAATAATCAGGAAAAGATCAAAGCATTGCAAGCTTACACTCGATAAAATTGAGCGCTCATATGGTAAAGGGGCTATTATGAAATTGGGCGATTCGCCAATAGAGAGCATTCCATCCATTTCAACGGGTTCGATAGGTTTGGATTCAGCACTGGGAATTGGAGGCTTGCCAAAGGGCCGGGTAATTGAAATTTATGGACCGGAAGCTTCCGGAAAAACAACCCTCGCCATCCATGCCATTGCTGAATCACAGAAAGCTGGAGGTATTGCTGCATTTATTGATGCCGAACATGCTTTCGACAGACATTATGCTCAAAAACTTGGAGTAGATATAGAAAACTTGCTTGTATCGCAACCTGACAACGGTGAGCAGGCATTGGAGATAACCGAGAATTTAATTCGCTCGGGCGCTATTGATATTATTGTAATTGATTCTGTTGCGGCTTTAACACCAAAAAGTGAAATAGAAGGGGAGATGGGTGATTCGAAGATGGGCTTGCAGGCAAGATTGATGTCGCAGGCTTTGCGCAAGCTTACCTCTACCATTAGTAAAACGGGTGCTTGTTGTATTTTTATTAACCAGCTCAGGGAGAAAATTGGTGTGATGTTTGGCAACCCCGAAACAACCACAGGAGGAAATGCGTTGAAGTTTTATTCCAGCATCAGGCTTGATATTCGTAGAATTAGCCAGATAAAAGATGGAGATCGGGCTGTGGGAAACAGGGTTCGTGTGAAAGTTGTAAAGAACAAAGTTGCTCCACCTTTTCAACAAGCTGAAATTGACATTATTTATGGTGAGGGATTATCAAAGACCGGTGAGATTATCGATCTAGGTGTGGATTATGGAATTGTAAAGAAAAGTGGTTCGTGGTATAGCTACGGAGAAACCAAATTGGGGCAGGGAAGGGATGCTGTTAAGGCATTGTTGTTAGACAACCCGGAACTGTCTGATGAACTGGAACTGCAGATCAGGGAGAAAATTGCTGAAAAAAATAAAAGATAGAATGTTGATTGAGTAAAAACCGGGAATTGTGGTTTGCAGTTGCAATGGAAATTCCCTTTGTAGTTTGTTTGCATATGATTATTAGAAAATTGATAGTTGGCTTGTTGAGTTTCTTTCTGCTATTTATTATTAGCTGTAACCATCCTCAAAAATCAAATGAAAAATCGGAATCGAATGATAGCATTGATCCGGTTTTAGAAAGGCTGGATGAGCTGAACCGGGAAATTCGTACCGATTCGCTTAACAGTGATGCATTTAAGGAGAGGGCCATATTTTACTATGAAAATGAGGAATACAATGAAGCGTTAAAAGATATTGTATCCGCATTGGAAATTGACTCTACAAAAGCAGAGTATTTTGTTGTGATTTCGGATGTATATCTCGGCCTAGGGAAATTAAATTTATCCGTTATGGCGCTTGATAAAGCCATTGAACTCGATCCGGACAATACCAAAGCATATCTGCGAATGGCTGAGAATAGTATTATTTTCCGTGATTATAAAAAAGCACTGGACTATATTGACAAAGTTATTCAACTAAACAGTCTTGAATCGAAAGCCTATTTTTTGAGGGGAGTCATTTTCCTTGAGAACAAGGATACGATACGGGGAATTAGAAATTTCCAAAAAGCAATTGATGTAAACCAGGATTATCTCGAAGCCCATTATCAGTTAGGAATGTTATATGCTTTAAAGAAAAATAAACTGGCAATTGATTATTTCAATAATGTGTTGAACATTGAACCAGAAAATATTGAAGTCTTGTATTACCTTGCCATGTTTTACCAGGAGACGGATGATTATGAAAATGCATTAAAGATTTATGAGAGCATTGAAAGTAAAGAACCCGGGTTTTATTATGCTACCTTTAATATTGGCTATATTCATCTTGTGTTCACCAAGGATTTTCAAACTGCCATTGATTATTTTACGAAGACCATTGAAATCAATCCTGATTATGGTGAAGCCTATTATAACCGTGGATTTTCCTATGAACTATTGAAAGATGTGGAGAATTCAAGGAGTGATTATAAGAAAACACTTGAATTATTACCCAATTATGATAAAGCTATCGACGGGTTGAATCGAATTGATAACTATTTATTGCAGCAAAAATAAGTTAATCCAGTTTAAACTCCTCTTTCCAGTTAATGTCGTTCTTAAGTTCCGCCTGGTCTAACTTGTCAAACAAAAAATTACCCATAACAAGGTAGTCCATTTCTGTACGCATAAAACAGCGGAATCCATCATCTGGAGTGCAAACAATTGGCTCTCCACGGACATTAAAAGACGTATTTACAATAACTCCATATCCTGTTAAATCTTTAAATGCATTGATCACTTTCCAATACCTTGGATTGGTGTTTTTATGAACGCTTTGTATTCGGGCCGAATAGTCAATATGTGTTATTGAAGGAACATCCGAACGGAGATGATAAAGCCTGTCGTAAAGTTCCATATCCTCATAGCCGGGAGGTTCTGGTTTCCTTCTTTCCTCTTTTACGGGAATAACCAAAAGCATATATGGGGAAGGTTCATCAATCTCAAAATAGGTTCCCATGTCCTCTTCCAACACCGTTGGTGCAAAAGGTCTGAATCCTTCCCTGTACTTTATTTTCAGGTTCATCTTCTTTTGCATTTCAGGATTCCGTGCATCACCAAGGATACTTCTGTTTCCCAATGCGCGCGGGCCGTATTCCATCCTCCCCTGAAACCAACCAACCACCTTTCCTTCATCCAATATTTCAGCAACTCTTTTGGTCAACTCATCAAAGTTGCTGTAATGGGTGAAAATTGCATTGTATTTTCTTGCTATATTCTCAATTTGTCGGTCGTTGAATTCCGGTCCTAGATAGGCTCCTTTCATGGCATCAAATCCTTCGTGGGGTTTTCGTTCTTTTCCCTGCCAGATATGCCAGGCTGCTAAAGCTGCACCCAATGCTCCTCCAGCATCACCTGCTGCCGGTTGTATCCAGAAACCATCATATATTTTTTCAGCAAGAATCTTTCCGTTTGCAACACTATTGAGCGCAACGCCACCAGCCATCACCAGATTTTTACTGCCGGTTAAATCTTTGGCAGTCCTAGCCAGTTTCAATACTATATCTTCAGTCACCTGTTGAATGGCAAGGGCCATATTCATGTATTCCTGCGAGATGGGAGATTCTTCAGAGCGGGGAGGAAACCCAAACAGTTTCTCCCACTTGGCATCATTGGTCATCTTTAATCCAGTGGCATATTTAAAATATTTCATATTCAGAAGGATTGATCCATCTTCCCGAACATCTACCAACTCATCATAAATAAGTTTAACATAGTTTTTAACTTCCGGAGAATTGGCTTTTCCATATGGTGCAAGGCCCATCAGTTTATATTCGCCGCTATTAACCTTAAAACCGGTATAATAAGTAAAGGCAGAATATAGTAATCCCAGTGAGTGTGGGAAATCCAGTTCTTTAAGTATTTTGATATCCTTACCGGTTCCGTGACAAATTGTTGAGGTGGCCCATTCACCAACACCATCAATGGTTAAGATGGCAGCATCCTCGAATGGTGAGGGATAGAATGCGCTTGCTGCATGCGATAAATGATGTTCCGGAAACAGAATTGGGACTTTTCCTTCACCCAATTTTGCAAGTTCCTCCTTGAGCATTTTCTTCATAAAAAGCTTTTCCTTTATCCAAACCGGAATAGCAGATAAAAAACTTTTTACACCACTTGGAGCAAAGGCATGGTAGGTTTCCAACAGCCTTTCAAATTTGATGTAGGGTTTATCGTAAAAGGCAACAGCAGTCAGGTCTGAATATTTTAGTCCCCCTTCTTCCAGAACATAACGAGCTGCATTTATTGGAAAAGATGGATCCTGTTTTTTACGTGTAAAGCGTTCTTCGTGTGCAGCAGCGACAATATCACCATCCACTATCAGTGCAGCAGCACTGTCATGATAATAGGCAGAAATACCCAATATTGCTTCGGCCATAGGTAATTGATTTTAAAACAATGTGTAAATAAAGGGAGCAATTGCCGAACCACTCGTTAGGACAATTAATACACCAAATATCAGCAAAATAATAATCAGGGGCAGAAGCCAGAATTTTTTTCTGACTTTTAAAAATCCCCATAAATCTTTTAAAAAATCCATTCTTTACAATTTAATATGGTTTATCAATATCGGAAGGGGTATATAAATGGTTTCGAATCTTCAGGACGGAATTGTTGCTCTGTTTCCATTGCTTGAGTAGCAATGAATCCTTGCCCATTAGTCTTCTCAAAATTGCCATGGGCACAACGATTATTAAAAAAACTATAAATAGAAGAATCTTGGAAACGATAGTCCCCATTATATGAGCAAAACCAAACCACAAGTAAGCAAGTGGATAATACAATTTCGGAATTGTCATATTAATTATAAGGATGGGGATTGCTATCACAAAATAGATGTTGTCTTTTAGGAAATAACCTAAAAGCAATAGTATCAGAATCATCGCCATGCCGGTGTCAATAGCCCGTTCCTTATTAACTTCGATGCGAAATCTGCGGTTGTTTTTTTCACCTTCCATTAGGTACAAATTATTTAATATTTTGCAAAGAAATTAAATTTATAGCTAATATTGGTATTATATTGTTTGATTATTTAATAAAAGGCTAAGTCTGAGATATTAACCATTGGTTTTAGCATCAATCACCTATTCTATATGATAAGTAAACAGAATACCTCATAAATAGCGTGATATTGCTATTTGATGCTGAGATCTGCCGCGACTTTTTTTGAAAACGCATCCCAGGTATTTTCTATTAAGAAATTGTCCAGATTGCTCTGATTTGGCAGGGAAAAGCCCCGGTCTAATTGCATATCAACCTTTTTAATCAGTTCTTCGTAATTAGAAAAAGTATTTAAAATGCCTTCCTTGTCAAGGTCATGGAATGCACCTACATCCGGTCCAATTATTTCTGCACCATAACCAAGTGAGTCCATCAACGCACCCGAGCTTAGTATGCTTGATTTTGCGTATGTGAATAGTACCAGTTTGGATTGTGCGATTAGGTTTCTCAATAAATCATCCTCAATAAAGCAGTTTTCAATATCTATATTTTCATTTTGAAATTTTGAAATGGATGCAAAATATTTTTCAGAAGTTGATTTTCCGGCTATTTTAATTTTGTATTTTTTGTCCAATTCATTTTCAAACAGAAATTCCAAAAATTTATCGATCCCTTTATAGGGTGAAATGGTTCCCCAGATTAAAATATCATGAACCATTTTTGGTTTTTCTTTTGACCTTCTGTCTTTTACAGGATGGGGAAAATAGTGAATTTTGATTTTGCTTCCTGTTACCAATTGCTCGCCAAACTCAATTCCTTCGCTCGAATGTGTAATTATATAATCTGCATTCTTAAGCATTTTCCTGAATATTAATTTCTTCAGGAAGAGTTCATCTTTTGAATGCGACAGTTTATTATGCATTGTCCAGATGATCTTTATGCTAAAAAGTTTCAGAATGGGAATAAGCATAAAAAGAAAGAATGTTTGAATTTTTCCTGCCTTGTTTTCGGGAAGTTTTTCTATCCAATTAAAGAAAACAAAATCCAGGTTGCTAATGTAATTAAGAATATCAAAAATCCCCGTATTTGATGGTTTCCCATTATTCACAAATTTGAAATAAAGACTCAGGGAGTCAACAAGGTCATCAATGTATGGATTATAAAGGCCAGTATTAGCGCCTCTGGATGAATTCGGATATATGTAAATATTTGCTGCCAATTAGGATTGTTTTGAATTTAGTGATCCGGAGTTAGCTTGATGCCTTAAGAAACGAATTGATGGAGTCACTTTTTTGAGTGAGGCATGCACATAATGCAGTGAATACAACAATAGGTTTAGAGCATAAGGAATAAGAATTATATTTTTTCGAATTGCAAAGTCTTCTTTGATGGCCTGAAACCTTCTCGATTCATTTACACCTCCCATACTGAAGTTGCAGATTGGAAAATCCAATTGGAGAATTTGTGTATCAACAATATCCTTTAAGGTTTTGCTGATAAAAGCATAATCGCCTGACAACGGAAAGTTTATATCGTAATTTAAACCGTTAAGTGCTTTTCTGTTGAAAAACATTGCTTGATGTTGAGTTATCATGCCCATCCAATTCTTTTTGTGGTTTTTTGCTTTTCTGTAAAACTTGTTTCCATCTTCCGATATATCAATAGAATCCCCATATACAAAAACGGGATGATTTCTGCTTTCAATTTCTTTTTTCGATTTTTTCAAGACATCAATTGATGCAAAACTATCACCACTGTTCATAAATATTAAGTAATCTCCGTCTGCTCTATCAATTCCTTTGTTCATGGCATCATATATTCCATCATCTTTCTCTGAAATCCATTGTGCAGCTTGTATCTCCGTTAACCATTCTTTGGTTCCGTCGGAGGATAGCCCATCAATTACGATCCACTGATAATCCACAGTGGATTGATCAAGAAGCGATTGATAGGTTGTTTTAAGCTCCTTTAAGTTATTTCTGCAAATGGTTATGACCGAAAAAAAACTCATTTGTTGATTGATCGTATGCTATATTCGTTAATGAAGATTAAATTACAATAATTAAATTCACAGCCCTAATTTTTCTGCTAAGTACCTGCGGTGTTTTTTTCTTAAAAATTTGCGCATATCTTTACTAAACAAGCGCTTTTCTCCCCTAACGGCAGCATAAAGATATCCTAGAAATATGCCCAAACCTCCAATTATGTATGGCTTTTCAGTTAGCCAATAAATGGATTTTAGAAATATGTACATTAAGCTATATCCATAACGATATTGAAACCTTCCCCATAAAAACCTACCATTGGTTAATCCATTTCTGCGTGTACCAGTTCCTCTGTAATGCAGGATTTTATATTCATCAAAACAGCGTGTTTCCCAACCCTTCATTTGCGCTCCGAGCAAATCTGCCAGATCCCAGCCTGGTATTGGTTTCCAACCGCCAATATCATTAAAACACTCTTTTCTGTATATTTTTGATGCACCCCATGGATGGTCAGATTGTGATTTTTCCTTTAGTTCTTTATTTCCTTCAACAAGATATATGGCACCACTCGCAATTCCTAATTTGGGATTTTTTATAAATTCATTTAGTAATTCTTCAAAATAACTGTTTTCTATGGTAATATCACAATCCAATTTAACTATGAAATCCCATCCATTACTTGATATTGTTTCAAATCCTGCTTTTACAACATCAACTACTCCTGTCCCGGAAAATAATATCCTCTATCTTCAAGGTTTACAAGCTTAATCCAGGGATATTTTGCCGTATATCGTTGTACAATTTCTTTTGTCGAATCAGTTGATCCGTCATTTACTATAATCCATTCATGAGGCTTAATTGTTTGGCTTATAACGGAATTAATAGTTTGCTCAACAAATTTTTCTTCATTCCGTACAGGTGATATAATAATATAATTTCCCATGATATTTTTTCCCCAAGCTTATACTCAAAAATTTGCCAAAGGTTATTAATAGTATGCAAACATTTTTTATTTTAAAATGTTTATATAATCAAAGATAATCTAATTATAAAAATGATTCCCGTATTTATAAAAATTCTATCAGGAAAAGTGATGTTTTAGTATTTTGTTGAAAATCAGTTTGATTAGGTTGTAAAACCTATAGGTATGGTTTTTGAATATCAATATAAACTAACTAATCAATGCAGTAACAATTAACAATTAAATGAATTAGTTATGATTAAGGAAAGGGAACAACAAATTAACAATATTTTCGGAGTCTTCGATGTATTTATCTCAGTGCTTCTTTTTATTGCAACATATTTTTTACGGGAATATTTATTTGATCACAATCCAGAAGCTACAAATGAGTATCTTGTTATTGGGGTATTGATCATTCCAACCGTATTTGTTCTGCTCAAATCGTTCACCTAACAGAAATGCATCGAACAAAGCGGTATTCTGTCATTCTTGCTTCCTATTTAAAAGTTGTTACAATTGGATTAGCAATACTGTTTGTTTTTGTGTTCTTATTTAAGTTGCATAATATTAGCAGGCTTGTAATACTTTCATTTGGTGCTCTGGATTTAGTTGTATTGTTTTCAATTAGGATAGCTGTTTATCACACCATGAAGATTTATCGTGTTAAAGGCTATAATTCCAGAAATGTTGTTGTTATTGCCGATGATTCTTCCGAAGAATTTATCGAAAAAATACTTACCAATAAGGAATGGGGATATATCCTGAAATATATTGTTACAAATTCAGGAAATATTTATAAAAAGTATCGTGAAATTGTTAGTGTTCAGCCCCAAAGTGCAAATTTGCGAAACCTTATGGATATTGATGTAATTGATGAGGTTATTTATTGCAAAAACGAAATTAACCAAAAAGACTTAAGAGCCATTATTCGTGATTGTGAAGAGGTTGGTGTTGTTTTCCGTATGCAATCACAATTGTTTAGCATGTCGGCGACAAAAGCTCATTTGAATCATTTTGACGAAACCCCTTTTCTTACTTTTGAGAATACTCCCTCTGATAACTTTGCGTTGAAATTGAAGAATACTTTTTCAGTTACAGCAGCCTTACTGATTTTATTGATATGGTCACCAATAATGTTATCGATTGCATTGCTGATTAAGTTAACTTCAAAGGGGCCTGTATTTTTTAAGCAGCAGCGAGTTGGATTAAGAGGCCGGACTTTCTTGATGTATAAATTCAGGACAATGGTAATAAATGCTGAAGAATTAAAGGCAGGTTTGGCAGATGCCAATGAAGCTGATGGCCCGGTATTTAAAATTAAAAATGACCCGCGCATTACTAAAATTGGTAAAATATTGCGTAAAACTGGCCTTGACGAATTGCCTCAATTTATAAATGTATTGCTTGGCGACATGAGTCTTGTTGGCCCCCGGCCCCCGATACCAGCAGAGGTTGAGCAATATGAAAGATGGCAATTGCGCCGCCTTTCGATCAAACCAGGTATTACCTGTACCTGGCAAATTAAACCCAATAGAAATGATATTTCATTCAACGATTGGATGGAAATGGACCTGCATTATATTGACAACTGGTCAAATAAATTGGACCTTTTGCTTTTCCTTAAGACAATTCGTACAATGATAAAGGGAAGTGGTTCATAATCATCTTAGTATTCATCATTACAGCATTTTAATATAAAATTTTTTTACAAAAGAATTAGTTTTAAATTTGTACCTGTTATTAGCAGGTACTTTTTTTTGAATTAAAACTTATAAGCCTTGAATAGAATTAAATTAAATTACAACATACTTTTCATCTTTGCAATTATTATTATCACTGTGTCGTGTGTTCCAAAAAAGAAACTGACATATTTGCACGATCAAAGTAAAAATGAAGTGAAGGATGAATATGATAATATCCGGCCTGAAAAAACCATACAACCATTTGATAATGTCTATATCAAAGTTTCGAGTATTGACGAGAAAACAGCGAGTATTTTCAGTAATCAGAATGTTCAAGGATCGGAAGCCAACTTAAATTTATTGAGTTACACGGTTGATGAAGCAGGGTATATTAACTTCCCTTTTGTCGGTGAGATTTATGTTAGGGGAATGACCCTAACTGAGGCACAGCAAAAGATTGAAGGTGATGTAAGTGAATACCTGTCTAATATCTCAATTACGGTGAAATTTGTTAACAATACCGTGGCTGTTTTAGGTGAGGTAAGAAGGCCTGGGGAATATCCTTTTTTCAGGGATCAGATTACCATTTTTCAAGCACTCAGTTTTGCTGGTGGATTTGCTGATTTTGGCAATAAGGAAAATGTTATTTTAATAAGGGAATCGAAAAATAAAATAAACTATTACTACCTTGATTTAACGGATAAAGATATTGTATCATCGGAATATTATTACATAATTCCAAATGATGCAATAATTGTAAAACCAGTAAATATTAAATACAGGAATTTGAGCATGGTTAACTGGCCGATTTATTTAACAACAATAACAACTGCTGTTACGTTTATATCTCCTTTTTAGATAGTCAATTAATAAATCAGATTAATTTGAAGAAATCAGAAGAAATATTTCACCAAAATACGGATTACAAAGAAATCCTTTTTAAATTATGGCGGTATAAGCATTATTTTATTTTTTCACTTATATTTACTTTAGGAATTGCATATGCCTTTAATAAATACACCCAACCCAGGTATTCTAATGTTGCAACCCTTTTAATTGCTGAAGAAAACAACAATTCCTTTATGAGCGCAGATGGAATGATGGAAGGGCTGAGCATGTTTAGCGGTATTAAAAATGTTGAAAATGAATTGTCAATCCTGAAATCTTTTTCTGTAATTAATCAAACACTTCAGGAATTAAATCTTGAGGTTTCCTATAAGCTAGAGGAAAATATGTTGCCTTTTGATTTTGTTTCCTTAACTTCACAGCAAGACTTGTATGACAAATCGCCTATTCATGTTATTCTTGATCAAACCCATCAGCAAGCTGTCAATGCAAAATTTTTTGTTGAAGTGTTGAATGATACGTCCTATCGTTTGACCTGTAATGAAGAAGAAGTTTATCTGTATAATTATATATCAAATTCTGTGGTTGGTTTTGTTGAAGAGTTAAATGTACTGGGTGTTTATAAATTTGGGGATAAGGTAACAAGTGATTTATATAGTTTTTCAATGCACTTGAACGAAGGTTATAACCCTGATAATTATATAGATAAAAGCCTCTGTTTTTCATTTAATAATTTGTATTACCTAACTGCTTCCATTCGTGCGAACTTAAGTGTAGCGACAACTACAACTACATCTTCTGTTGTAATGATTTCCCTTTCAGGTGATCACCCCAAAAAATTACAGATTTTCTGAATAAGCTTTACAGATGTTTATTTGGAAAAAAACTGGAAAAGAAAAATCAGATTGCATTCAATACGGTGAAATTTATAGATTCACGAATAGCCGATATAGCTGATTCGTTGATGTTTGACAGAAAATAAATTACAGAATTTCAGGACATCGAATCAGGTGATGGACCTGAGTTTTCAAGGTCAGAAGAGTTGTATGAGAAAATGACCGGACTGGAAAGTGAGAGGAGCCCGGATTGTTATCAATCAACAGTATTATGATTATATCAAAAATTATTTTGAAACCAATAGTGACATAACAGACTTGATTGCTCCTTCTTCCATGGAAGTCCAGGATCCGGTTTTGAATCAGTTGATTGGCGAAATGCTGGAACTGAACAATCAACGTATGAAATACTTAAATACGAGCAATCAGAAAAATTTATTTCTCAAAGACCTTGAGATTCAGATTAATAATCTGAAAAATACCATTCTTGAGAATATTGACTATAACTATAACCGGCAGGCGATTTCGCTGCAAGACATTGAAAGTCGTATGGCGAAATTAAATAGCCAGATTACAATGTTGCCCAGAACAGAAAGGGAGATGATTGGAATGGAGAGGCAGTTTAAGTTAAATGATGCAATCTATACCTTTTTACTACAGAAAAGAGCTGAGGCTCAAATTGCAAGGGCATCAAATGCTCCGGATTATGAGGTTATTGATGAAGCCTTATACTTCAGGGCTGGTATCATTTCGCCAAATACAAAGATGAATTATGCCATTGCAGGTTTATTGGGATTGTTTCTGCCATTCATTTTTATTTTAGCCCGCGATTTTCTAAATAATAAAATAGCAGATATTAAGGATATTGAATTGATCTCTGATCTGCCAATAATCGGACAGGTTTTGCATAATAATTTTAAGTCAAAAGCCGTTATTAAGGATTACCCAAAATCGCCACTTGCTGACAGTTTTAGGGCAATACGGACCAATGTAAGGTTCTTTGCTAAGGATAGCGATAGAATGATTATTCTGGTAACCTCTTCTATGAGCGGTGAGGGAAAATCGTTCAACAGTGTAAACATTGCATCTGTTTATGCGCTGCTTGGAAAGAAAACCTGCTTGTTGGGATTTGACTTACGCAGGCCTGCATTGTATAAGGATTTTGAACTAAAGAATGAAAAGGGAATTACTTCCTATTTGATAAATAATGCTGAAATTAAGGACATTATTCAAAAAACACAAATCGATAACCTTGATTTGATCTCTGCCGGGCCTATTCCTCCCAATCCGGTTGAATTGATTGCATCTGAGCGAACCAAACAGTTTTTTGAAGAGTTAAAAGAGCTTTACGATTTTATCATTATTGACTCGGCACCTGTTGGAGCAGTTACTGATTCTTATCTTTTATTCCCTTATGCCGATATTAATATCTTTACAATCAGGCATAATTATTCGAACAAAGAAGCTGTTAAAAACAACCTGAAGAATATTCAGTTGAAAAATATCCGTAATATTTCAATTCTGATAAACGATGTGAAAATCAAGAAGAATTCGTATGGATATGCTTATCAATCCAACTATTATTCGAACGACAAAAGTGCAAGCAAAATCACAGAATTTATAAAATCAAGTAAGAAAAAGAAATAATATCTTTGAAAGGTAAGGTTGAACAAGGGATTTATTGCCCCCAAACTTCAATTGTTATTTGATCAATTAACTGCTGTCGCGGATGGAAATAGTCCACAAAATTTTGTCTATCCTTAGTTGCTTCGTTTTTTACCCAATAATCATGTGTATGACCGAGTTCCTGTATGTCTTTTTTGAAAGTTTGATACATTTCAGTAAGAGCGTTTTCATCAAGGTAATCAAAGTTTCGTCGTAGGTAGGCATGATGATGTATGTTGTTTCAATCTCATGCTTCTTGCAGTAATCTGCAATTCGAATCATTTCTTTTTTAAACTCGACGGGATAGGTATAATTGTCAAAAATCAATTCCATGAATTCCATTGAGTGTTCATCCAAAACTTCCTCTGACTGGTATTCATATGAATTTTCAATTAGTTTTCTGTTTTTAGTAATCGCATATAGAAAATTATAAAATGAGTCTATCAATATTTCTTTATCAAGAAAATACATATAAGGCTTATCAACATATTTTTGAATGTAGCTATAAAGCGTGTAATCACGGGTAGCGTTATAGTTCATGAATGAAACCTGGAAGTATACACTTTCTAACTCGGTTTGTTCGGCGGCCAGCCAAAAGGTTTCAAACATGGTTTGGTAACTGGCTCCAGGTACACAAAAATTATAAATATCCTGTCCGCTAATTCTTTTTACAAGATCTTCTTTGATATTATCTCCCTGTGAATCTCCGATTAAAATGATCTTTTTCGGATTCCTTTTGTAATGTAGTTTTTTCCAAAGCATTCCACCTCGGGGAGATGTGGCATCATCACGGCCATAAACAAGTTGCTTGTTTTCGCTACTAATGATGTGAGAAATGTTAATGTATTCGTAAGGATCAATTAGGAATATAAACAGAAAAAGGATCAGGGCCGGTATAGAAAAATAAAATATCTTTAACAGGTACTTCTTCATGGCATTGTTTTGTATTCTCTTAAAAGGCTATTGCGATTTGTATATTTACCCAATGATTTATCCAAAATGTATATTTGTAAACGGATAAATCTCAATTTTGTTTGGTCTTTTTTCTTTCAATTTTAAAAATGCTTAAGACTTTCCATTTAAAAAATCCCAATACATACCTTGTATATTTTTCCCAAAGAGGATAATAAGCCAAGATGGATTTTGTATGCATCCGGTAAAATTTAATATCTTTAAAAATATTATAACTAGAACGAATAGAAAACAATGACTTAAAAAGATTACCCAAATCATCATCGTGGATCAAGCCAGAGTTATTGGTGTCATTAAATATCTTCAAATTAGGGTTCACAATCAGTTTATAGCCTTTTGTTTTAGCTCGGAAAGTGAAATCGCTGTCGCCATGATATTGCGGGAAATTTTTTTCATCCAGCATTCCTATATTTTGATAAACAGAAGCATGGGTAATTGTTCCCATTCCGGTTAACCAATCACATTCAATTATTTTGTTCATGTTGCTATCATCGGGCCTTTCTGATCCAATCATGTTTTTGTAACCTGTTACCGGGTTAAAAATGCCTCCCATCGACCAAACAATATTTCTGTTATGAGAAAGGTATATTTTCGATCCAATAATGGTTTTCGGATCATTGTTTCGAATGATATGAGCAAGGTTCATAAAATAATTATCATCAGCTAAAATGTCGTTATTCCACCAAAGAATATAGTCTGAATGCAATTGCTTTATGGCAAAATTTACACCCATATTTATTCCGCCACTCCACCACAATTGGCCATCGCCTTTTAACAAGCTAGCTTGCGGATAGTTTTTTTCAATCCATTCATAGCTTCCATCGCTTGAGCCATCATCAACAACTACGATTGAAAAATTGAGTTCTAAAACTGCAGGAACTCTTGTAAGCTTGTACAATGATTCCAGACACTGTTTTGTGTAACTCAATCCATTAAATATCGGAAATACGATTGCAATTTTTAACATATAAATTCATTTAAAGCCTAATCGCTTTCATGTTCTCCATGTTTTAATAAATACGACGAAACATCCATAATGTATAACATGGTAAGTGTAACAATATAACTGGTAGGCCGGCCAAACGCCCCTCCCAAAATTTCATTCAAAACTAATAATACTGCATAATACTTAAAATAATAATATTTCGGTTCGATCTTGGAAATAAACATCTTCCTCATAATCAGAAAAACACCGATGAGATAAAATACTCCATATTTAACATAAACACCAATGATTCCAATGTCAGACTGATAATAGCCGAATACCGTTTGATAATAAATTACTTTTAAACCATAGGCATTTGCCATATGTGAGGCACCATTGCCTATAATGTAATTGATCTTGTTGGGGTAAAACTCCGTTAAATAAAACCTGGTTGACCTGCTTCTGACATCTTCCTCTTCCTGCGATGCCTGACTTTCGGACATCTCGACCAATCCCATTATTAGATCTTGAAAAATGAAAAACACAATAACAACGCTAACTGTAATAAAAAATGAGATCATTAACCTTGATTTAACCCTTTTACTAAAAACCAGGTTTATAAAAGTCACCAGCATCAATGGTAAAATTGAAGACCGTGTACCGGATAACAGTGTTATAATAATATACCCTAAACAAAAGATTATATATTTTAGTTTGTTTGTTTTAAAAAAGAGTTGTAAAAAATAGAAATACATCAATGCCGCGAACTCACGTCCCGGTAAAAATACACGCACAGTACCCCGGCTGCTTTCTACCCTGACATCAAATAATTTGACGGGGAAAATAGCATATTGTAGGATGTAGATTCCCATCCATAAAATGGCCATGATGATCAATAACCGTTCTAATTCTTCCGGACGCACCCGGGTTGTATGAAGAAAGAAATAGAAAAAATAGAGTAACATCGGACTCATCACCCAAAAGGAAAGAAGAAAACCCTGATTGTGTCCTAAATATGCACCCAGCATGCCAAGGACAAAGGACAGCAAGATCATCATTACTCCTACGGAAAAGGTTTGCTCAAACTTCTTACCATGGTCATAAATAGAAGCCAGAAGAACAGTTACAACAACAAGAGCAGTGCACGCAAATGATACTAAAAGAATTAGTTGTTTAGGTAAGAATATAATATAGAAGAAAGTAGCGGACGCTAAAAAGATAATTGCAATTACGATCTGTCTTACCATAGAACCCTGTATTCACTTTATTATATTAAAATATTGTTTAAACGTCAGCTATTCGTTTTAAATGCGGGCCTGCCAAACAATTACTAAAGTCTGCCAATTTGTAAATGTGCATTTTACTGTTGTTTTCTTCCCGTAAAAGTAAGAATATTCATTTAGAATATCCTCTATTGCAACTGTCTTATGCAAAAAAATACAAGTTGCGTTTAAACGCTTCTGTTAAGAATTACATGACATCCCTGAAAGATCATGGTTTTATATATTCAAAAACAATTCAATCTCTCCATTTCGAATAATCTGCAGTTACTTGGTTTTGTTGATCCTTTTGCAAATTTTTATAGTGCAATCTTGGTTTATACCTTTCGACTCTTTGGTGTTTTTGGTATTAGTTCTCTTCAAAATTAACAATTTCATCCGAATGTATGCTGCCAAGATGAGAAAACCAGGATCCGCTTGGAGGAAATCGGAGCATGATTTCGCTCTTGGTCAGCAAAAACATCTCAATCAAGGATGCAGATGCTGTTTCTACCGGCCGTTCATCATGAAGTTCCAGGTTATCATGGGTGCCAAATTCCTTCTTATACTTTACGACTTTATCAAAGTTTTGGTTTATGTAATCCTGTACTTCTTTTGAGTCGGTGGCAAGGTAAATGATGTAATCTTTTCCTGTCAGCCCATCAATCACCTCGTTTAGTTTATCCTTAATGGATTCAAGGCTTTTTTCGGGTTCAAGCCAGTATTGTGTGTGGTTGCTCACCGGCATTGTTTTATCATAGTATCGAATATGAATACCAATCACGGATTTATCTTTAAAGTGTTTTTCGACGAATTCATCTACCCGTTGGCTCAATTTAGGATTAAGCTGTAACTGTAAAAAGAAAGGCTCTGTTTCATCAACTAAAAAACCATAGCATCCATCAAAGATTAAGAGTTTGCTATTTACATCCCTGCTTTGCTCAATTAAATCCTTGATCCAATCTTCTCTTTTCGTAATTATATTATTAATAAACTGAGGGGTTTTTGTTTTTAGAAAGCGCCTGGCAGCGAGAGCGAAAATACTGGGGACAAAATATTTTAAAGGAGTAATGGGCATTCGGATAAGTAGCCTGGCAAGAAAACTTACTTTGTCATCGGCAATTACAGGTACTCCCAATATCTCTTCCGGAACATCAAAAAAGTAGCTAAACCCATTGGTTTTGTCGTCCTTTAAATACCTTGAAGGCGCCCAATTGATTACCAAAGTTCTGTTGGTCTTTTTAGCATAGTGCCAGGCATGTGCAGCAGCAAAAAGGTTGTCGCCGAAGCCTGCATTTCTTCGTGAGATGACAATTTTGTTCTTGATGTTAAAAAGAGTTCTCAGATTCATGGATACTCAAACTATTTAAATTTTTTTCTGTGTTTACAATAATCATTGATCCAAATTCCAGCTGCGAAACCAAGTAATATGGCATCAATAATTAATACTTTGAATCCGGCAAGTTCTGTCGTAAATGTATATCCAATTGCCAAAACAAGCAAGATTGTAATTCCATATTTTAATACAGGTTTTAAAATCCCTAAGCGGGATAAAATCACCTTGTTTATTAAAAGGGCAATTATAAGGGAAAAAATGATAATTACCACATAAAAAAGCACAAATCTGAAAGTAATGTTGGTTAAGTCGCTTCTGTCAATATAAACACCTGTGTCAGCGGGCCTCATGAACGGGGGTAAAAGAATGTTGAAATTAACAATTTTGATGTTGATGGCATAACGCTCGCTTTCAAAATCATTCGTAGTACCAGCAACTTCTTTGATGGTTTTTGTTTTTATATCCTTTTGTGATGCCGTCCAATCCAATAGATCGAGGAAGTTTGATAACGTATAATTTCCCCGATTATCACTTGATTCTATGAAATCGTATGAATGAAACAAAACAACAATATAAGGTTTTTCTTTACCGGAATTCCGGGCATATTCCACTGCCTCTTTCAGTTGATTCAGTGAAGAGGTGTTGGGAACTATTTTTAATGTGGTTGCATTGTCCATCTTTCCAATGATGCTGGCAGAGAAAAATTTAAAACCATTGAGTTCAACTGCTTTAAGCGTGTTTAAATCGTAACGGTTGAGGAGGTATAAAAGTAACTACTTCAATACCGGTAGTGGCTTCAAGCAATTCTTTACCTTCCTTAATCCGGCGAAGCTGCTCTTCATATGCCATCCCCAAAAACTCAGCATTGTTATTCCCTTCTTTTATGGTTTGATGTGAATATCCATGCATTCCAATCTCAACAGTTCCCTCCAGCGCAGCATCACGCAGGATTTGGGCTTTAAGCGAATCAAGTGGAATTGTATTCTGTGGCGAAGTCTTAAAAAAACTGTCTTCACAAACAAAAGGAATGACTCCTATGGTGAAGGAAAGCCCTTTCTCCCGAAATGCTTCAATAATCGCCACTTCAAGTTCGGTATCGCTAAGTGCCGAATAATCATCGAAACGAAATACCACTGTGATATCTTTATTCCCTTCGGAATTGCTTAAGCATGCAGTTGAAATAACCAAAGCCAGGATAAAGACACTGATTATTTTTAGGTTCTTAAGGTGTCTTATGTTGTTCTTAGTCATTAGCGGATGTATTTATAAACTGTATCATAGTAATTTTGCCTTATCGCAACAATTGAATCGCAAAGCAGATGCGTAAATCGTTCCGATTCGTCTTTGTAAAGATGATGTGTATCGGTAGTTTTAAATTCTCCCGATAAAGAGATAAAATTAATATATTCCAATTGATATTTTTCTGAAACCTTTTGGATCTTATGATCGAATTCAGGAAAACGCATTTCTTCCAATTCGGCCATTGGTAAAGAAACCGGCATTCGGACTAAATAAACCTGGCCATGTTTTAATAATAAGGAAATAATCTTTTCAAGGAAAAAGAACCTTGTTTCGGAAAGCTTGTCTTCCTTGCTGCTGTATTCGAGGGTACTGCTTTGTATTCTTTGTTCAACCACAGCCGGCGTCATGTCAATATCCATTTCCAGCCAGCCGTCCCGGTGCAATATTAGCATGTTTTTGTAATTTATAGCTTGCTTGAAAAGCATTCCGAATGGTGAAAATTTATTGTTCCAATACGTGTACAAATAATCCATGTTAGGATTTGTACTACTTGATTTCAAATTGCCAACAAACAACTCTTTTCTAACTTCAAAAAACTGGGTTGAATCATCATTAATATTTTTTATACTTGTTGACAGGGTCCAGGGATCAACTGAAATAATAAATACACCATCGGTATTCGAATCTTTTAGTTTTTTAGTAACTTCTCTGTAATAATTAGGCCCAATACTACTTGGCCCTATGGCAAATGAATGGTTAATGATTTTATTTTCTTCAGTACAGATTCGTTTATTTATAACCGATGGCTTGATTCCTTGTGCCGATCTGGAAGATCCCAAAATTAATGAGCTGGCTTTGGGTGTTGTAAACCGGTAATAAAAATCGTCAACAAGCTGGGGCTTTAAATAGATCAAAAGCAAATAAAGCAATGCGATTGCTGCTAGCAAAGAAATATAGAGTGCTGTTTTTAATAAAAATCTGCCCATTTTAAAACTGAAAATAGATAAATGAATTTGGATTGTTGTTAAATGATAATAAAACAACAAACCCGAATACTAAATATACTGGCCATCGAACATAAACAGGCAGATTGCTGATTTCAAGCGCATGTTGCTTCTCGCGGCTTACCCATTCGATAAGGATAAAAATCAATACTACCGGAACGAAATAAAGTTTTTTAAGTTCAGGCAGCGTAAATAAAGACACTGAAAACATTTCAGAAATATAATGAAATGCCTGTCCCACATTATCCGACCTGAAAAATATCCAGGCAATGAGTGTTATGAAGAAAGTGATCAGCATTTGGCCCGTTTCTTTCAATGATGGAAGCCATTTCCCCTGAGCTGTAATACCCATATTGCTTCGGTTCAAATTGAATAGCATGAGTGGCAGAAAATACAAGCCATTCAATAATCCCCAGATTACAAATGTCCAGTTTGCTCCATGCCAGAATCCACTCACAACAAAAATAATAAGAACATTCCTGATTTTAAAAAGTGTGTCGCCCTTGCTTCCTCCCAAAGGGATATATACATAATCCCTGAACCAGGTGGATAAGGATATGTGCCATCGTCTCCAAAATTCTGCTATATCTCTTGAAAAATAGGGGTATGCGAAATTTCGCATCAGGTCAAAACCAAAAAGTCGTGCAGTACCTATTGCTATATCCGAATAGCCCGAAAAGTCCCCATAGATCTGGAAGGCAAATAGAAATGCCCCCAACAATAAGGTGCTTCCCGGTAGCGTGTCGTAATTGGAAAATATCTCATCAACATAACCGGCACAATAATCTGCTATGATTACTTTTTTGAACAAGCCCCACAGAATTTGTTTCATTCCATCTGTGGCTTTAGCAATGTCGAATTTTCTTTTTTCGTAAAATTGGGGCAACAGGTTTATGGCCCTTTCGATGGGGCCTGCCACAAGCTGGGGGAAAAATGCAACAAAAGTGAAAAAGGCTATAAAGTCGCGCGTCGGAGCAAGCTTTTTGCGGTAAACATCAATGGTATAACTCAGGGTTTGAAAAGTGTAAAAACTAATTCCCACCGGCAAAATAATGTTCAGGGTTCGGGCATGCATTGTTATACCTACATTTGCAAATGCCTCAACAAAAGAGTCAACAAAGAAATTGAAATACTTAAAGAACCCTAAAAATCCAATATTGACCAAAATACTTACAGTAAGGTATATTTTGCGGGTCTTTACGTTTGATGTTGTATCAATTTTATTGGCAACAAAATAATCGACAAATGAACTGACCACAATAAGCGATAAAAACCTCCAGTCCCACCAGCCATAGAAAACATAGCTGGCAACTAACAGGAAAATGTTCTGCAATTTTAAATTCTTTTGCAAAAGAAACCAATAGATTAGAAAAACTATTGGTAGAAAGATTACAAACTCAATTGAATTAAAAAGCATTAATTAGTAACTATAGATTTTGAAATGGTAATTGTTTTTCAACTGTTGTAATTTAAAGATTGTTATTACGCATCAAATACCAAAAGGTTTAGCTTTATGGTTAAGCGCAAAAATAATTATTTTAAAGTTGCTTCATGTTAATACAATATAAATATATTTAAAATTTTATATGTGAAAATCCGAAGAAATTTACCCGATTTAATAATTATCAAATATTACTGATGCGTTAATATTTTATTGTAATTAAATAAGTTAAGTTGTTCTTTGACATTTTGATTGATTTGCTGTTTTGTAAATAGTTCATTTATAGGCATTTTAGCAAAGGCTAAAATTCCTAAAATTTGCATCATTTCATAGACTGAATATGAACTACGGATTTGATGTTTAAGATTAGCAACTATTAGATATGTGCATATTGCTATCCAAAGATGAGTTTTAACTGCATTTTCAGAATGTCCCCACAGAGTCTTTATTTGAAGGTTTTGTTTTATCCATCTGAAAAAAACTTCTATCTGCCAACGATTTTTGTAAATGGATGCAATGTCTAAAGCATCTACGTCAAAATTATTGGTTAAGAATACAAGTGTTAAATCCTTCTGTTGGTCGTAGTATTTGATACGCCTTAATTTTTCAGGGTATAGCTTCTTGCTTTTGGGACCCAACAATTTTATCGTTTGGTCACAACGTAAACCTGTAGCTTTGTCTATCTTCCTTGATGCAGTGGCCTTGAAACGAAAGTTGTTTTTGGCCCGGATTACAAAAAATGATCCTGATTCGTTTAAGTCATAGAGCCGACCAAAGTCCAGGTAAGCCTTATCCATAACATAAATTGCATTGTGAATAATTTCAATTTCATCAAGTGCATTTACATCGTGATACTTACCATCGGTTATATGAATAAAGGTCGGTATACTACCTCGCAAATCCAATAATGTATGCATCTTTACAGCACCTCGCGAATATTTACCTTTTGCCCAGTTCATCAGGATTATACTAACAGAAATAGTTGTTGAATCTAGAACGAAAACATCGTTATCAATTTCTATGTCAGGAATTGAATTATCGGCATATAGTGGCTGAACAAGATTTATAAGATAGGTGCCAAAGTCTGCAAAGATTCGCCAGTCCCTATTCTCGTTTGCACGAGATAATGTGGATTGATTAACGCTCTGCTTAATTCCTAAATGATACAAACTTTTCTTATGGGCATTTAGGCAAAGACAAATATCTCGCAACCCATTTCTGGCAGTTAATTGTCCAAAGAATAATTGTGCAAATTGATTCCAACAATTTAATTCTTTTGTGCGATAGTCTCCATTATATCGACTAACACATTTTTGAAATTCGTATCGATTGACTAATGATAGAACTTGAGCAAAAACATACTTGCCTATATTCATAACTCTGTTTCTGACAAAGTTACCCTGCAAATCAAATCAAAAAATCAAAGAACGTCTTGTATATATTGTTTTTATTATACTTTTAATTGATTAAACATTTTTTAACGCATCACTAATGATTATCAAACTAAAAAACAATTGATGCTGGTTTATGTTCATGGATATACCTCGCATATTGTTTTAGGCTTGAATATCATTTTTCCCGGGTATTTATTTGTTTGCACTTTTACACCGTGTGTGCGTATATGATTATTTTTGGCAATTGATTTATAAAGGAAGCTTAAATTTTTCGAATCATTAATTTAATCGAACTGAAACTTTTGGTTTGATGGAATGTTTACTAACCAGCAAAAGTTTTTGTAAAAATGAAATAATAGGCTGAATCTTGATGGTTTTACTTTTGAACCGGTTTTTGTCATGCAGTTCTGCTGTAACTTTTTTTAGAATATGGGCTATAAGTTCATCTCAGGATGGCTGCTTTATTGTGATGGGTAAGGTATATCCATAATTCCCAAACTTCGTAGGAGTTTGATCGAATTGCAAAATGGCAATTCGTATGCTTTGAGTTTATAGAATAGCAAGAAACGGGATGTGGGCAAGCAATAATTTTTTTTTGGAAATGAATAGTATCATCAACATAATTATAATTAAAGCGTGAGTTTTAAAAAATCACTTTTAAAGAATATCATTACACTTGGCGGTTATAATTATGTATCGCAAATTGCAGGTTTCCTGTCCTCCATTGTATTGTCCCGTCTATTGCTTCCCGAGGAATATGGGTTCGTGGCTTTAATTACTGTGTTTACTGGTTTTGTAAGCGTGTTTTCAGATGTTGGCCTAAGCTATGCAATCATTCGTTCTGATTATGGACTTACTTACCACAAGGCTTTGAGTAACCTTGCATTTTACATAGGTTTTATCCTTTTTCTGATTACTATGTCATTGGCTTTCCTCATAGGATGGTTTTATGACGATCGTGCTTTAATTCTGCCCACCATGGTTATGTCATCCATTTTTATTTTTGGAGCCTTTGCTATAGTCCCGAACGCAATTTTAATGAAGCGACTCGACTTTAACTATATTGGGAAGATCAGGCTTGTTTCCAATGTCATTAGCATCCTTTTGATGATTGTGTTTGCAGCATTTGGATTTTCCTACTGGTCACTAATTATTCCGGTTATTCTGATGCACATATCTCAATATGCTTTTTTTGAATATAAAGTACGTTTGGGATTTAAATTCTATAAATTTAGCTATCCAAGAGTCGCTTACCGCAAAACAAAATCGTTGATTAAGAACCTGAGTAGTTTTAACATTATCAATTATTGGTCAAGAAATTCAGATAACCTGATCATTGGTAAATATTACAGCAGCTATGATTTGGGAATTTATAACCGGGCCTATAAAATGCTTGATCTTGCGAATAATTTAATCGGAGGTATATTTGGTACGGTGTTGTATCCCAGCCTGAAAAAACTAAAATCGGAGGGTGGCAATGTAAATGATGAATACAGAAGCATTCTTGGTATAATAAGTATAATCAGCTATCCGATCGGTGCGGTTCTGATTTTGATCCCCGATCTTTTTGTCAGGGTATTATGGGGAAAAGATTGGATTATGGTTGCCGATCTATTGCCCTATTTCGGAATTTTAATAATTTTCAAAACACTTGTAACAACTACCGGCCACATGTTTATTCTTTTGGAAAAGGAAAAAGTATTTATGCAAATTGGAGTTATTTCAGCGATAATTATGACAGCCTCAATAATTATCGGGGCATTTTTTTCTGTTAGAATAATTGCAATTTCATACACAGCTGGTTTTCTTTTTATCAATGTGCCGCTTTACCTGTATTTTGGTTTTTACAAAACCTTTGGCCAAACGGTTCCCCATATTTTGAAGTTTTGGGTGCCCAAGATTGTATTTGGGGCATGTATATTAATAGCCGAACTAATGGGCTGGAGGCCTGTTTTATATGGAATGATGATTTTATATGGAATACACCTGGTTCATGTTCAAAGGCATGACCTGAAAAAACTGAGAGAAATGTTAACGGCCAGGATTGGTAAAAATGTCCGATAGTCTGTTGATTTTGATACGATGATGTAAAACGTTGTCATTGATGGTTTCATTTTAAAGATGAAGAAATAACATTGAATATGAAAAATTACTATCAACCTGTTATTGTTATTGTTGCATTTAACCGGACTCATACGCTTCAACGCATACTGAGTACATTGGATAGAGCTGTTTGTCCGAAGGGAACCAAACTTATAATAAGTATTGATAATGATGGAAATAATCAACGAGTAGCTGAAATTGGAAATGAGTATAAGTGGAAGAATGGCGAAAAGCAGGTGATTTATCACAAGGAGCGCCTTGGAATGAGGAGTCATTATAATTTTTGTGGCGACTTAACTTATGAATATGGTTCAGCCATCATCCTCGAAGACGATATGGTAGTTTCTCCACATTTTTATAATTTTGGACAGGAATGCCTTAATTATTATAAAGATTCGGATGAGATTGCCGGAATTTCATTATACAACCTGCCCTACACCGAAGCTTCAAAACTTCCCTTCATTCCGCTTATGGAGGATTCGGATGTATATTTTTCACAAGTGCCTTGTTCATTGAGTATGACATATTCCGTTGAACAATGGGATCGGTTTAGGAAATGGTTTGATTTAAACCCTGATTTAAAATCAATCAAAGGATTGCCAATGATTGTTACCAATAATTGGTCTCAGGCTTCCTGGAAAAAGTATATGTATGGTTACATGGTGGTTGAAGGTAAATTTTTTATTTATCCTCAGGTTTCGTATAGCTCAAACTTTAATGATTTAGGAACCAATATGGTTACCAAGTCATATTGGGGGCAGGTTAGCTTGCAAATGCTTCAGAAGGAAATCAAGTTTAAACCGATTGAAGATTCTGTTAATGTTTATGATGCTTATTCCGAAATACTTCCTGACAGACTTAAAAGACTCAATGAATCCCTCAAGGATTTTGACTTTGAAGTTGATTTGTATGGGCAGAAGGAAAGTTTTACGAAAGAATTTGTTCTAACTTCCAAAACCTGCAAAGCCATAATACATGGTTTTGAAAGGGCCATGAAACCACAGGAATTGAATATTGTTTATAATATCCGGGGAGAGGATTTTAAGTTAGCCCGTAGGAAAGATGTTGTATTCAGTCTTCAAAACATTAAGGATTTAATTTTCAAAACGATTCCTGCCCATGATTATGTTGGGTTGTTTGCTTACTATTACACCAATGTTCCCGATACCCGAATACTTATTAGCATATTAAAGTTACGGATGAAAAACAGGCTCCGTGGTTATTTGAGAAAAAAATAGCGTTGAGGTTATACAATGCTGGGCACTCCAGAAATAATCATTAGGCTTTCTATTCTTTTTCTTTCCGGATTTTTTCTAAGTTTCAAATTGTTTTTATTTATTTGTTCAAGTATTTAGTAGCTTTGATGTATCGTTTTTAGCCTATGTATTTCAGAACAATTCGAAAACTGAAGAAGCTGGCAAAACAATGTTTTAAGGTAAATTTTCTGTTTTGCATCGGGACTGAACTGTATATAAAGTATTTTTGATTTCTAATGAATATTTATCATAAACCCTCGTTTATAAATACTCTAACTGATGAAGAAGTTTATTATTAATTATTTTCCTATTGTCGGTATATATAAGCGGTTTTTTGTCGCTTTTTTAAACACTATCCTACCAATAAGAAGCAGCTATTCACAGCATGGTGAAGATAAATTTATAGTGGAGACCCTGCTTGGTTACAATTTAGAAGGCTCGCTTTATATAGATGTTGGTGCAAATCATCCCTCTTCTATATCAAATACTTATTTATTGTACCGAAAGGGTTACTCGGGAATAATTATCGAGCCCAACAAAGAGCTGGTAAGGCTGTTCAGGATTTTCAGAAAAAGAGACATTGCATTAATGTTGGGTTGTTCGGATATTACAGCAGTGAAGAAATTGTTTATTTCGAAAACACCTGCATTAAGCACTTTTGATCTCAATCATAAACATTACAAGAGATAAGGATTTACACAAAGTAAGGTATTTGCCCGTAATGAAATTGGATGATGCTATTTCGGAATTTGAATTGCCTTTCATAAACCTATTGAGCATTGATGTTGAAGGTTTAAATGTGGAGGTTTTGAAAGGTGCAAAGAATTCGCTGAGCAAAACCTTATTGCTCTGTATTGAATTTGATTTTGACAAGGATTTGAAAACTTATTCGGAGATAATAGGAAATGGTTTTGAATTGGAAAAAAGATTTGGATGCAACGCTATATATATCAATAAAGAATTAAAAGCTAAGTTTAAAAAACAGATAGGCTAGGTTGTATTATACCTTCTTGTTTTAAGCAATACCAGGTTCTGCTTTAAATCTTGTCATTTCTCTTTGTATTCACTCCACGAAGTTGAGTCTTTTATATTTTTTCATTACAATACCCGCACCATATCCCATATTCACCGGTTTGCCCGGCTTGTTTTTTTGCGCATTTTACCCCTTGTGAGAACTGGATTCTACAGATTCTTATATGCCTGTTGTGCGCATATAAAGCCTCACAAAATTCCAGCTAAAATATTTTTTTAGATTCTCTACGAAATTGAAAAAAACTACATTTTCGGATAGCATCTTTTTTGTTTTTGTTTGGTGTAAGTTTAATGTTATCAGACACATATGTCTTTGGCATGATAGTGAATAGGGAAACAATGATGTCGTCACAATTAGCCTGCCAATCCAACGACAATCGTACTTAAATAAGAATTAATTCATGTTAAACTAAAGAGCACTAATAAAAAGCATTATGAACTTAAACACTCAAACTAAAAATCAAACCAACCTTTTGTACAACTTTAAATTCTGGCTAATAACCATCATCCTTGTCTTGATTTATTCGTCAATTATTTTTGCACAGAATGTTGTGTATATTGATCCAACAAATCAGGGTGATCCCGGACAGGATGGCTCCATTGACCATCCCTGGGATTCATGGAGCGATGTTTCTCCTCAAAGCAATACTTCGTATCTGCAAAAGCGGGGAACAATGGAAGTGCGCTCATCAACCTTAATGACTTTATCAAGCAGCAATTTACATGATATTTATATTGGAGCCTACGGCACAGGCGAAAGGCCGGTAATCCATTTTGATGATGCAAATGGTATCTATTTAAAATATACAAGGGGTATTACCATTGAAAATCTTGAGCTTGTGGGCAATTATGGCGTTACAGAGGGGGTTTTTCATAAAGATGCCATCTATATATCTGGCCACACAAGTGGTACAACCAATACTACACAAACAACAATTCGTAATTGCAAAATGCACCGTTGGGGCTGTGCAATAACATCCATGACCTTTCCCGGAGGTACTATTGTTGACACCGTAATGGTTGACAATGTTGAAATATTTGATATAGGAGATGATGGTATTTTTGGTGGAATAGATAATTTAACGGTTCAAAATTCACATATTTATCGCGTTAACAGGCACTGGTATACGGTAGGCCATTCACAGCTGCAATCAGGTGGAGACTGCATTCATTTCAGGGGAAATAATTATTTGATACAAAACAATATACTTGACAGAAGCAATACTGGAAATAAATTTTGTTTAATTTATGGCAGTAATTCCTATCACCCAGACAGGGGTAAGATTTTATGGAATACATTCTATCCGCCTCAAGATACCATTGATGATGATGGCGGTGCATGTATTTATGTTTCACAATCAGCTTATGTCGAAATAGCCTATAATAAATTTATTGGCCGCGGATACACCGGACCTTATCAAAAGCCTGGATCAGGAACTCACCTCGAAGCGGATACGATTAATTTTTTCTACAACCTTGCTGATTCAGTTTGCGGTTTTGGAGCGACTATTAACGATTTTTTACCCGATAAAGAATTAAATTTCTTAAACAATACTTTTGTTCACCAATACGACCAATCGCTTCCTGTAATTTTAACTTTCGATACGACCACAGCAAAGAACAATATTTTCGCAATGGAAGAAGGTGTTGTACCTTTCGGCTTCTATGGAGGGTTTGTTGCAGATACATCGGATAATATTTTTGTAAATGGGAATACAGAAAATTGGG
>JAWKKM010000004.1:0-1625 GCA_041393255.1 Bacteroidales bacterium | reverse complement strand
ATAATCATTTACTTAAAAAACTCCACCATCAATTGCAATACGAAAACATGGCAGCAAGTAATTTACATCATTCTTCAAGATGTATTAGGTGAAAAGTCTTTATTTCAAAACATAAACTTTGTCCAATTAGCACAACTTTCGAATGTTACTGAAGAATTAATCGAATTGTATGAATTACAGTTTTATATTGATTCGATTAATAAAAGTGATGTTTCATAGTAAATCAGTCAGGTTTATCCTGATAATTCAGCTATAAAAAACAACCCATATCGCATATCGCAATATGAAATATAAATACGTAAAATATTGTTTTTCAAAAAATAAATAAGTAATATTGCATATCGCAATATGAAATATATGCAACAATCTAAAAACAATTTGAAGCCACAAGACATAGTAATTTTACTAAAAATCATTGCATTAGGAAATAAACAATGGTTTCATCATACTATTGCTCAAGAACTTGGAATTAGTCAATCGGAAGTAAGTCAATCTCTAAATCGTTCCAAATATGCAGGATTGATTGATGAAGCAAGAAAAAAAGTAAACAAATTGGCTTTTACAGAGTTTTTACTTCATGGTGTTTCTTACGCTTTCCCACAACAACCAGGTGCTATTGTAAGAGGCGTTTTAACAGCACATGCTGCAGAACCTTTAAATCAAATAATTAGATCAAATGATAAATACGTTTGGCCTTATGCCAAGGGTTTGGAAAGAGGGCAAGCGATTGAACCATTATATAACACAGTAGTAGAAGCAACATTAAGCGATAAAAAACTATATGAATTACTAACAATGGTAGATGCTATAAGGGTAGGAAGAATTCGAGAAAAAGAAATAGCAAAAAAAGAACTTGAAAAACGAATTCTGAATGCATAACAAAATTATAAATCTTGATTTAGTAGCTCAGGTAGCTCATGGATTACAAGAGTTAAAAGATAAAATGGTGTTCATTGGAGGTGCGGTCATCAGTTTATATACAGATGATCCTGCTGCTGAAGAAATCCGACCAACTTCTGATATTGATATGACAATCAATTTGGCAAATTATGCAGAATGGGCACAAATGCAAGAAAGATTAGCTGAATTAGGATTTTATCCAGATCCAGAAGGTCATGCAATATGCTCATACAAATACAAAGATATTGCAATTGATATAATGCCTGCAGAAGATAGCAGTATAGGTGTCTCAAACAAATGGTATAAACCAGGTTTTGATTACCTCCAACAAACACAATTAGAAGATGGAACAAGTATTAATATTTTACCATCACCCTATTTTCTAGCTACGAAGTTAGAAGCTTTTAAAGGCAGAGGACAGAATGATTTTTATGGAAGTCATGATTATGAAGATATAATTTATCTATTAGATAATAGAACTACAATTGTAGAAGAAATATTAGCTGCAGAGGAAAATGTTCGTCAATATATTAAAGATGAATTAACCACGATTAAAAATCATCCACAGGCAGAAGAGATTTTAGCAATGCACATCCATCCATTAATCAGAGAAGAACGGTTTAAAATGCTGATAGAGAAGATTGAACAAATTATAAAATAAAATTTTAATATACTTATTAAAAGTTTAAGTAAAAAGAAAATATTATGTCGGACGAAAAAAACAT
>JAWKKM010000003.1:0-3656 GCA_041393255.1 Bacteroidales bacterium | reverse complement strand
TAATCTAAAGTTTCAATTGTAATGTTGTTATTTGGTATTGAAAATGACATACTATTAAACATTTCCTCTGTTAAACTCATTTGTTCTGAAACAGTAGCATCATTAATTGCAATTGTATCAAAAGGTTCAATTTCTAAAAAATATGGCACATTTTGATTATAATAAACAATAGCAGTATTTAATTTATTTTGAATTATATTATTTATTTTATTAATGCTTTGAAAAAATATTGATATATAAGAATTATTATCATCACTATCTGCTGTATTAACAGCTCGCATTCCTAAAGAGAAAGATACAGTTTTTGTGACCATATCATTAAAAACAATTTCTGTTGAAGTTTGATGCTTTTCAGTTTCAAAAATTTCATTTTCTGCTTGAACAAATGTGTTTTTAATATTTTGATCTGCAAATGTCCCACATGTTTCAATAGCATTCTTAAATGATACAACAGCTCCCGCGCTACATAAAATTGAAATAATAGGCATAGGTCCCGAAGACACAGCAGCTAATACCCCAAAAGCTCCCGTTGCATAAGTATATGTTTGACATTCATCTAATGAATCTATTACAGAACTTTGTATGCTTTTCCCCGTAATATTAAGACTATTGACAAACAGCCCTTCATTTGCTAAATAAAACACAGCCATCATTTGTTTGTCAATATCAGATAAGTTATTATAATAATCCATAAAACTATCAATAAATAGCTGGATTTTAACTCCTTGGTCTACAGAAGAAGTTTCAACATTATTTAACATATCAATAAAAGGTTGCATAGTTTCTTCAGGAGTTTCAACCAATGTAGTATTTAAAACATTATATTGTATTTCTAAATTTAAAGCAGGAATTTCTAATAAATTTAGTTCTCCAAATAATGCAATATCAGGAGTTACTATAAACGCAACTTGATTGTCATCAATTTTATTTAAAACTATTGAATTTCCATTAAAAATTGCCTCATAAGTTTCGTTATTAATATTTTCTTTTTCTATAATAACAACTTCATAGGTTTTAACAGTTCCGCCATTTAATAATTGAGTTTTAGTTCCTCCATCATCTTTAGAACAACCCAAAAAAAAGGTAATTATTAAAGCTAAAACACTCCAAAATTTTATTTTATTTTTCATATATAATAAATTTTAATAACAACGTGATTTTGTTGGCCACTGACTTTCAGAAACCAAATCTCTACGATAAAAATAAACATCGTCAATAGTTATATTTTCTCTACTAGCACTCATGCCTAAATGCAATTCTTTCTTACCATATTTCAAAAGATCATATGTTATGTTTTGGTGTAACGCTTTTTTCTCTCCTTTGTATGTATAACATACCAATATAGCATAAGCATCTGTTGCGGTTGGTTTTGCTGAATAAGGATCAATTGTTTGTGGTTCTACTAATAAAATAGTATTGCCATATTCATTTTCAGTTAATGTAGTTCTTACATTTTTAATTGATTGTGCAAAACCCATTTGCACAGTAATAAATAATAAAAATCCTGCAAAAAAAAATTTCATAATTAATTAAATTAAAATTGTTTTATATATTCAATACCATTAATTGTAATTACATCTCCATCAATACTAAAAGTAACATAATCTGGTGATATAGTTCACCAGTTTGTTACAATATTGAGAAATATCCCAATATGTTATTTTAATTGTAGAATCATCTATAACTTCAAAATAAGTGTGAAAAAAAATACCATAAGGGCTATAACACGCACTATTACAATCGGTGACAAATGTTGTGCAATGATCTTGCTCTTCACCTTCAAAAAACCACCAATAATTTCCTCTACCGTCAACATTGGTACAATACTCTTTGTTTTCCCATAAACCTATAAGTTTTGCCTTTGTTTTACTTTTGCTGTCTTCATCATCTTTAGAACATGATGTAATCAATATTACTGATGTAATGAATACAAATAAGTTGAAAATTGTTTTCATAATTATAAATTTTATAGTTATACTCAATTTATTAAAATCCTATTTTCTTTGTTACGCTACCATTCTCTGTTTGAATATCCACTAATAACACTTGATTCTTAGCATTGATTTCTAAAATTGTTACCATTGAAGCATTTATATCTTGTTTATGAACCAATAATCGCCCTTGAATATCATATACTTTTACATTTTGAAGGGTTTCATTATTGGAACTAATTATTAAATGCTCATTGTTTTTATAAACCAAAATAGCAGCTTCGTTAAACGTTGGGTTGCTTAACGTACTATTGTAAACCACTGAAAAACGATTGTTAAAAGTTCCTGCGTTTGTAGTAAACGAATAATCATTTGTTTGTAAATTGTGATAAATATTCAATTGTTTGTCCCAAAGTAAAATGTCTTGTGAATCGAAAATTCCTTCTACGGCATCTAATGAAATTGTAAACATTCCGGATTGTTCTGCGGTGAAACTTAGCGGAACCTCATCATTGACTTCAAAAACTGAATTTCGTCCTTGAATTACATAATTTTCATTATTGATTAGTGATGCTAAATGACTATTTCCATTGGTTAATAATTTTGCATCGTAACCTAAATCGATTCCATCTGTAGCGCCATTAATATAGGCAACTAACATTTGGTTGTAACTTGCATTATCAGTTCGTAATCCCAACCAAAAACGATCTACGTTAGTTGTTGTAGTTCTAAAAAACTGATTGTTACTATTATCACTTCTTTGTGCATTTGAAAATTGAGCTTGTCCGGCAGTAGCAATATTGACTAAAAACCCTTGACCGACTTGAATAAACTCATCGGGTTGTGCGCCTCCAGCTATAGCTGCAGTTCCTCCCGAAAGGTTATAACTTGCATAGTTAGTTTGCGGAACATAAGCGCCATTTTGTGGCACAGCATGTGTCCAATAATACAACGAACTTACTCCTAAAGCAGCATTTTCAGTTAAAAATGCATCGGCACTAAGTGGTGAAGGATATGGATTTCCTAATAAATTATAACCTACTCCAACTGTATTTTGAAAGCTTCCGTTATTTGGTTTTCCAATAAACTCTCCTTGATAAGGCGTATAAACCGATGACGACCAATTATTTGGTGCGCGTAACAAATAACCATGAGATGGTTCAAAATTAGTGGTACTAGGATCGGCTACTGGAATCCAAGCTGTGGCTGTTGTAGTTCCAGTATAATCGTAAGTGTAAAAACGATTTGGAAGTGTTTGAGGTGAAAAATCTAATAAATTTTGTCCTTCTACTGGTGCTCCCCAAGCCGTATAGTCTAAACGAACAATTGGTGCACTTTCTCTTTTAACGGTTGCACTTCCTTCGTTTTGAAAGTCTTTTAATTGTACCAAATTAGCGCCACTTTCAACTACAAAATCAGCTTCTGTGGCTAGATTTGTGATTTGTGCATTCACCCTTACTACATGACCTGGTTCTATAACTAAACTTCCTCCTGCTCTAATGGTTAATGATTTCGCTGAAAAATCGCCAAAATCGGTACCTACAGCTAAATCGCCTTCAATAATGGTAACATCATCAATTGTTGGCCCTACAACATTTGACCATTCGTTAGCTGTGGTCCAAATAACCGCTTTTTTAACTTCGATTAATGCTCCATATCGCGGATTTGCACCATTTGCACCATTGAAATCTAGTTTTTTAGTAAAAACATCTGTTGCTGGATTGT
>JAWKKM010000002.1:0-1755 GCA_041393255.1 Bacteroidales bacterium | reverse complement strand
ATCCAGCAGGGTAATGATATTGTCAGGAAATTCCCGGATGGCAGGGTCGAAGTAATAAAAACACTCGATAATGCTTTTGTTGTCCCAAAAAGACTTGTGTATAAACTATGAAGCGGATTCAGATATTTGCGGGTCCGAATGGATCAGGTAAATCTACTCTGGTCAGACAATTTATTGAAAGTGATCCATGGTTAATTAATACTCAATTACATATCTATCCTGACAAGCTCAATTTAACAAAAGTTATTGATTTTGGGAATTACGGAATACAAACGGATATTTCTGAATTCAAAGAACATCTTCTAAATTCAACTCTGTTCCCAATAAGTAATATCGACATTGATGGGATTAAATTTAAAAATAATTGTTTTATTGATTACATTAATAATTTCCATTTAAAATGGAGTAATTGTGCTTTTAATCTCCATTATTAATGGAGAATTATTGATTAAAATCTCCATTCTAAATGGAAACTTATCACTTTGGAGTAAGAAGACCACCGTTTTCAAACTCGCATTAAATCTGAGATTTAATGGGAGTTTCATTTCTTCGAAATGAAACAGGTGGATGAATTGCGTCCAATCCCCAAATATGTTGTGCTGCATAACTTAACACAACGCTTATAACATGGTAAGTACATATATGACTTTGCATGTTAAAAGCCTACAAGTATAGAATGTACCCTACAAAAGAACAGCAGAAGCAGTTCTTTCAGCATTTCGGTGCGTGTAGGTTTGTCTATAATTGGGCTTTGGAATATAAAATAAAATCATATGAACAAGAAGGAAAACCAATATCAAGATTTGCATTGAACACTAAGATAACCGAATTGAAAGCAGAGCACGAATGGCTCAAGGATATTAATTCTCAGTCATTGCAGGGTGCTACACTCAATCTTGAGAACGCATTTACCAAGTTTTTCAGAGAAAAAAAAGGATTTCCCCATTTCAAGTCAAGGAAAAATCCAGTACAATCATTTTCAGTTCCACAATTCTACAAAATGGACTTTGATGCTAATAAAGTAAAACTTCCTAAAATAGGATGGGTCAAGGCAAAATTACATCGTAGTTTCATTGGTGTTGGAAAAACGGCTACTGTATCCAGAACATCAACAGGAAAATTCTATATCAGTATCCTTGTAGACGATGAGCAGGAACCACCTGTTAAATCTATCTTTAACGAAAAAGTGACTGTTGGAATTGATGTGGGTATCAAAGATTTTGCTGTTCTTTCCAATGGAGAGAAAATTGAGAATCCAAAGTATCTCAAAAATTCAATGAAACGTCTTGCAGTTCTTCAAAGAAGATTATCAAGGAAGCAGAAGGGATCAAAAAACAAAGCAAAAGCCAGACTTGCAGTTTCAAAAATCCATGAGAAAATAAGCAATCAAAGAAATGATTTTCAACACAAGGTATCCTCTAAGCTCATAAGCGAGAATCAAGCGATAGCATTGGAAACTTTGAATGTTAGCGGTATGTTGAAAAATCATTGCCTTGCACAAAGCATAGCAGATGCATCATGGAGTTCTTTCGTAACAAAGTTCGAATACAAAGCTGAATGGTATGGAAAGACAATACTTCGTATTGGACAATTTGAACCATCTACAAAAATCTGTAACGTCTGTGGCTACCACAATGGAAAGTTAACATTAGCAGATAGAGAATGGAAATGTCCTGAATGTAAGACCAATAACGATAGGGATATTAATGCCGCTATTAATATCAAAAAGTTTGCTTTGGATAAACAAAATCTGAT
>JAWKKM010000001.1:0-1936 GCA_041393255.1 Bacteroidales bacterium | reverse complement strand
AATAATAATAGAGCATGGTTTTCCCATGAAAAATATTTGATTTTAAATCCTTCACTTCTAACGACCCTTCACTCATTTCGCGATTCCTTATTTTTTCATAAGCCTCAAATTTAAGTGGGACAACTGTGATCTGACCGGCATAAAATTCGGATTGGTCATGGAGAACAAGGTTAAGATCCGGTACCATTTTCGAAGCCTCTTTAATTAATATGGGTTTAAGAGGTTTTGGTGAGTTGTAATTCATATCCTGAATATCGATAACAAATTCGATATCTGAATCTCTAGCAATGCTATGTATCCTATTGGTATCGAAGGGTATATATTATTTGAACCAGTTAGCACGAACAGGTACAATTGATAATGCAGTTTGCGAGTATCGACTGGTTTTAAGGTCGTAATAAATAGAAAGCGGTCTTTCAGTATTTAGGTTGCGAACAACCTGATAGGGGAAAAGCAGATTTTCCACAATATCCTTTTCCTTTTGATGCTTTACCAGTGTCTCGTTTTTCTCCCACCTGGCAATTGTTCGAATAGCCACATCCAAAATGGCTGCAATGTCGGATTGTGACAGCTTGTTATGCTTTCTATAATCAATCAGCAAGTCTCCCAACTGCTATATTTTTTTCATCCATTTAGGCCAATATAAATGCCCCACAAAAGTATACAATATTGATAAATCTGGAATGAACTATTGTACCTGATATGTCATATAATATCTTGGTTGTTCAAATTATTTTTGCCGGTATAATTTAAAATGTGATTAATATGAAAGGTCAAAAAATTTCTACTGCTGAGCTTGATGTAAGGATCAGGTTAGAAGAAAGTGAAAAAATGTTAAAGGCTGTTTACACTAATAAAAAAACTTCTAGCTCAAATAAATCATTCTTCTGAAGTCGTAACCTTTTCAAATGTTGAAAAATTAATCGCTCTGCTCTCTTCCTTAAAAGGAAGACCTCTGGATGATTCCGAAATAAGGATTGCTCATGAGTTGGCTACACTTTAATAAGCTTAAACAAATTGAGCCTGACAAAACGATATTCGAATCTCGGATATGGTTTTGTTTTATTGTAATTGATGTTTTTCTATAACCCGAAAATGATTTAATAACATTGGGTAGGTTAATTTTTATATATTTACATAATAATAAAACGAATTTTTTATGAAAAACAAAATTGGTATTTTGGGTTTAGTGATTGTGCTTTCTTTTGCATTTATTTCCTGCGAAAGATCAGCTATTCCTGAATTTGAGAAGACAGAATTCAATAAAACAGTCAATGATTGTGACAGTGGAAGTTGTGTAGACATTCATTTGGCTTACTTTCTAATGAAAGAGGAATTTCCGGCTGCCAAAGTTTTTAATCCAATAATGGAGAACATGGTTTTTTCAAAAATGAGTTATTTGGATGAAGAAAAAACCAAATCAAAAGAAGAAATTGTTGAGCGGGTTATAAATGATTATAAAGCTTTTAAGCTTGAGTTTCCAGATGCCGTTACCGGAGGTTATATGCAAACAACAGAATCCACCATTACTTATCAAAGCAATCATCTTGTTTCATTTCTTCTTGAATCGGATGTTTACTCTGGGGGTGCTCATGGAAGCCACATGAAAGAGTTTCTCAATATAAATCCTCAGACAGGAAAGAAAATTGTTATAGAAGATATGATCACACGAAAAAGTGAATTTAATAAGCTTGTGGAAAATAAGCTAAGAGCAAAACTGGGGATGGGATCACAGGATAATTGGGCAGATTTTACATTTCTCGATCAATTCATTCTTCCGGCTAATATGGGCTTAACAACTGAAGGTTTATTACTCATTTATAACGAATATGAAATTCTTTCTTTTGCTGATGGAATAACTGAAATCTTTTTGACGATGGAAGAGCTTAACCCTTTCCTCGATCTGGGGAAATAGCAATTATCATTATTACTGACA